>JBELHR010000034.1:15208-17735 GCA_042091275.1 Flavobacteriaceae bacterium
CTACTTCCTCCAATTGGATTGGCCCATTGTGCCTCGTATTGGTAATTTCCAGATTTGACAAGACTAACCATGTTTTGATAGTCTTTTTCCTTTTTCTCTTGTTTTAATTCTGCTTTGGTTTGTGCCTCCGAGGGAATTGAAGCGCAGCAAAACACAAAAAAACATAAAACAGTTAGTACTCTCATGGCCTTAATTTACAATAATATTTTCAAAAATTATGCCAAGTTATACTGGCAACTCACCTAAAGAGATAAGATATTGCGTGGCAATCAAAGACATAGCAATTCCCAGGATTAGAGGAATTAAAATGGATTGCTTCTCGTGACTAAATTCAAGACCGATGTACTTAGCCCAAAAATAGGTGCTCATCAGGTATCCACCGAGCACATTTAGAACAAGGGACAAAACTAAATTTGCACCGGCCAAGTCCACGAGAACACTGGAGAGAATTGCATAGGCAATTCCAAGCAATAGAATTTCAAAACCTTTGCGCTTTTCACCGAGTCTTCTCAAGTTGATCATTAGTAAAATACTTCCAAAAATCGTTGAAAAGAATATAGAAAAACCAAAAACCGCAGATCTCGAATAAAGGGATACTACTGCTTCTTCTTCACTGACAAAATTTGTCTCTATCGGATTTTCTTCGTTTTCTAAACTCTTGAGGTATGCGTAATCATGAGCCTCAAAATCCAACTCACGCTTTTGCAATTCCGCCTCAATGGTCTGAAGTGCATCGACTCTGTAGATCGTTGTTTTGTTGTAAAGCTCCAAGAGTTCAAAACGATCCATTTTTGAAATTTTATCAATAAACGATTTGTTCATATTAATTTAGCTTAAAATCTATTTGATGCTCCTCCAAAGCAGCGAGCAGTTCGTTTGATGGTTTGAGTTTCATACCTCTACTCGGCATAGTTATTTCAAGTTTATCCTTAAAATCCCGAATGGTAAAGTTAAGACTTAATTTACCGCCCTCAAAAGGTGCTAGTATTTGTTGAAGTCCTAGGGAGCTCTCGTCGGTTATTTCATCCAAATTTAGCACAATGGTAAGCTTCTCTAACTTGTCGTCTAATACATCGTGTAATAAGGAGAAATTAGTAAACTTTATTCTAGGTTCTGGGTCAACGCCCTCTTTATTACTCCAGCCTTGTTGAAAGGTTAGATTTACACACAGAAAGGAATTTTGAACCAAGAAATGTCTGAATTGCATATACTCATTTCCAAAAATTCTAAACTGATGTTGGTCGCTATAGTCCTCTAGGGTAAAGCTAGCCCAACCTTTACCGTTTTTGGAAACGCGGTGTTCTACCTCGGTTAAGATTCCACCAAAGGTCAGTTTTCTACCCATCATTTTTCGGGTGTCCTCCTTCAATTTACTCAGATTTGTATTGCAAAACCTCAGTTCATTTTTAAAATCATCCAAAGGGTGAGCGGAAATATATATACCGACTACTTCTTTTTCTTTGGCCAGCAACTCCATAGTTCCCCAGGTATCGCATATCGGTAGTAGGGGTTGAGGCATCTCCTCTGAGGTGCTCTCTCCAAAAAGGGAAACTTGTGAGGAGTTCTCCGCTTCTTGAAAACGGTTACCATATCGCAATATTTTTTCTAAAAAGGGATTGCCTTTTTCATCCAAGACGTAGTACTGCGCTCTGTGAGAGTCTTCAAAGGAGTCAAATCCGCCTGCGAGTACCAAGGAATCAAAAGCCTTTTTGTTGGCAGCTCGCAGATCTACTCTTCGCGCCAAATCAAAGATAGACTTGTAATTCCCGTTTTCTTTTCGTTCGGCAATAATTGCTTTTACGGCATTAGTTCCGACCCCCTTAACGGCACCCATTCCAAAGCGAATTGCTCCAGTTTTGTTTACGGAAAACTTCAAATAGGATTCGTTTACATCGGGTCCTAAAACCTCGATACCCGAGCGCTTACACTCCTCCATAAAAAAGGTGACCTGCTTGATATCGTTCATATTATTCGACAGAACAGCAGCCATATATTCCGCAGGATAATGGGCTTTGAGGTAAGCGGTTTGATAAGCAATCCATGCGTAACAGGTGGAGTGAGATTTGTTAAATGCATAGGATGCAAAGGCTTCCCAGTCCGTCCATATTTTTTCTAGTTTTTTCGCTTCATGACCTTTTTTTGAGGCTTGCTCAATGAATTTGGGCTTCATCTTAGCCAAAACTGCATGTTGCTTTTTACCCATGGCTTTTCTCAAAACATCGGCCTCACCTTTGGTAAAGTCTGCTAGTTTTTGGGACAAAAGCATCACTTGCTCTTGGTAAACTGTAATTCCGTAAGTTTCTTTTAAATATTCCTCACAGGCATCAAGGTCATAGGATATTTCTTCACGGCCGTGCTTTCGATTAATAAAGGAAGGAATATATTCTAAGGGACCCGGTCTGTACAAGGCATTCATCGCAATCAAATCTGCAAAAACGGTTGGTTTTAATTCTCGCATATATTTCTGCATTCCCGCAGATTCATATTGAAAGATTCCAATGGTTTCTCCTCTTTGGAAAAGTTCGTA
>JBELHR010000035.1:0-4654 GCA_042091275.1 Flavobacteriaceae bacterium
ATATTGGAATTCACTCCAGAATCTAAAATAAAATTCAATTCATCCCCATTCACTTTTAATGGTAAAATAACGAGATTATTAATCAATTTAAATTCTACCGTAACACGATCTTTTCCTCCTAAAATATCAAAAGTAGGGACTGCGTTTTGAGCGTAAAAAACAAGACTAAAAAAAGAGAAAATTAAGGTGAGCTGAAACGTTTTAATAATATGTGATTTTGGTGGTTGTCTAAGATATAGCTTTATGAGCAAAAGGGAATTTATTTTAATTATATTTTAACAATTCCATTTTAAAAATATCTCCAAACATTTGCAGTGAAATAGTATTATTTGCAAATTTGCTTTAAAAATAAAATCATGCCTACAATATCCTCAAAAGGAGTTAAAATGCCGGAGTCTCCAATAAGAAAACTTGTACCATTTGCGGAGAATGCAAAAAAAAATGGTAAAAGTGTATTTCATTTAAATATAGGGCAACCCGATATTAAAACCCCAGAGGTAGCATTAGATGCAGTTAAAAATTCTGGAATTGAGGTTTTGGCCTATTCCCGTTCTGAAGGTTCAGATACCTATAGAAATAAGCTCGCAAAATATTATGCCGAGCACGAAATCCACGTAGACCAAGAAGATATAATAATCACAACAGGTGGCTCAGAGGCCTTAAGTTTTGTTATGGGATCCATAGCAGACTCTGGGGACGAGGTTATTATTCCAGAACCCTTTTACGCAAACTACAACGGCTTTGCTACGGCAAATGGAGTTAAAGTTGTTCCAGTAGCCTCTAGTATTGAAGAGAATTTCGCTTTGCCTCCTATCTCGAGTATAGAGGATCTAATCAGTCCAAAAACCAAAGCAATTTTGATTTGTAATCCAGGAAATCCTACTGGTTACCTCTATTCAAAAGAGGAATTGGAGCAGTTAAAAGAGCTAGTTTTAAAGCACGATCTCTATCTAATTGCTGACGAGGTATATCGAGAATTCGCATATGATGGAGCAAAACATATTAGTGTAATGAGTTTTGAAGGTCTGGAAAATCACAGTATTATGATTGATTCTGTTTCCAAACGCTACTCCATGTGTGGTGCAAGAGTAGGTTGCATTGTGACCAAAAATAAAGAATTGAGAAATACAGCACTAAAATTTGCTCAAGCGCGTCTCAGTCCTCCAACTTATGCTCAAATAGCAAGTGAGGCGGCCCTAGATACTCCGAAGTCGTATTTTGAAGATGTTCAACACGAATATGTTATGAGACGAGATACCTTAATACAAGCTCTAGAAAAAATTGAAGGGGTTAAAGTTGCAAAACCAAAAGGAGCATTTTACTGTGTGGTAGAACTACCAGTTGCAAATGCAGATGACTTTGCACAATGGCTTTTGGAAGATTTTGATGTAGATGGAGAAACAGTAATGGTAGCACCTGCGAGCGGATTTTATTCCACACCAGGTATGGGTCTCAATCAGATTCGCATAGCATATGTTTTAAAGGAAACAGATCTTTTAAAATCCGTAAATATTCTAGACAAGGGCCTCAAAGCATATAAAAATGCCTAGTTCTACCGGTGCTTCACAATCCTTGAAAACTTTTAATAGTTTTGGAATCGACATCGATGCTGGGGATTATATGGCAATTTCCAAAGAGAAACAGATCCCGGAATTACTGGAAAAAAACAAAAATATTTTTCTCTTAGGCGGCGGAAGTAATATACTTTTTACAGAAGCTCCAAAACAACTTTTAGTACATATAAAAACTAAGGGTAAAAAGATTGTAAATGAGAGTGAAACCCACATTGATATTGAGGTTCAAGCTGGCGAAAACTGGCATGAATTTGTCTTGTGGTGTATAGAAAATAATTTTGGAGGTCTGGAAAACCTTGCACTCATACCAGGATCTGTCGGTGCATCTCCAATGCAAAATATAGGAGCTTATGGTGTCGAGGTCAAGGACAGTATTCAGCGTGTTTATTTCTACGATATTAGTTCGGAAACAAAAAAGAGCTTGACCAATGCCCAATGCGATTTTGCCTATCGTTCCTCTATATTCAAAAAATCCTTAAAGGGAAAAATAATTATAAGTTCTGTTGTTTTTCGGTTGACAAAATCTGCACATAAAATAAACAGAGCCTATGGTGTAATTAATCAGCGCCTCGAAGAATTGGGCTCAGATAAGGATCCTAATATAAGTGATATTGCAAAAGCTGTAATAAGTATTCGAAAAGAAAAACTACCTGACCCAAAAGTGATAGGTAATGCGGGGAGTTTCTTTAAAAATCCTGTTATAGACAAAGAGGCATATCAAAGCTTGATTGCTCAATATCCCGAAATGCCCTCCTATACGGTGGAAAACAAATTTAAAATTCCTGCTGCTTGGCTGATTGATCAATGCGGCTTAAAAGGTTTTGAACAAAACGGCGCTGCAGTTCATATGGGTCAGCCTTTAGTATTGATAAACAAATACGGAACTGCCTCAGGAGACGCGATTTTAAATCTGGCAAAACACGTTCAAAGTCAAGTTTTCGAGAAATTTGGTGTTTCTTTGGATATGGAGGTCAATATCTACAAGGGCTAATAAAGGCCTTGAGAATGTTTTTTTTATACTTATATTTGCAGCAAAATTATTAAGATGAAACTTTTACTTATTACTCTAGTTCTACTCGGTCTTGCATTTGCAGGTATTGCAATCAAAATTTGGGCAAAGAAGGGTGGAGAATTTTCTGGAACTTGCGCTAGCCAAAATCCTATGTTAAATAAGACTGGAGAACCATGTGGCCTTTGTGGAAAACAAATTGACCAGTGCGAAAATAATTAATTCTGAATGTCCTTTGAGCATTTAATTTATTTCATTTTCTGTTTTTCTTTTTCGCTGATATTCGGTTATCAGTTTTATTTTTTCTTGAGGTTTCTATATAAGTCCAAAACGAAATACGCCAGTTTTTTTCCTGAATCCATATCTATTGTGGTTTGTATAAAAAACGAAGAGGCAAATCTCGCCAATCTTATCGATGATATTCTAAAACAAGATTTCAAAAGTTTTGAATTGATTCTGGTAGACGATAATTCATCAGATTCCAGCCGTTTAATTATGGAGCGATACGCGGATTTAGATTCTAGAATACGTATCGTTTCTGTACCCTATTCGGATCATTTTTACGGTTCTAAAAAATATGCGCTTACATTGGGGATTAAAGCCTGTCTCAACGATATAATCTTGTTTACAGATGGAGATTGTCGAATTCCTAGTTCTCAATGGATTCATACTATGATTCGTCCGTATAGCGATTCTTCCATACAAATAGTTTTAGGTTATGGGGGATATTCAAAGGGCAAAGGAATTGTAAATGCTTTGACGCGATTTGAAACACTCAAAACCGTATTGCTATACATGTCCTTTACTGAATTTCACTTTCCCTATATGGGCGTTGGTAGAAATTTGAGCTATCGAAAATCCCTGTGGGAAAAAACCAAAGGGTTTTCTAGTCATATGGATATTGCTTCTGGAGATGATGACCTCTTTATTTCGGAAGCTGCAAACCGAGAGAATTGCGCTATAAACACGGATGTAAATAGCTTTACCTACTCCCTTGCAAAAACTGATATCAAACAATGGATACAGCAAAAAAGGAGACATATTACTACAGCTAAACGATATAAGCCATCACTTAAATACTTACTCGGTTTACTCTATGTATCGGAACTACTGTTTTTAGTAAACCTACCTTTGCTCCTATTTGTCAATATTACAAATCCAAATGTTTTTATTTTAACTGCTCTTGGTATAAATATTATTTTAAGCAGTCTCATTTTTATCAAATCAAAATCTATATTCCACGAAGATTTTAACCTTCTATACCTTCCTTTCTTAAAACTGGGCTTGGTTTCCATGCAAATGTTTATATTTATTAAGAATAGTATTTCACAAACTAATCGCTGGTAATAAATGACTCCGGATAAAGAGCTTGAACTCATTAGATATATATCACTTGCCAAAGAGGGAAAGCAATACGCATACAACTTCCTTCTAAACACCTATTGGAATGATATTTATCGATTTTTACTTTCCAAGACTCAAAATGAAAACGAAGCAGAGGATTTGGCAATCAAATCGTTTTCCAAAGCATTTGAATTTTTGGACAAATACAAGGAGGAGTTTAGCTTTAAAAGTTGGTTGTTGACCATAGCTAGAAATCTTTTTATAGACGAGGTCAGAAGAAAAAAAACCCTTCTTGTGAGCTTAGAAAAAAACAAAGAGGAAGTTTACGAACTTTTTGACGAGTCTCCCTCTCCTGAGGATTTGTTGATAAACGAGCAAAATTTAGCGAGATTGAAATCGTTGATTAAGCAATTAAAACCACATTATGCTCAAATTATAAACCTTCGATATTTTCAAGAACTAACCTACAAGGAAATCGCTTTGGAAATTGGAGAACCATTAAACAATGTCAAGGTTAAAATACTACGAGCTAGAAAACTTTTGGCCGAATTGATTCAAAAATGAGAAAAACATTAGCCAAATCACTAGGTCCAGGCCTATTGTTTGCAGGTGCAGCAATCGGTGTATCTCACTTGGTCCAATCTACTAAAGCTGGCGGAATTTACGGGTTTGGACTGCTTTGGGCACTTATTTTTATCCATATCATAAAGTATCCGTTTTTTGAATT
>JBELHR010000035.1:4754-8275 GCA_042091275.1 Flavobacteriaceae bacterium
ATTGTAATCCTGCTCAGTTTAAGCACTGTTCTAGCTTTGGTTTTAGCCTACCAATCCCACTCCCCAGAATTATCGATAAAACCCTATTTTCCTACAGATTATATTGGCATAACCTTTTTTATCGCATTTTTAGGATGGATGCCTGCACCATTGGATATTTCAATCTGGCATTCCTTATGGTCCAATGAAAAAAAAGACAGCACCATCAAAACGAGTTTGTTTGATTTTAAAGTTGGATATATAGCAACCCTAGTCTTAGGTTGTTGTTTTTTAGCCTTGGGTGCTTTTGTAATCTATGGAAACGGTACTTCTTTGAGTCCCAATGCAACTGGTTTTGCAGAACAATTAATTGAGATGTATAGCCAGAGCCTAGGGTCTTGGTCTTTTTATCTCATAGGCGCGGCAGCTTTAACCGCTATGTTTAGCACCACACTTACCACACTCGATGCCTCTCCAAGAGCAATGGCTCGATCCCTAAAACTATTAGTGAATTTCAAAGAAAAGAAGAGCTATACAGCAGTTTTAATAAGTTTAGTAATTGGAACTCAAATCATAATCTTATACGCTGGATCTTCCATGACACTTCTTATAAAAGTCGCTACAATACTGTCTTTTTTAAGTGCCCCATTTTATGCAATTTGCAATCTTCTATTGGTCAAAGGAAACTATATTTCAGAATCCAATCGTCCCGGTAAATCACTTATTGTTTTAAGTTATTTGGGTATTCTATTTATGATAGGTTTTAGTTTATATTACCTCTATTATTTAATTCAATAAGACAAAATTATTCATTAAATTTGTCGAGTAAAGTGAATAACTATGTCAGATACTGCTGTAAGCCCCAAAAAAGTAGCTAAGCCAAAGTGGCTCAGGGTAAAATTACCTGTTGGAAAAAAGTATACTGAACTTCGCGGTTTAGTTGACAAATACAAACTCAATACTATTTGTACCAGTGGGTCTTGTCCCAATATGGGAGAGTGTTGGGGAGAGGGAACTGCCACTTTTATGATTTTAGGAAATATCTGTACAAGATCTTGTGGATTTTGTGGAGTAAAAACGGGTAGACCAGAAACAGTAGAATGGGACGAGCCAGAAAAGGTAGCTAGATCCATTAAAATAATGCAAATTAAGCACGCTGTTTTGACCTCTGTGGATCGTGACGACCTCAAAGATGGAGGCTCAATTATATGGGCAGAAACTATTAAAGCGGTAAGAAGAGCTAATCCAAAAACAACTCTTGAAACTCTAATTCCAGATTTTCAGGGAAATAAAAAAAATATTGATCGTATTCTAGAAGTTGCTCCAGAAGTTATTTCTCACAACTTGGAAACGGTTAGAAGATTAACTAGAGAAGTTAGAATTCAAGCAAAATACGACCAAAGTCTCGAGGTACTGAGATATATGAAGGACAACGGGCAAAGAAGGACAAAATCTGGTATCATGCTAGGTTTAGGAGAAACTGAGGAAGAAGTTATTCAAACTCTAGAGGACCTCGCTGCTGCAAAGGTAGATGTTGTAACTATTGGTCAATATTTACAGCCAACTAAAAAACACCTTCCTGTCAAAGAGTTTATCACTCCAGAACAATTTAAGAAATACGAGGAAATCGGTCTTAAACTAGGATTCAGACATGTGGAAAGTAGTGCACTTGTTCGATCTTCTTACAAGGCTCAAAAGCATATTAATTAGATAGTACTCTTTTTCAGATCAAAATTTAGCAGCATTTTTTTAAATGCTGTTTTTTTTTACTTAAATTAAAGGTCTAAACAGTTGATATGAAGAAGAATAACAGAAGAGATTTTATTAAAAAATCTGCCGTTCTAGGTCTTGGATTTACCATTGTTCCACGTCATGTATTGGGTCGGGGGTTTGTCGCCCCTTCCGATAAACTAAATATTGGTGCCATAGGTTCGGGTGGTCGAGGCTATGACAATATCATGGCCTGCGCAAAATCCAGAAATGTAACTATCGCCAGTCTTTGTGACGTAGATGATCGCAGTAGTATAAAAGCGAGAGGAAAATTCAAAAAAGCAAGTTATTACAAAGATTATCGACAAATGCTCGATACCGAGAAAGGCTTGGATGCTATTATTATTTCTACGCCTGACCACATGCATGGTATTCAAGGAATGATGGCCATGGAAATGGGTAAACACGTCTATATTGAAAAACCACTGAGTCACGATATCGACGAAGCTAGAAATATGACTCGAGCCGCAGAAAAATATAAAGTAGTCAGTCAGATGGGAAATCAAGGAGCTTCTGGAGACGGAGTTAGATTGATGCAAGAGTGGTATAAAGAGGGATTAATCGGAAAGGCTGATGAGGCTTGGGTTTGGACAAATCGTCCTGTTTGGCCTCAGGGTATACCGTGGCCTCAATCTAGTGAAACTCCGATTCCAAAGGAATTAGATTGGGATCTATGGCTAGGAACAGCTCCTCAACGCAATTATATTGGAAATTTAGTTCCATTTAATTGGCGAGGTTGGTGGGATTACGGTACAGGGGCATTAGGAGACATGGCTTGCCATTTGATTGAACCTGCCTACAAAACCTTGCAACTGGGCTATCCGAGTGCTGTAGAAGCCTCTGTTGGAGCTGTATATACCGGTGCCTTCCAAAGAGGTTACTTTCCAGAAAGTTGCCCTCCCTCCTCTCATATTATATTGGACTTCCCAAAAAGGAATTCCCAGCCAGCAGTAAAATTACATTGGATGGATGGAGGTATACAGCCTGAAAGACCGGAATCCTTGGGGCCTGACGAATTAATGGGCGATGGCGGAAACGGAGTAATGATCAAAGGCGAAAAAGGGATAATGATGTGCGATACCTATGGAAGGAATCCACGTCTATTACCAAAAAGCCTAAACGAACAAGCGAAAATGGTTAAGGAGCAAATCCCACGAGTTCCTGAAGGACATCATATTCAGTGGGTAAATGCTTGTATGAAAGGATATAAGAACGCAAATACAAGTTCAAATTTTGAGATAGCTGGTCCTTTGACCGAAAGTGTTTTAATGGGTAACCTAGCTTTGAGAAGTTATGATTACAGAATCAAAAACTCTAAAGATAATTGGGATTATCCAGGGCGTCACCGCAAATTATTGTGGGATGGAAACAATATGAAAGTTACCAATTTTGAACCTGCGAATCAATATATCGGTAGGACTTACAGAACAGGATGGTAAAAAAAAAGCGAAGGTTAAAACCTTCGCTTTTTTCTTTTAGTTATTTCCGAGTATAATCGGTAGTCCGTCTTCTCCTGAACCTACAACAATTACTTTTGAATTTGGACTTTTAGCCAATTCTATTGTAGCCTGTATCCCTTTTTCCTTTAAAATGTTTGAGGATAAAGAGGCGTTTAAGATACGGTTAGCAGCGGCCTTACCTTCTGCATCAATTTTTTGACGTTCCGCTTCTTTTCTCGCCTTCTCCAATCTAAATTCGTATTCTAGGGACTCTTGTTCCTGTCCTAATTTGCGCTCAATGGCATCTTTAATAGTCTTTGGAAGAGTCACATC
>JBELHR010000035.1:8375-10863 GCA_042091275.1 Flavobacteriaceae bacterium
TCTAGTTGAATATCCAATCCGTTGGAAGATAAAACATTCATGCGTTCTGCGAGCTCTTGCTGTCTTACGTTGTACAATACAACTTTGTTCCAAGGAGCGACAAAGTTCAATCCTTCTGGTAAAGGGGGTTGATCCGTTACTACTCCATCTCCTAAAGTTTCGTATAAAACTCCAGCTTGTCCTGCTCCTACTGTAACTAAAGATCTGGAAATAAATATAATAGCTACAATTACTAATACAATACCTAAAATTCCGAATTTAGGTAACTTAAAATCTAATGGTTGATTACTCATTGCTTGTGTTTTTTTTACTAAAATAAGGTTTAGTTTCGTATAATCTCTTTAAATATTTTAAAATAACACCTCTTTCTGTCGCAATATTTAAACGGTACCAAAGCTCGTAATTTCCCCCAAATTGAGCCCCTGGCGCAAGACCCATTTTGGCTTTGTCAAAAATCCAGTCCTTCAATTCTTCGGAACTTAAATTACAGTCTCTAAAATCCAACCAAAGTTGGTAGGTGCCTTGAGGTTTTGTCAATTTTACCTGAGGAAGATACTTTTCTAAAAAAGTTTGAATTTCTGCTATCGTATCCTCGAGATAAATAATAAACTCCTCCAACCAATCCGACCCCTTATTATAAGCGGCTTGCGTAATATAAAAAGTAAATGCATTACCATGGTGAATAAACAAAGATTCCACCTCTCTTCTAATCTTCATATAATAACCCGTATTCTCGGAGTATATATGTCCTGTTGCAACTCCTTGCAATCCAAAAGTTTTGCCAGGAGAACCTAAAAGAACGACAGAGTTCTCCCGGTCAATATCAATATAACTTTTAAAGCTATTTGGAGCATATACAATGTCCGCGTGTATTTCATCCGACAGGACAAGAACGTCGTACTTGTTTGCCAAGGACTTTATCTTCTGCAATTCCTCCGTCGTCCAGACTCTTCCCACTGGATTGTGGGGATTACACAGCAGATAGATTTTATTCTCTTCCTTCGACATTTGAATTTCTAAATCTTCAAAATCGATAACAAACAGACCCTGATCGTCGATTTTTAAGGCATTATTGACCACCTTACGTTTGTTGATTTTAATGGTGTGCTCAAACATATGATAAACCGGAGTATTGATTATAACTCCTTGCATAGGCTTAGAAAAAAGACGAATAACAACTGCTATTCCCGTCAAAACACTATTTACTTGATTGAAATAGGAAGGATTTAGTGCCAATCCATGTCTCGATTCAAACCAGCTGCTTATACTGCCGTAAAGTTTTTTATCGTTAAACTCATAAGGAAATATTCCCCTGTGAGCCAAAGCCAAAACTTGCTCCCTAATAGGCAATGCAACTCGAAAATCCATATCTGCAATCCAAAACGGATAAACCTCTTCACTTTTATAAATATGTCCGTGAACATGAGGGTTGGTCTTGACAAAATTGGTTTCTTCTCTATTCTTTAAAGGATCAAAATATTCCATATTTCAATATACTAAAAAAGGCCCTTATCCGTTGAGATAAGAGCCTTCTAAATTTATTTTACAAATATTTAAGCAGTAATCATACCTCCGTCAACGTTAAGCGTTTGTCCCGTGATATAAGCACTCATATCTGAAGCTAAAAACACACAAGCGTTTGCAATATCCTCTGGACTCCCTCCTCTTTTGAGTGGAATAGCTTGTCTCCATCCATCTACAATAGTCTCGTCCAATTTTGCCGTCATTTCTGTCTCGATAAAACCTGGAGCAATTGCATTACAACGAATATTTCTAGAACCTAATTCCAGGGCAACAGATTTAGTAAATCCAAGCATCCCTGCTTTAGAAGCCGCATAATTGGTCTGACCTGCATTTCCTTGAACACCAACTACAGAGCTCATATTTATTATGGAACCGGAACGCTGCTTCATCATCGGACGAATTACAGCCTTTGTCAAGTTAAAAACAGATTTTAAGTTTACTTCCATAACCTGATCAAAATCTTGTTCACTTATTCTCATTAACAGATTATCCTTTGTAATCCCAGCATTATTTATCAAAACATCAATACCTCCAAAATCCTTTTGAACCTCAGCAGCCAAGTCTTGTGCTGCTTGAAAATCCGCGGCATTAGATTGGTATCCTTTTGCTTTGACACCCAAAGCAACTAGTTCCAATTCTAACTTATCCGCAGCTTCAACAGAAGAGCTATAGGTAAAAGCAACATTTGCTCCTTGTCTCGCGAAAACCTCCGCTATACCTTTTCCAATTCCTCTGGTAGCTCCTGTTATTAATGCTGTTTTGTTTTCTAGTAATTTCATAAACTTGTTTTTAAAATCGAACCAAATATATATAAAAAGGGCGAGTCTATAGACTCGCCCTCAACCTTAAAAGGATTTATTTATTGTTCCACTTTAGGTTCTTGATAATTAAAAAGATAGTCTACTTCCATTTCTTGAACTTTACCTAATTTTTGTAAAGCCTCAAAATTGACATCGTTTTTATT
>JBELHR010000035.1:10963-17733 GCA_042091275.1 Flavobacteriaceae bacterium
TTCGATGCAGTTGAATAAACAGCTGCCGCAGAATATGCTAGAGATTTAGCTTCTCTGATTTCTTGGAAAACGATAGAAGACAGACCAGAACCAAAATAGGTGTTGAATACGCGAGCAGAAGCCATTTTCTTTGGATCAAATACATCCTCCTTTGCAACTAACATCATCTCTGCTTGGACCATATCATAGTTTGTAAAGTAAACCTCTTCTCCGGTTTCACGCATGTCGTAATCCTTAGCCTCAGGATATTCTAAAAGCTCAGACTTGACCTTGTGCAATTCATTCATAGCAGTCAAAGCAGCATCGACATCTTTACCGTAGTAAAAAATACGTTGTTTATAATCTTTTAAGCTCTTGATGATATCCGTTAAATCTGTCGGTGTCATTTCCATCAATTCATCCGCTTGATATATATTTCTCAGAGAGGAATCCTCCCCGTAAAGAGCATAACTCATAAGACCCGATTGTAAAATACTACCCTTTTGAAGTTTGGTGTTTTGACGTCCTTTTAAGATTCTAGCAATATACTTATCAAAAGAATCTTGATCACCTGTTGCATTTGACCACGCTTCCTCCAATAGAGCCAAACCTGGTTTTAAATTTTCTTTTAAACCGGAGATGTAAACATAAGTTCGCTCTCCCCCGGCAGAAACGCCATAGTCGATTCCCAATTTATAGAACTCTTTCTTTAATTCCTCTGGACTGTATTTATCTGTTCCGATATAGTTAAAATATCCAGCAGCAATTTCCAAATCCTTTTGGTTGTCTTTACCCATATCAAAAATGATATTGAGTTCAAACAAGTCGTTATTTGGATTGTCAATAAAAGTTACCGGAATACCGTTAGTAAGTTCAGAGGTTTTAAGTTCAGACTTGTAATCCACATACTTCGGCTTTAAATCAGGAGATATTTTGGAAGAAAATGTCTTTACAAAGTCTGACTGAGACCCTCTATTTAAATTAACCGGAGTAATACCAGGGTTTGCTACTTTAACTATACTCTCGTCTACTCCTTTTCTCTTGTAAACAACAACGTAATTGTCTCCGTAAAACTCGTTTGCAAATGCCACCAAGTCTTCTTTGTTTATCTCTTTTAACTCTTCGATAAATGCAATTTCATCTGCCCAATTTTGATTGTAGATAAAAGCATCTACATAAGCATCTGCCAAAGCCGTATTATTCTCGTATTGACGGGTTAAAGTCAGTTTCATATCGTTTATTACTGCATCTAACATCCAATCTTCAAATTCACCAGATTTGATAAGTTCCACTTGACTAATCATCAAATCCTTAACCTCTTCTAGGCTCTGACCTTGTTTTGGTGAACCGTTTAGCATATGAAAACCGTAGTCGTTTAAAAAGGAAGGATAAGTCCCTGCTCTTTGCACTAAACCTTTTTGATTTAGATTTAAATCCATTAAACCTGCACTGGAATTGGATAAAATCATATCCACCAAAGTGATGTATTTCGACTGCTCCGACCCTTTTTTATCGGTTCTGTAACTGACGTATACACTTTCAGAAGTAGGTCCAAAAACCTCATTAACTTTTATCTCTGTAATAGGTTCTTCGGAAGCAAAAACAGGATGTTCAACTGTTTTATTTTCATAATCCCCAAAGGCGTCATTAACTTTCTGAATCGTTTCGTCAAATTCAAAATCACCGACTAAAACTACCGCCATATTAGAGGGTACATAATAGGTGTCAAAATAATTCTTAATAGCTACCATAGAAGGGTTCTTCAAATGTTCCGCCGTTCCGATAGTGGTCTGCTGACCGTATGGATGTGTCGGAAAGAGCTCACTCAGCATAGTGGCATAAGCCTTTCTTCCATCACTGTCTTGACCGCGATTAAACTCCTCAAACACTGCCTCCAATTCCGTGTGAAATAATCGAAGTACAACTTCTTTAAAACGCGCACTTTCCACACTTAACCATTTATCCAACTCATTAGCTGGAATTTTATTGGTATAAACCGTTTGTTCAAATGAAGTATAGGCATTCGTACCCTGCGCCCCGAGTGAAGCAATCATCTTGTCGTACTCATTCGCGATAGAATAATTAGAAGCCTCCAAAGAAACGGCATCGATTTCCTTATAAAGAGCTAATTTTTCTTCAGGATCATCTGTTGCCTTGTGCTTTTCGTATAAATCTGAAATCTTGTCTAGATACGGTTTTTCCTTTTCCCAATCTAATGTTCCAAACTCGTGTGTTCCTTTAAAAACCATATGCTCTAGATAATGAGCAAGTCCTGTCGATTCCTTTGGATCGTAATTTGAACCAGCGCGAACCGCGACATAGGTTTGAATCTTTGGTTCATCGCTATTTTGACTTAAATAGACTTTCAATCCATTCTCTAAGGTGTATAATCTAAGGCCAGTAGGATCATTAGCGACAGTCTCGTAATTGAAACCATTTTCATCTTGCTCAGAAGTAGTCTCAAAGGAAGTACCTCGCTCAGAGCAACTAATTAACAATCCAGCCGCAACCAACAGAAAGGCTAGTCTTTTGTAAAAAATCATGTTTTTAGGGTTTAGTTAGAAATATTTTTGGGCATAAAAAAAGCCTGTTCTAAGATAATAAAGAACAGGCTAACTTAACTTGAGTTAAGATATTTTTAACTTATTTTAATACTTGTGCAATTGCTTCTCCAATTTTAGCAGGAGATTCCACAACGTGAATTCCGTTTTCTGCAAGAATTTTCATTTTGGCTTGAGCAGTATCATCAGCTCCACCTACGATAGCACCGGCATGCCCCATAGTTCTTCCAGCTGGCGCAGTTTGACCTGCAATAAAACCAACTACTGGCTTGCGATTTCCGTCCGCTTTGATCCATTGTGCAGCTTCTGCCTCTAATTGACCTCCAATTTCACCAATCATAACGATTGCCTCTGTTTCTGGATCATTCATCAACAATTCTACTGCTTGCTTTGTAGTGGTTCCGATAATTGGATCTCCTCCAATACCAATAGCAGTTGTAATTCCGTAACCTTGCTTTACAACTTGGTCAGCAGCCTCGTAAGTAAGCGTACCAGACTTGGATACAATACCTACATTACCTTTTTTGAATATAAATCCTGGCATGATACCAACCTTAGCCTCTCCTGGAGTAATTACTCCTGGGCAATTTGGTCCTACCAAAGTAACATCTTTATCTTCTAAATAAGATTTAACCTTTACCATATCCGCTGTAGGAATACCTTCAGTAATACAAATAACTACTTTGATACCCGCCTCTGCAGCTTCCATAATAGCATCTGAAGCGAATGCTGGTGGTACAAAAATAATACTGGTATCTGCACCTGCCTTTTCAACAGATTCAGCTACAGTATTAAACACCGGCTTACCCAAATGCTCTTGACCTCCTTTACCAGGCGTTACTCCACCGATAACGTTAGTTCCGTAATCGATCATTTGACCCGCGTGAAAGGTTCCTTCACTTCCAGTAAATCCTTGAACAACAATTCTAGAATCCTTATTAACTAATACACTCATAATTTATTTCGTTCTTGACTATTTTTCACAAAAATAGAATTTTAAATCTATTATAAAATAAAAAGCCCCTAAATAAAAGAGGCTTTTTTTACTTACTTATTTATTCTTTGATACGTTCTTGGTAAGTACCTTTTGTCGTCTCAATCTTTATTTTGTCTCCCTCATTTATAAATAAAGGTACATTGACACGTGCGCCTGTTTCAACAGTAGCTGGTTTTGTGGCATTTGTAGCCGTATTACCCTTTACACCTGGCTCCGTGTGAGTGACCTCTAAAATAACAGAAGCTGGCATATCTACTGCCAAAGGCTCTTCATCAGCTGCCCTTACAATAACGGTAACTACTTCACCTTCTTTAAGAAGTTCTGGAGCGTCTAAAACCGTCTTTTCCAAAGAGATTTGATTGTAGTCAGAAGTATTCATAAAGTGATATAAATCTCCTTCTGGATACAAGTATTGGTATTTTCTAGTCTCTACCCTAACCTCGTCAATTTTATGTCCTGCTGAAAAGGTATTATCAATTACTTTCCCTGTCGTGAGACTCTTTAATTTTGTTCTTACAAATGCAGGCCCTTTTCCAGGCTTTACATGTTGAAATTCTACGATTTTAAATGTATCGTGATTGTAATTGATACACAATCCATTTCTTATATCTGATGTATTCGCCATATGTTCTAATTATTAATATTATAACCCTTCATAATTCCTCTTTTCGAATTTCTGATAAAGGTGATTATTTCATCTCGTTCTGGAGTAGCCTCCAATTGGGCTTCAATTTTTTCTAAAGCTTGGGTGTTGTTATTTTTACTTTGATAGAGTATTCGATAAATATTTTGAATTTCTCTAATCTTATCCGTGTCAAACCCCCTTCTTCTCAATCCAATAGAATTGATACCTACATAAGACAAAGGCTCCTTTGCAGCTTTGGTATATGGAGGAACATCCTTTCGAACTAGAGAACCACCTGATATCATAGCGTGATCTCCAATATTGATAAACTGATGCACCGCAGCCAAACCTCCGATGATAGCAAAATTACCTATGGTTACATGTCCGGCAAGAGCCACTCCATTTACTACTATAGAATTATCTCCTATAACGCAATCGTGAGCGATATGAGCGGTCGCCATAATCAAACAATTTGAACCTATTTTTGTAGTTCCTGATGCATTGGTCCCTCTATTGATGGTAACACATTCACGAATAGTTGTATTGTTTCCTATTTCAGCTAGAGAATCCTCTCCGTCGAACTTCAAATCCTGTGGAACTGCAGAAATTACTGCACCGGGAAAGATTCTACAATTTTCCCCTATACGAGCACCTTCCATGATAGTAACATTAGAACCAATCCAGGTACCTGAACCAATTTTTACATTATTGTTAATGGTAGTAAAAGGCTCAACTACGACGTTTCTCGCTATTTTTGCCCCTGGATGAATATATGCTAAAGGTTGATTCATAATTAATTCTTTTTTGCTATTTGTGCCATCAATTGAGCCTCTGCTACTAATTTGTTATTAGCGTATGCATAGGCTTGCATATGACATATCCCTCTTCTTATCGGGGTAATTAAATCACACTTAAAAATCAGCGTATCTCCAGGTAAGACCTTTTGCTTAAACTTTACATTTTCCATTTTCATAAAGTAAGTCAAATAATTTTCTGGATCTGGAACTGTACTCAAAACTAGAACTCCACCACATTGGGCCATTGCTTCCACTTGTAATACTCCTGGCATAACAGGTGCTTCTGGAAAGTGACCGACAAAGAAGTTTTCGTTCATCGTAACATTCTTCATACCGACTACAGACTCTTTTGTCAATTCCAAAATTCTATCTATCAATAGAAATGGAGGCCTGTGAGGCAAGATATCCATTATCTGATGGATATCCATCAACGGTTTTTGACTCAAATCGTATTTAGGAACGTTGTTTCGTTTATTACGCTTTACAATTTCCTGTATTTTCTTTGCAAATTGGGTATTGATACCGTGACCAGGTTTAGTAGCAATAACCTTACCTCTAATCCTAGTTCCTGCAAGTGCCAAATCTCCAACTACATCTAAAAGCTTATGTCTCGCTGCTTCATTAGGCCATCTCAAAGATAGGTTGTCCAGAATCCCATTCGGTTTTACAGATACCTTGTCTTTGTTAAAAACCTTCTTTAATTTATCAAAAGTCTCTTCAGAAACCTCTTTATCCACGTAGACAATCGCGTTGTTTAAATCACCTCCTTTAATTAGGTCGTGTTTTAGAAGAGTTTCTATTTCGTGCAAAAAACTAAATGTTCTCGCCTCAGAAATTTCCTTTTTGAAATCACTCATCTTTTTTAGAGTGGCGTTCTGAGTCCCCAAAACTTTGGTCCCAAAATCCACCATTGTCGTAACCTCATAAGAATCCGCTGGCATCAAAACCATCTCAGAACCCGTAGTTTCATCTTTATAACTGATGATTTCTTCCACCACAAACTCATTGACAAAAGCATCCTGTTCGGTAGAATCTGCATATTCAAGAGCCTCTATAAAAAACTTACTAGAACCGTCCATGATAGGTGGCTCTGCTGCATCTAATTCAATAATTAAATTGTCTAAATCCAAACCGACTGCTGCCGCGAGAACATGCTCAGAGGTATGAATCTTTACCCCGTTCTTTTCTAGATTAGTTCCTCTTTCTGTTGTTGTCACATATTTAGCACTAGCCTCAATTATTGGTTCTCCTTCGAGATCAACTCGTTTGAATGTAAACCCATTATTTACTGGTGCTGGTTTAAAGGTCATTTTGACATCTTGACCGGTGTGAAGTCCAATTCCCTCTAAGGAAACCTCTTTCGCAATTGTTTTTTGTTTCTTACTCATTATTTTTTGAGTCCTTATTTATGTCTTTTTCTAATTTATTTATTCGCTTGACAATGCCATCTAAATTCTTAAAATGCACATAAGATTTATTGAAATTCCCATAATTCAAAGATGGAGTTCCTTGAACAACGTCTTTATCTTTTAAACTTTTAGTGATTCCAGATTGTGCTTGAATTTTGACAAAATCACCAATATTTAAGTGACCAACAATTCCAACTTGACCTCCAATCATAGCATTTCTTCCTATTTTTGAAGAACCCGCGATACCAGCTTGAGCAGCGATAACCGAATTCTCTCCAATTTCTACGTTGTGGGCAATTTGCAATTGATTATCCAACTTGGCACCTTTTCTTATGATGGTAGAACCGAGTGTTGCACGATCTATTGTCGACCCTGCTCCTATTTCTACATCGTCCTCTACAA
>JBELHR010000006.1:0-17474 GCA_042091275.1 Flavobacteriaceae bacterium
ATTAATTTAACTCCCTGATATTTGAATATTTGCATTTTATTTGTACATTTGCACCCTCTAAAAAAGAGAGAATAACAATTAATGTAATAATTATTTAATTAACAGTATGCCAACTATTCAACAATTAGTACGCAAAGGAAGAACCAAATTAACTAAGAAGAGTAAATCGGCTGCTTTAGATTCTTGTCCTCAAAGAAGAGGGGTTTGTACTCGTGTTTACACGACTACACCTAAGAAACCAAACTCAGCAATGAGAAAGGTTGCAAGGGTACGTTTAACCAATGGTAAAGAGGTTAACGCGTATATCCCAGGTGAGGGACACAATCTACAAGAGCACTCGATAGTATTAGTTAGAGGTGGAAGAGTAAAAGATTTACCAGGGGTAAGATATCACATCGTTCGTGGTGCCTTGGATACAGCTGGGGTTGAGGGAAGAACTCAACGTAGATCTAAGTATGGAGCTAAACGCCCTAAGAAGTAATTTTAAATCTTTTATTAAGACAGAGACATGAGAAAAGCAAGAGCTAAAAAAAGAGTTCTTTTACCGGATCCAAAGTTTAACGATCAGTTAGCAACACGTTTTGTAAACAACTTAATGTGGGATGGTAAAAAATCAGTAGCGTTTAAAATCTTTTACGACGCACTAGAAATCGTAGATCAGAGAAAAGGTGATGAAGAAGAGAAATCTTCTTTAGAAATCTGGAAAGATGCCTTATCTAACGTTATGCCTCAGGTAGAGGTGAGAAGCCGCAGGGTAGGAGGGGCAACTTTCCAAATCCCAATGCAAATTAGACCAGATAGAAAAGTGTCTATGGCTATGAAATGGATGATTTCTTACGCTAGAAAGCGTAATGAAAAAACTATGGCACAAAAGCTAGCAGGAGAGATCCTTGCTGCTGCCAAAGAAGAAGGTTCAGCTGTAAAGAAACGTGTTGATACGCACAAGATGGCTGAAGCAAACAAAGCATTCTCACACTTTAGATTCTAATATACCTGACAAATGGCTAGAGATTTAAAATTTACAAGAAATATTGGTATTGCTGCGCATATTGATGCTGGTAAAACTACAACAACAGAGCGTGTTTTATACTACACGGGAGTTTCTCACAAGATTGGTGAAGTTCACGATGGTGCCGCTACTATGGACTGGATGGAGCAAGAGCAAGAGAGAGGTATTACAATTACTTCTGCTGCAACAACTTGTACTTGGGAGTTCCCAACTGAAAATGGTAAAGCAACTGACGATACTAAAGGATATCACTTCAATATTATTGATACTCCTGGTCACGTTGATTTTACCGTGGAGGTAAACAGATCCCTTAGAGTTTTGGACGGTTTAGTATTCTTGTTTTCTGCAGTTGATGGTGTTGAGCCACAGTCTGAGACAAACTGGAGACTTGCTGATAACTACAAAGTTCCAAGAATTGGATTTGTAAACAAAATGGACCGTCAAGGTTCTGATTTCCTTAAAGTAAACAATCAGGTAAAAGAGATGTTAGGTTCAAATGCTGTACCTATCGTTTTGCCTATTGGTGAGGAAATGGATTTTAAAGGAGTTGTTGATTTGGTAAAAAACCGTGCAATTATTTGGCATGAAGAGACCCAAGGAGCAACTTTCGATATTATCGAAATTCCTGAAGAATTAAAAGAAGAGGCAGCTCAGTACAGAGCGCAATTGATTGAAGAAGTTGCAGCTTATGACGAGAACCTTTTAGAGAAGTTCATGGAAGATGAAGATTCTATCACAGAAGATGAAGTACACGCAGCTTTGAGAGCAGCAGTTATGGATATGTCTATCATACCTATGATTTGTGGTTCAGCATTTAAGAACAAAGGAGTTCAGTTCCTTTTAGATGCGGTTTGTCGTTACTTGCCTTCTCCTACAGATAAAGATGATATTATTGGTACAGATCCAGATTCTGGAGAGTCTATTTCTAGAAAGCCATCTGTAAGTGATCCTTTCTCTGCATTAGCATTTAAAATTGCAACGGATCCTTTTGTAGGACGTCTGGCATTTTTCCGTGCTTATTCAGGAAGATTAGATGCAGGTTCTTATATCTTGAACAACCGTTCTGGAAAGAAAGAGCGTATCTCTCGTATATATCAAATGCACGCCAACAAACAGAATTCAATTGATCATATTGAAGCTGGTGATATTGGTGCAGCTGTAGGATTTAAAGATATTAAGACTGGTGATACTATGTCTGCTTTAGATTCTCCTATTGTTTTGGAATCTATGGATTTCCCAGATCCAGTTATCGGGGTGTCTGTTGAGCCAAAGACAAAGGCGGATGTAGATAAGTTAGGTATTGCTTTGTCAAAATTAGCAGAGGAAGATCCTACGTTCCAAGTAAAAACAGATGAGGCTTCAGGTCAAACTGTAATTTCTGGAATGGGTGAATTGCACTTGGATATTATTGTAGATCGTCTAAAACGTGAGTTCAAGGTTGATGTTAACCAAGGACAACCAAGAGTGGAGTACAAAGAAGCTCTTACACGTGTAGCAGATCACAGAGAAACTTATAAGAAGCAATCTGGTGGACGTGGTAAATTCGGTGATATCGTATTTACAATCGGCCCATCTGACGAAGATTTCAAAGGTCCTGGTTTACAGTTTGTAGACGAGATCAAAGGTGGACGTATTCCAAAGGAATTCATTCCATCTGTAGAGAAAGGATTTAGAGAGTCTATGAAAAACGGTCCTTTGGCTGGTTACGAAGTAGATACTATGAAGGTGACACTTAAGGATGGATCTTTCCACCCTGTGGATTCCGATCAGTTATCTTTCGAATTAGCTGCTAAGTTAGGGTTTAAGGCTGTTGCAAAATCTGCAGGAGCTCAAATTATGGAGCCTATTATGAAGCTTGAGGTATTGACACCTGAAGAGAATATGGGGGATGTAGTTGGAGATTTGAACCGTCGTCGTGGACAAGTTAATGACATGTCAGATCGTTCTGGTTCTAAAGTTGTGAAAGCTTTTGTTCCACTTTCAGAAATGTTCGGATATGTTACTTCCTTGAGAACTTTATCTTCTGGTCGTGCAACGTCAACTATGGAATTTGATCACTACGAATCTACACCTTCAAACGTGTCTGAGGAAGTGATTAAAGAAGCAAAAGGATCTAACGAATAATATTTACTAAAATGAGTCAAAAAATTAGAATTAAATTAAAGTCTTACGATTACAATTTAGTAGATAAATCTGCTGAGAAGATCGTAAAAACGGTAAAGGGAACTGGAGCTGTAGTTAACGGTCCAATTCCATTGCCAACACATAAGAAGATTTTCACTGTATTGCGTTCTCCACACGTAAACAAAAAATCTAGAGAGCAATTTCAATTGAGTTCTTTCAAACGTCTTTTGGATATCTATTCTTCTTCATCTAAAACTATCGATGCTTTGATGAAATTAGAATTGCCAAGTGGTGTTGAAGTTGAGATCAAAGTCTGATCCTAACACAGAGCTAAAAATACACTCAAGGCTTGCTCGTAACGAGTAGGCCTTGAACTATAAAAATAAATTATAAATAAATTAAATATATAATATGTCTGGGTTAATTGGAAGAAAAATCGGAATGACCAGCATCTTTGACGAAAATGGAAAGAATATTCCATGTACAGTTATCGAAGCAGGTCCTTGCGTTGTTACCCAAGTCAGAACCTTAGAGGTTGACGGTTATGAAGCTGTTCAACTTGGTTTCGATGACAAATCAGCTAAGAGTACAACTAAAGCGGCCGAAGGTCACTTTAAAAAAGCTGGTTCTACTGCAAAGAAGAAAGTTGTTGAGTTTCAAGGTTTTGATGAGGAGTACAAATTAGGAGATGAAATCAGTGCTGATTTCTTCAATGAAGGAGAGTTTGTAGATGTTACAGGTGTCTCTAAAGGTAAAGGTTTCCAAGGGGTTGTAAAACGTCATGGATTTGCCGGAGTTGGTCAAGCCACTCACGGTCAACACAACCGTCTTAGAGCTCCAGGATCTATTGGTGCTGCTTCTTACCCTGCTCGTGTATTCAAAGGAATGCGTATGGCAGGTCGTATGGGAGGTGAAAATGTTAAAGTTCAAAACTTGAGAGTCTTGAAAGTAGTTGCAGACAAAAATTTACTTGTAGTAAAAGGAGCTGTACCTGGTCATAAGAACTCTTATGTAATTATTCAAAAGTAATGAAGGTAGCTGTTTTAGACATTACAGGAAAAGATACTGGTAGACAAGTTGAACTTGTAGACTCAGTTTTCGCAATGGAGCCAAATAATCATGCTGTTTATCTCGATGTTAAGCAACATTTGGCAAATAAGAGACAAGGAACCCACAAAGCTAAAGAAAGAGCTGAAATTGCTGGAAGTACTAGAAAAATCAAAAAACAAAAAGGAACTGGTACAGCTCGTGCGGGTAGTATCAAGTCTCCTGTTTTTAGAGGTGGTGGTCGTATTTTTGGTCCTAGACCGAGAAATTATGGTTTTAAATTAAATAAAACCTTAAAGCGTATCGCTCGTAGATCTGCACTTTCTTTACAAGCAAAAGATCAAAATATCATGGTAGTTGAGAACTTCAATTTTGATGCTCCAAAAACCAAGAATTTTATAAACGTACTGAAAGCTTTAGAGTTAGATAACAAAAAAGCCTTGTTCGTGTTGGGTGAATCAAATAATAATGTATATTTGTCATCACGAAATTTAGAACGTGTAAAAACCATAACTGCCTCTGAATTAAGCACTTACGGTATAATGAATGCAAACAAAGTTGTTCTTGTAGAGAATGCTTTGGGAGAAATTGAATCTAATTTAGCTAAATAAGTAATCAGATGAGTATTTTAATTAAACCTGTTATTACGGAAAAAGCGACAAACGATAGCGAGTTAAACAACCGTTATACGTTCGTTGTAGCTAATAAAGCTAACAAGGTAGAAATCAGAAAAGCTGTTGAGAGCACTTATGGTGTTGCTGTAACGGCTGTTCGCACTATGAATTATCCTGTATCTAGAAACTCTAAGTTTACTAAGAAAGGGATGGTTACTGGAATGAAGGGTTCTTATAAGAAAGCCATTATTTCTATTGCGGATGGAGATACTATCGATTTTTATAACAATATCTAAGAAGAGAGATAAGAAATGTCAGTTAGAAAATTAAAACCAACAACACCAGGTCAGCGTTTTAGAGTAGTAAATGGGTTCGACGCCATTACTACTGACAAGCCGGAGAAAAGTTTATTAGCTCCGAAAAAAAGATCTGGAGGTCGAAACAGTCAAGGTAGAATGACCATGCAATATTTAGGTGGTGGTCACAAAAAGAAATATCGTATTATCGATTTCAAAAGAGATAAGACGACTATTCCTGCTACTGTAAAAACAATTGAGTACGATCCGAATCGTACTGCTTTTATTGCTTTGTTGAATTATGTAGATGGTGAAAAGCGTTATGTTATCGCTCAAGCTGGTCTTCAAGTTGGACAAACAGTTGTTTCAGGTACGGGTGTTGCTCCAGAAGTGGGTAATGCAATGCCTTTAAGTGAAATTCCTTTAGGAACAGCAATTTCTTGTATTGAACTAAGACCTGGTCAAGGAGCTGTAATGGCTCGTTCGGCTGGTGCTTTTGCGCAATTAATGGCGAGAGATGGTAAATATGCTACTATTAAACTTCCATCAGGAGAAACTAGATTAATCCTTTTGACTTGTATGGCTACAATCGGAGTTGTTTCAAACTCTGATCACCAATTACTCGTTTCAGGTAAAGCTGGTAGATCTAGATGGTTAGGTAGAAGACCTAGAACTAGAGCAATGGTTAAAAACCCTGTCGATCACCCAATGGGTGGTGGTGAAGGGAAGTCCGCAGGTGGACACCCAAGATCTAAAAATGGTATTCCAGCGAAAGGTTATAGAACTCGTTCTAAAACTAAAGCTAGTAATAAGTATATAATCGAACGCAGAAAAAAATAATAAGATATGGCACGTTCATTAAAAAAAGGACCTTACGTATTTCACAAGCTTGAGAAAAAGGTTTTAGCAAATGTAGAGTCTGATAGAAAAGATGTAATCAAGACTTGGTCTAGATCATCTATGATTACTCCAGACTTCGTAGGACAGACAATCGCTGTTCACAATGGTCGTCAGTTTGTTCCAGTTTATGTAACTGAGAACATGGTAGGACACAAGTTAGGCGAATTCTCACCGACACGTACTTTTAGAGGACACGGTGCAGATAGAAAAAATAAAGGTAAAAAATAATAAGAAATGGGAGTTCGTAAAAAAAATATGGCAGCTCAGTTAAAGGAAGCTCGTAAGACTCAGGTCATGGCGAAGCTAACTAACTGCCCAACATCACCGCGTAAAATGCGTTTAGTTGCTGATCAAGTAAGAGGTGTTGAAGTTGAAAAAGCTCTTCAGATCTTAAAGTTTAGCCCTAAAGAAGCATCTATCAATTTAGAGAAATTATTATTGTCTGCCATTGCAAATTGGCAAGCAAAAAATGAGGACGCTAGCATTGAAGACGCCGGTTTATTCATTAAAGAGATCTGTGTGGATAGCGCAGGTATGTTAAAGAGATTGAGACCAGCACCACAAGGTCGTGCACATAGAATTCGCAAGCGTTCTAATCACGTGACTTTAGTGTTGGGAAATAATAATATTGAAAGCAATTCATAAATAGTATGGGACAGAAAACAAATCCAATAGGGAATCGTTTAGGAATTATCAGAGGATGGGAGTCTAACTGGTATGGTGGAAATGACTATGGTGATAAAATTGCTGAAGATGACAAAATAAGAAAGTACGTTCGTGCTAGATTATTTAAAGCAAGTGTTTCTAGAGTTATTATTGAGCGTACGCTTAAACTTGTAACCGTTACTATCACTACTGCTAGACCTGGTATCATTATCGGGAAAGGTGGTCAAGAGGTAGACAAGTTAAAAGAAGAGCTTAAGAAGATCTCAGGAAAAGATGTGCAGATTAATATCTTTGAAATTAAACGTCCAGAACTTGATGCTACTTTAGTTGCTGCATCTATTGCTCGTCAGATTGAGAATCGTATCTCATACCGTCGTGCAATCAAGATGTCCATCGCTGCTGCGATGCGTATGAATGCTGAAGGAATCAAGATTCAGATTGCAGGTCGTTTAAACGGTGCTGAAATGGCTCGTACAGAGCACTACAAAGAAGGAAGAATTCCTCTCTCTACCTTCCGTGCTGATATTGATTACGCACTAGTTGAAGCCCACACAACTTATGGCCGTTTAGGTGTAAAAGTGTGGATCATGAAAGGTGAGGTGTATGGTAAACGTGAACTATCTCCGTTAGTAGGATTGTCTAAGAAGCAGTCTGGTAAAGGTGGTCCTCGTAAACCGCAAGCTCGCAAAAGAAAATAATTTTTAAAAGTAGAATTTAAAAATGTTACAGCCAAAGAGAGTAAAATTCCGTAAGGTACAGAAAGGTAAAGGTAATTTGAAAGGGAACTCTAATAGAGGAAACCAACTTTCAAATGGTATGTTTGGTATAAAAGCGTTGGATCAATGCTTGTTAAATTCTCGTCAGATCGAAGCAGCTCGTATTGCAGCTACTCGTTACATGAAGAGAGAAGGACAGCTTTGGATCAAAATTTTTCCAGACAAGCCTATTACAAAGAAGCCTCTAGAAGTACGTATGGGTAAAGGTAAGGGAGCTCCTGAATATTTCGTTGCAGTTATTAAGCCAGGTAGAATTTTGTTTGAAGTAGGTGGAGTGCCTATGGATATCGCAAAAGAAGCTTTGCGTTTAGCAGCTCAAAAATTACCGACAAAAACAAAGTTTGTAATCGCGAGAGATTTTGATCACGCTTAATTGATAATAGTATGAAACAGTCAGAAATTAAAGAATTATCAACGGCAGATTTACAAGAAAAGCTTGGAGCGTTGAAAAAAAACTATACAGATCTTAAAATGGCTCATTCTTTGACTCCATTAGAGAATCCAATGGAGGTTAAAGTCCTTAGAAAAACTGTGGCAAGACTTGCTACGGAATTAACTAAAAGAGAATTACAATAACTGTAGTTAATTAAGAGATGGAAAACAGAAATCTTAGAAAAGAAAGAATAGGTGTTGTATCTAGTAACAAAATGGAGAAATCCATTGTTGTTTCTGAGGTGAAGAAAGTAAAACACCCAATGTACGGTAAATTCGTAAAGAAGACCAAAAAGTATGTTGCGCACGATGAGGCGAACGATTGTAATGTTGGAGATACGGTAAGAATCATGGAAACAAGACCTTTAAGTAAATCTAAACGTTGGAGATTAGTAGAAATCCTAGAAAGAGCTAAATAATATGTTACAGACAGAATCAAGATTATCAGTAGCCGATAATACGGGAGCTAAAGAAGTTTTAGTTATTCGTGTTTTAGGAGGAACAAAAAAGCGTTATGCTTCTGTAGGGGACAAAATTGTAGTTTCAGTAAAGAGTGCTACTCCTAACGGAAATGCGAAGAAAGGACAAGTGTCTAGAGCAGTTGTTGTTCGTACGAAGAAAGAAGTTAGACGTAAAGACGGATCTTATATCAGATTTGATGACAATGCATGTGTATTGTTAAATGCCTCTGAAGAGATGATGGGAACTCGTGTTTTTGGACCAGTTGCCAGAGAACTTCGTGATAAGCAGTTTATGAAAATTGTATCATTAGCACCTGAAGTGCTTTAAATTTTTAATAGAGATGACAAAGCTAAAAATTAAATCAGGAGATACAGTAAAAGTAATTGCTGGAGAAAACAAAGGACAAGAAGGTAAGGTTACTAAGGTTGTTATAGAAAAGAATCGCGCATTCGTAGAAGGTGTGAATATGGTTTCTAAGCACACTAAGCCAAGCGCTCAAAGTCCTCAAGGAGGAATTGTAAAGAAGGAAGCTTCTATCCATATTTCTAACTTAATGTTAGTTGAGAACGGTGAAACTACTCGTGTAGGATACCGTATGGAAGATGGTAAGAAGGTGAGATTCTCAAAAAAATCAGATAAAGCAATTTAAGATGAGTTATACACCAAGACTTAAAGAAGAATATAAAGGTAGAGTGATGAAATCACTTACTGAAGAGTTTGGTTACAAAAATGTAATGCAAGTCCCTAAACTAGAGAAAATCGTAGTTAGTAAGGGTGTAGGAGCTGCTATTGCTGACAAGAAATTAATCGATTACGCTTTAGAAGAGTTATCGACAATTACTGGTCAAAAAGCTGTAGCTACTATCTCAAAGAAGGATGTGGCATCTTTTAAATTACGTAAGGGTATGCCAATTGGTGCGAAAGTTACTTTGCGCGGAACGAAAATGTATGAATTCTTAGACAGATTGATTACTATTTCTCTACCACGTGTACGTGACTTCCAAGGGATCAAGGCTAATGGTTTTGACGGTAGAGGAAATTACAACCTCGGTATTACAGAACAAATCATTTACCCTGAGATCAATATCGATAAAGTGAACAAAATCGGTGGAATGGATATCACATTTGTGACAACCGCAGACACGGACAAGGAAGCTAAATCATTATTAGGCGAATTAGGTTTACCATTTAAAAAGAATTAGACATGGCTAAAGAATCAATGAAAGCCCGTGAGGTGAAAAGAGCAAAAACGGTTGCTAAGTATGCTGAGAAAAGAAAAGCTTTGAAAGAAGCTGGAGATTACGAAGCGTTACAGAAACTTCCAAAGAATGCATCACCTATACGTATGCACAATCGTTGTAAGTTAACAGGAAGACCAAAAGGATATATGCGTCAATTTGGTATTTCTCGTGTTACTTTCCGTGAGATGGCTAACCAAGGGTTGATCCCAGGAGTGAAAAAAGCAAGTTGGTAAACAAAAAATTTAAGTAAAGATGTACACAGATCCAATAGCAGACTTCTTAACGAGAGTAAGAAATGCGATTTTAGCAGGACACAGAGTAGTGGAATCACCTTCTTCAAATTTGAAGAAAGAGATCACTAAAATTTTGTTTGACCAAGGATATATTTTAAGTTATAAATTCGAGGATAGCGATGTTCAAGGAAATATCAAAATAGCTTTGAAATATGACAAGCAAACAAAAGAATCTGTAATTAGAAAAATTGAACGTATCAGTACACCTGGTCTTCGTAAATATGTTGCAGCATCAGAGATGCCGCGTGTATTAAACGGATTAGGTATCGCTATCGTTTCAACGTCAAAAGGTGTTATGACTAACAAGCAGGCACGTACAGAGAACGTTGGAGGGGAAGTTTTATGTCACGTTTATTAATAAAGTAAAGTAAGATGTCAAGAATAGGAAAAAGCCCAATAGTTGTACCTGCTGACGTAACCTTAACTATCGATGGTAGTGCGGTTGTCGTTAAAGGTAAACTCGGCGAGTTATCTCAAGAAATAGGTACAGAAATCAGTATGAAATTAGAAGAAGGTGTTCTGACTTTGTCACGTCCATCGGATTCTAAGGATCATAGAGCTAAGCACGGTTTATACCGCGCGTTAATCAGTAACATGATTGAAGGTGTATCTAAAGGTTTTACAAAAGAATTAGAATTAGTTGGTGTAGGTTACAGAGCTTCTAACCAAGGTCAAGTTTTAGATTTGGCTTTAGGTTTCTCTCACAATATCATTATGGACATTGCTCCTGAAGTGAAAGTAGAGGCTATATCTGAAAAAGGTAAGAACCCTATAGTTAAATTAAGTTCTTTTGACAAACAGTTAGTAGGACAGGTAGCGGCAAAAATAAGATCTTTCCGTAGTCCAGAACCATACAAAGGAAAAGGAATTAAATTCGTCGGTGAAGAAATTAGAAGAAAAGCAGGTAAATCTGCATAATTTATAGTATTATGGCATTATCAAAGCTTGAAAGACGTCACAGAATTAAGCAAAGAATTCGCAAGATTGTATCCGGAACTTCAGAGAGACCTCGTCTATCTGTATTCCGTTCAAACAAAGAAATCTACGCACAACTTGTTGACGATTTAAATGGAAAAACATTAGTTTCTTGTTCATCAAGAGACAAGGATATTGACGCGGCAGGGTCTAAACTTGAAGTAGCTACTTCAGTTGGAAAGGCGGTTGCTGAAAAAGCAGTTGCGGCTGGAGTTACAAATGTAGCTTTTGATCGTAACGGTTATTTGTATCACGGAAGAATCAAGGCTTTAGCAGACGGTGCTAGAGAGGCAGGTTTAAAATTTTAATAGGAACTATGAGTACTAAATACAAAAACATAGAAAGAGTTAAGCCTAGTGGTTTGGAATTAGTAGATCACCTTGTAGGTGTTCAACGTGTTACAAAAGTAACTAAAGGTGGTAGAACTTTTGGATTTTCTGCAATTGTGGTTGTAGGAAATGGAGATGGTGTAGTAGGACATGGTCTTGGTAAATCTTTAGACGTTGCTTCAGCTATCGCAAAAGCAATTGAAGATGCTAAGAAAAACTTAGTTCGTATTCCAATTATTAGCGCTACTTTGCCGCACGAAGTGAAAGGGAAATTTGGAGGTGCGAAAGTATTCCTAAAACCTGCATCACATGGTACTGGAGTTATTGCTGGTGGAGCTGTACGTTCGGTTCTGGATTCTGTAGGAGTGCATGATGTACTTTCAAAATCACAAGGATCTTCAAACCCTCACAATGTAGTGAAAGCTACGTTTGATGCTTTACACCAATTGAGAAGCGCACAACAAGTGGCTGATCAAAGAGGTATTTCTTTAGATAAATTGTTCAAAGGATAATCGTAACTACAATGGGAAAAATTAGAATTAAACAAGTAAGAAGCCAAATCAGACGTCCTCAAGATCAGAAGAGAACGCTTGAAGCTTTAGGCTTAAGAAAGATGAACCAAGTAGTTGAGCACGATGATTCTGCAACAATTCTTGGAATGGTAAATAAAGTTAAACACTTAATTTCTGTTGAAGAAATTAAATAACATATTCTAGACATGAGTTTAAGTAACTTAAAACCGGCAGGAGGATCTGTTAAAAAAGGTAAGAGAATAGCTAGAGGACAAGGTTCTGGTAAAGGTGGTACCGCTACTAGAGGACATAATGGTCAAAAGTCTCGTTCAGGTTATTCTAGAAAGATTGGTTTTGAAGGTGGTCAGATGCCTCTTCAAAGACGTGTGCCTAAGTTTGGATTTACAAACATAAACCGCAAGGAATATGTTGGTGTGAATCTAGATAAACTTCAGGAACTCGTAGAAAATGGACGTATTACTGAAACTGTTGATATGGCTGTTCTTGTAGAGAACCGTTTGGCTCGCAAAAATGACTTAGTGAAAATTTTAGGTCGTGGTGAGTTGAAAGCTAAATTGAATATTACAGTTCATAAATATACTGCAACTGCTAAGCAAGCTATTGAAGCTGCTGGTGGATCTGCGGATACCCTATAAATATCCCCTAGTAAATGAAAAAATTTATATCTACTATAGAAGACATTTGGAAGATTGAAGAATTGCGTACTAAGATTCTTTTAACTTTAGGTTTGATGGCGGTTTACCGTTTTACAGCGCAGATTCCACTGCCTGGTATCGATCCTTTAGCACTAGACGCTTTAGCAGCTCAAACTGACTCAGGTCTTCTTGGTTTATTAAACGCATTTACAGGTGGTGCATTTGCACAAGCTTCAATTATGGCATTAGGAATAATGCCATATATTTCTGCTTCTATTGTTGTTCAGTTAATGGGTCTAGCGATTCCTTATCTACAGAAACTTCAAAAGGATGGAGAAAGTGGAAGAAAGAGAATTAACCAAATCACAAGGTGGTTGACTATAGGTATTACTATGGTTCAAGGACCTGCTTACATTGCTAACATGCATAGTATTTTACCAGAATCGTCTTTCCTAGTTGGGAATTTCGAATTTGTTGTTTCTTCTATGGTGTTGTTGACAGCAGGTACTATCTTTGCCATGTGGTTAGGAGAAAAGATAACTGATAAAGGTATTGGTAACGGAATTTCATTACTTATTATGATCGGAATTATAGCGCGCTTCCCGAGTTCATTTGTTCAAGAGATATACTCTAGAACAGAGCAGTCGAATGGAGGTCTGATTATGATTCTTATCGAAGTTGTGGTTTGGTTTGCTATTATTTTAGCTTCAGTATACTTGGTTACTGCCGTTCGAAGAATACCAGTGCAATACGCTAGACGTACTGCTGTTGGAAATATTCAAGACGTTGCAGGTGCAAGACAGTATATTCCATTAAAATTAAACTCTGCAGGAGTTATGCCAATCATCTTTGCACAAGCTATCATGTTTGTACCAGGAGCTTTGGCGAGAAATGCTGAAGGTGGTGCTGCCTCTTTCCTAGCGAGCTTCGCAGACTTTAACGGTTTGGGTTATAACGTTTTGTTTGCTGTTTTAATTATAGTGTTTAGTTATTTCTATACAGCGATAACTATACCTACTAATAAGATGGCAGATGATTTGAAGAAAAGTGGTGGATTTATTCCTGGTGTTAAGCCCGGAGCGGATACGGCTGATAAATTAGATGGTATCCTTTCACGTATAACTTTTCCAGGTTCATTATTCTTGGCTTTAATTGCTGTATTACCGGCAGTTGTCGCTCAATTTGGTGTTCAGCAAAACTGGGCATTGTTTTATGGTGGTACCTCATTGATCATTATGGTTGGTGTAGCTATCGATACAATTCAACAAATTAATTCTTATTTATTGAATCGTCATTACGATGGTTTGATGAAGACAGGATCAAGAAGAAAAGCTTCAATCTAAGACTATGGCAAAGCAATCAGCAATACAATTAGACGGAAGAATAACAGAGGCCTTATCAAATGCAATGTTCCGCGTTGAACTTGATAATGGACATATTGTTACTGCACATATCTCAGGTAAGATGCGTATGCACTACATTAAGTTGTTACCAGGAGATAAAGTGAAGTTAGAGATGAGTCCTTACGATTTGACTAAGGCTAGAATTACTTATAGATACTAAGATACTAATAGAATAAAACGATGAAAGTTAGAGCATCAGTAAAAAAGAGAAGTGCCGAGTGCAAGATTGTGCGAAGAAAAGGCAGATTATATGTAATCAACAAAAAGAATCCTAGATTTAAACAAAGACAAGGATAATTATGGCAAGAATAGCAGGTATTGACATTCCTAGAAACAAAAGAGGAGTTATCGCATTAACTTATATCTTTGGTGTGGGAAGAAGTAGAGCTAAACAAGTTTTAGCAGCGTCAGGAGTTGACGAGAGTACTAAAGTTCAAGATTGGACGGATGAGGAAATCGGAAAAATTCGTGAGAATGTAGGATCTTTTACTATTGAAGGTGAATTGCGTTCAGAGGTTCAATTAAACATCAAACGTTTAATGGATATCGGATGTTACAGAGGTATTCGTCATCGTGCAGGGCTTCCATTGAGAGGTCAGCGTACTAAGAATAACTCTCGTACTAGAAAAGGAAAGAGAAAAACAGTAGCTAACAAAAAGAAAGCAACTAAATAATAACTAGGAATTATGGCAAAATCAAGTGCAAAAAAACGTAAAGTTATTGTTGAAGCTATCGGTGAAGCACATATCACAGCTTCGTTTAACAACATAATTATCTCATTGACAAACAAGAAGGGTGAAGTGATCGCATGGTCGTCAGCTGGAAAAATGGGATTTAGAGGATCTAAGAAAAACACTCCTTACGCGGCCCAAACTGCAGCTGAGGATTGTGCAGGTGTAGCTAGAGAAGCTGGATTGCGCAAGGTAAAGGTATACGTTAAAGGACCTGGAAATGGTCGTGAAAACGCAATCAGAACATTGCACAACTCTGGAATCGAAGTAACTGAGATTATCGATGTTACTCCAATGCCACACAATGGATGTCGTCCTCCAAAAAGACGTAGAGTATAATTTAATATATTTATTAACTGAAATAGGATTTCTATTATCGAAGGATATAAGCCTGAATTCATAATACCTATTTAAAATAACAGAAAATGGCAAGATATACAGGACCAAAAACTAAAATCGCACGTAAGTTTGGCGAAGCGATTTTTGGAGATGACAAAGCGTTTGAAAAACGTAATTATCCTCCAGGACAACATGGGGTTTCTAAACGTAGAGGGAAGAAATCAGAGTATGCAATTCAATTGCAAGAAAAACAAAAAGCTAAATATACTTACGGTATTTTAGAGCGTCAATTCAGTAACTTATTTGCTGAAGCTTCTAGAAGAAAAGGTATTACTGGTGAATTGTTGTTACAATTATGTGAATCTCGTTTAGATAATGTTGTTTACCGTTTAGGTGTTGCTAACTCTAGAAGAGCTGCAAGACAATTAGTATCTCATAGACATATTACTGTCAATGGTGAGATTGTAAATATTCCATCTTATTCTTTAAAAGCTGGTGATGTTGTGGGAGTAAGAGAAAAATCCAAGTCTTTAGAAGCTATCGAAAGTGCACTAGCTGGAAACAGTAATGTATACGAATGGTTGACTTGGAACGCTGAAACGAAGCAGGGAACTTACGTAAGTATTCCTGAGCGTCTACAGATTCCAGAAAATATCAAAGAACAATTAATTGTAGAGTTATACTCTAAATAATTTTTGACACCAGTTAAACTATGGCAATTTTAAATTTTCAGAAACCAGACAAAGTAATCATGATAGAATCTACCGATTTTGAAGGTAGATTTGAGTTTCGTCCTTTAGAACCAGGTTTTGGTTTGACGGTTGGAAACGCTTTGCGTCGTGTGCTTTTGTCTTCTCTAGAAGGTTTCGCTATCACTTCTCTTCGAGTGGAAGGTGTAGAGCATGAGTTCTCTACAATTCCGGGAGTAGTGGAAGACGTAACCGAAATTATCTTGAATCTTAAACAAGTTCGTTTTAAGAAACAGATTGAAGATACGGATCGCGAATCTGTTAACGTTTCAGTTTCAGGTCAAGGACAATTGACTGCGGGTGATTTGCAAAAATTCATCTCCGGTTTCCAAGTATTGAATACGGATTTGGTTATCTGTAACATGGAAGAGTCTGTTAAGATTGACATGGAATTATCTATCGAAAAAGGTAGAGGATTCGTTCCAGCTGAAGAGAATAAAAAATCAAATGCACCACTTGGTACTATATTTACAGATTCTATTTACACTCCTATAAAGAATGTAAAATACGCTGTAGAGAATTACCGTGTAGAGCAGAAGACGGATTATGAGAAATTAGTTTTTGATATAAAAACAGATGGATCTATCAATCCTAAGGCCGCTCTTACTGAAGCTGCAAAGATTTTAATTCACCACTTTATGTTGTTTTCTGATGAGCGTATCACCCTTGAGGCTGATGAGCGTGCTCAAACAGAAACATATGATGAGGAATCTTTACACATGCGTCAGTTGTTGAAAACAAAATTAATCGATATGGATCTTTCGGTTCGTGCGTTGAATTGTTTGAAAGCAGCAGAGGTTGAAACACTGGGAGACTTAGTGTCATATAACAAGAATGACTTGATGAAGTTTAGAAACTTTGGAAAAAAATCATTGACTGAACTAGATGAGCTAGTGAATTCAAAAGGATTGAGTTTCGGAATGGATTTGAGCAAGTACAAATTAGATAAAGAATAACCACAAACTACGGTTTAAAAGGTTTTAGAGATGAGACACGGAAAGAAATTTAACCATTTAGGAAGAAAGACAGCCCACAGAAAAGCAATGTTGGCTAATATGGCTTGTTCTTTAATAGAGCACAAGCGCATAAATACGACTGATGCAAAAGCTAAGGCTTTACGTCAGTTTATTGAACCCTTAATTACAAAGTCTAAAACAGACAACACGCACAATCGTCGTGTAGTATTTAGTTATTTACGTAACAAATTTGCTGTTACAGAATTGTTTAAAGAGGTTTCTGTAAAAGTTGGAGATCGTCCAGGAGGATATACTCGTATAATCAAATTAGGAAATCGTCAAGGAGATAATGCTTCTATGGCTATGATTGAACTAGTTGATTACAACGAAGTATACAATCCAAACGGAGCGAAGAAAAAGAAATCTACTCGTAGAGGTAGAAAGAAAGCTACGGCTACTGAGGCAGCTCCTGTTGCACCAGCTACTGAAGAAGCTTCAGAAGAATAATATGTATTAGTACTATTAAATATTAAAAGGATAAGTTATTTTAGCTTATCCTTTTTTTTTGAAAATTATTTGTAGATATGAAAAAATTTGAACAACACAAGAAGGCAGTTTTACTACTTGCAGATGGAACTGTTTTTGAGGGAAAGTCTATTGGTATCGAAGGTACCGCGGTAGGAGAAATTTGTTTTAATACCGGTATGACTGGTTACCAAGAAGTTTTTACAGACCCATCTTATTTTGGTCAATTGATGGTTACTACCAATGCGCATATTGGTAACTATGGAGTAAATAAAGAAGAAGTAGAATCCGAGAGCATCAAGATTTCAGGTTTGATTTGTCGAAATTTTTCGATGAATTATTCTCGTATTGATGCAGAGGGTAGTCTTTTTGATTATTTCAAGGATCAAAATGTTGTGGCAATATCTGATGTGGACACACGAGCAGTAGTATCTTATAT
>JBELHR010000006.1:17574-75229 GCA_042091275.1 Flavobacteriaceae bacterium
GTAAAGGTCTTTCCTTACAACGCTACTTTTGAAGAGTTAAAATCTTTTGATCCACATGGATACTTTTTATCTAATGGTCCTGGTGATCCAGAGCCTTTAGTTGAAGCTCAAACGTTGGCAAAGAAAGTTATCGAAGCTGGTGCTCCACTTTTCGGAATTTGTTTAGGACATCAAGTCATCGCTAACGCGAATGATATGACTACTTATAAAATGCACAATGGGCATCGCGGAATCAATCACCCTGTTATCAATTTATTAACAGGTAAAGGGGAGATTACTTCGCAAAATCACGGTTTTGTTGTCAAAAAAGAAGATTTGATTGCTAATGAGGAATTTGAATTGAGCCACGAGCATTTAAATGATAAGACCGTCGCTGGTATGCGAATGAAAAACAAACCTGTTTTTTCTGTTCAATACCACCCAGAAGCTAATCCTGGACCTCACGATTCGTCTTATTTATTCGATGAATTTATCGAATTGATGAAGGCTTAGTGAGCTATAAATATTTGACTCTATCGTTTTCGCAATTTGCAGCTAGCATCTTCGCGATTCGATAGGGTATTTTTAACTTTACGTTTTAAAGAAATTATAATATTATGAGTTTAATCTTAAGTGTACATGCCCGTCAAATATTCGATTCAAGGGGAAACCCAACTGTTGAAGTAGATGTGGTTACAGAAACAGGTGTTTTAGGTCGTGCTGCAGTTCCGTCAGGAGCTTCAACAGGAGAACACGAAGCAGTGGAATTACGTGATGGCGGTAAGGACTATATGGGTAAAGGTGTTTTGAAAGCTATTGAAAACGTCAATACAATTATTGCAGAAGAGCTTTTGGGCTTTGATGTTTACGAGCAAAATGCTATCGATCAGTTAATGATTGATTTGGATGGGACAGAGAATAAATCTCGTCTTGGAGCCAATGCTATCCTTGGAGTTTCCCTTGCTGTAGCTAAAGCAGCTGCTCAAGAGGCAGGTATGCCATTATACAGATATGTCGGAGGGGTTAGTGGTAATACACTTCCTGTTCCTATGATGAATATAATCAACGGTGGTTCGCATTCGGATGCTCCTATCGCTTTTCAGGAATTTATGATTATGCCTGTTAAGGCGGAGAGTTTTAGCGAAGGCCTCAAGATGGGGACGGAGATTTTTCACACCTTAAAAAAATTGATCAAAGACAGAGGTTTGAGTACAGCTGTCGGAGATGAGGGAGGTTTTGCTCCAAAGTTTGATGGTACAGAAGATGCTATTGAGACTGTTCTAAAAGCTATTGAGCAAGCTGGATATTCAGCAGGAGATCAGATTATGCTCGCTTTGGATTGTGCTGCAGCCGAATTCTATGAAAACGGTCAATACAATTATGCGAAATTCGAGGGTGAAATGGGAGCTGTTAGAGATTCTCGTGGTCAAGCGGATTATTTAGCTGAATTATCTGAAAAGTATCCAATTATATCTATTGAGGATGGTATGGATGAGAATGACTGGGAAGGTTGGAAATATTTGACTGAAAAAGTTGGTGATCGCGTGCAATTAGTCGGAGACGATTTGTTTGTTACAAACGTAGAAAGACTTTCTAGAGGTATCGAGAACAATACGGCAAATTCTATTTTGATCAAAGTGAATCAGATCGGTACATTAACCGAGACTATCGCTGCGGTGAACATGGCACACAATGCTGGTTACACTTCGGTTATGTCCCATCGTTCTGGTGAGACTGAAGACAATACTATCGCGGATTTAGCGGTCGGTTTGAATTGTGGTCAGATCAAAACTGGATCTGCATCGAGGTCAGATCGTATGGCGAAATACAACCAATTGCTCAGAATTGAGGAGGAATTAGCAGAAACTGCTTATTATCCACAAGACAAAGCCTTTAAAGTTGGATAAGCGTTAAGAAATATTTATGAAAAACCGGACTTTTAGTCCGGTTTTTTTATGATTTTAATGCTTGAAAAACACTAGTTTTTTTGTAAATTCGGCAGGTGAAATAATAACTAATAAAATCAACAATATAAATGTCGCAAACTGCAAAAATTGAATTCAATGGACAATCCTACGAGTTCCCAGTTTATGAGGGAAGTGAAGGAGAATTGGCTATTGATATTAAAACATTGAGATCGATTACTAACGGCTTGATCACTATTGATCCTGGATTTAAAAATACAGGTTCTTGTAAAAGTGCTATTACTTTTTTAGACGGTGAGAAAGGAATCTTGCGTTACAGAGGTTATTCTATCGAACAATTGGCTGAAAAAGCTTCCTTTTTGGAGGTTGTTTATCTATTGATTTTTGGAGAATTACCAACTCGATCTGAATTAAAGCAGTTTCACAATGATATAAAATCAAAGGCTCTAGTCGATGAAGAAATGAAGAAAATCTTGGACGGTTTTCCTCAGTCTGCTCACCCGATGGGAGTTTTATCTGCTCTTACTTCTGCGCTTACGGCTTTTAATCCAAAAGCGGTTAATGTAGAGTCTGAAAAAGATATGTACTTGGCAATTGTAAAAATTCTTGCAAAATTCCCTGTCCTTGTGGCTTGGACATTGAGAAAGAAGAACGGAATGCCACTGATTTATTCAGACAATTCTTTAGGTTATGTTCAGAATCTAGTGAAGATGATGTTCGAAAATCCTAACGAACCATATAAAGAAAATCCAATCGTAATTAGTGCGTTGAACAAACTACTAATCTTGCATGCAGATCACGAACAAAATTGTTCTACTTCTACGGTAAGAATTGTAGGGTCTTCTCACGCTGGTCTTTTTGCTTCTATTTCATCTGGTATATCTGCTCTTTGGGGACCATTACACGGTGGAGCTAACCAAGCAGTTATAGAAATGCTTGAAGCGATAAAAGAAGATGGTGGAGATTACCAAAAATATATAGCTAAAGCAAAAGACAAGAATGATCCTTTTAGATTGATGGGATTCGGACATAGAGTTTATAAAAACTTTGATCCGAGAGCTAAAATCATCAAAAAGGCTGCCGAAGAAGTTTTAGATGAGTTGGGTATAGAAGATCCAGTATTGGATATCGCAAAAGGATTGGCAGAGGTTGCACTAAACGACGAGTACTTCAAGTCTAGAAACCTTTATCCTAATGTGGATTTCTACTCCGGTATTATATATCGCGCCTTAGGTATTCCTGTAGAGATGTTTACAGTTATGTTTGCTGTAGGTAGATTGCCAGGATGGATCGCTCAGTGGAGGGAAATGCGCTTGAACGGTGAACCAATTGGTAGACCGCGTCAACTGTATGTCGGAGAGCCTGCTCGAGAGTTTATTCCAAAAGACGAACGTTAAAAACTATAAAAAGCATCTATAAATTTAGATGCTTTTTTTATATCATAATTATGAAGTTAAATATCCAAAACGAAACTGGGCGTTTGCGATCTGTTGTATTGGGAAGAGCAGATTCTAACGGACCTACTCCGACTTTGGAGGAGTGCTACGATCCAAAATCAAAAGAGCATATCAAAGCGGGAACCTATCCCGTTGAATCGGATATGGTTGCAGAAATAGAGTCTGTAAAGTCCGTTTTTGAAAAGCACAATGTAGAAGTTTATAGACCGCATCTAATAGAGAATTACAATCAAATTTTTGCTAGGGACATCGCATGTGTTCTATTTGATACTTTAGTGATATCAAATATTTTGCCCGATCGAGACAAGGAGATTGAAGCCATTCAATATATCATCGATCAAATTGATTCTGACAAAATACTCCGCCTGCCAGAAGAGGCTCATTTGGAAGGTGGTGACATCATGCCATGTGGAGACTATATCTTTGTGGGAACTTATTATGGAGCCGATTATCCGGATTATATTACTGCAAGAACCAATAGTGCGGCAGTTTCTTTTCTAAAAGAGAGTTTTCCGACTAAAACGGTAAAGACCTTTAATCTTAGAAAATCTAATACAGTAGCAGAGGACAATGCCTTGCATTTGGATTGTTGTTTCCAGCCTGTAGGTAAGGAATATGCTATTATTCATAAAAATGGATTTCTCAACGAAGAGGAATATAATTGGTTAATGGACTTTTACGGAGAGGATCGCGTTTTTGAAATTACAAAAAGAGAGATGTATGATATGAACTCTAATATCTTTTCTATCGCTCCAGACCTCGTTATTTCTGATGTCCGATTTAAGCGTTTAAACTCTTGGATGCGCTCGAAAGGAATTGCTGTAGAGGAGGTTTCTTATGGAGAAATTGCAAAACAGGAAGGATTATTGCGTTGTTCAACTTTACCCTTATATAGAAATTAAAATGAAGCAGATTTCAAATCACCTATTGATGATTGAGCCTGTGAGTTTCTCAAAAAACGCTCAAACAGCAGTCAATAATTATTATCAAAAAGATTCGGTTTTATCTCCTTTAGAAACCCAAGAACAAGCACTTACTGAATTTAAAAATTTTGCTGCGCTACTCCAAAGTAAGGGGATTGAAGTTACGGTAGTGAAGGATACTATCGATCCAGAAACCCCAGATTCTATCTTCCCAAACAATTGGATTTCTTTTCACGAAGATTCGAGAGTAGGTATTTATCCAATGTTTGCAGAGAATCGCAGGAATGAGGTCCGATTTGAGATTTTAGACGAACTCAAAACAAAAGGCTATCAGATTGGAGATATTGTGGATTTTCGAAAAGAAAGCTCCGAATTCTTTTTGGAAGGTACAGGTAGTATCGTTTTAGATCGTGCAAATAGGGTAGCGTATTGCGCCTTGTCACCCCGCGCAGATCGCGAGTTATTCAACAGATTTTGTACAGAATTCTCTTTTAAAGCCATGATTTTTCACGCCTATCAAAATGTAGGAATAAGTAGAGAGCTTATCTATCACACCAATGTTATGATGTGTGTTGGGGATGCTTATGTAATCATCTGTTTGGACTGTGTGGATGATGTTGTGGAAAAAAACAGCTTAATCGAACAATTTAAAAAAGATGGTAAAGAGATAATCACGGTCTCTGAAGACCAAGTGAATTCTTTTGCTGGTAATATGCTTCAGGTGCAAAATCAGTCTGGGGATAAGTTTTTGGTTATGTCCAAAGCTGCTCACGACAGTCTAAGTGAGGAGCAAGTAAACAGAATTGAGAAGTTTAATCCCATTTTATCTAGCGACTTAACTACTATAGAAACTTGTGGTGGTGGAAGTGCCCGCTGCATGATGGCAGAGGTGTTTTTACCTAAGATTAGCTAAATTAATGATCTACTTTTAAACGGGCTTTGGCGCTTACAGAAACATCGCTGAAGTCTTGTTTTAAATATTTGAGATAACCACTGATTGCAATCATCGCTGCATTATCTGTTGTGTATTCAAATTTTGGAATATAACAGGACCAATTCATCTGCTGTTCTGCAGCTCTAAGTCTTTTTCGAATTTCTGAATTAGCAGATACCCCACCAGCTATTGCAACGTGCTTTATACCAGTTTGTTCAACTGCATTTTTCACTTTGTCCATTAGGATACTGACTATTGTATTTTGAATGGAGGCGCAAATGTCAAAGAGATTTTCTTCGATAAATTTAGGGTTTGTCTTTTGTTGCTTTTGGATGAAGTATAAAATAGCAGTTTTCAGTCCGCTAAAAGAGAAATCCATTGGATTGACTTTCGGTTTTGTAAAGCGAAATGCCTTAGGGTTTCCTTTTTGCGCATATTTATCTATTAACGGGCCTCCCGGATAAGGTAGACCTAAAATTTTGGCAGATTTGTCAAAAGCCTCTCCAACAGCGTCATCTATCGTTTCTCCGAGAATGGTCATTTTAAAATAATCTTCCACTTTTACTATTTGTGTATGCCCACCGCTAATGGTCAAACACAGAAAAGGAAAAGGAGGTTTTTTCTGTTCTTCCTCCTCTATAAAATGTGCCAATATATGCGCTTGCATATGATTGACTTCAATTAGAGGTATTCCTAAGCTCAGCGCCATGGATTTTGCAAAAGAAGTACCAACTAATAAAGAACCCATAAGTCCTGGCCCAGATGTAAAACAAATGGCGTTTAAATCTTTTTTTTCTATTCCAGCTTCTTTTAATGCCTGATGCACTACTGGGACAATGTGCTGTTGGTGAGCGCGCGAGGCTAACTCGGGAACGACTCCACCATATTTTGCGTGAATCTCTTGATTTGCGACAATGTTAGAAAGTATTTTTCCATTGTGTATCACTGAAGCACTGGTATCATCACAAGAGGATTCAATACCCAATAAGTAAATATCATTATTTGACATAATAGTATTAATTTAGAGCAAAATTACATCTTATAAAACGATTTAAGAAAATACTCGCTCGAATTTTACTGAGCCTCTTGGTAGTTGCCATTTTGCTAAGTGCTTCTTTAGCCCTAAAACCAGTAAAGGTTTTTTTGGGAAAGGAAGTGACTGCTTTATTGAATGAGAAGTATCAAGTAAACCTGAGTATTGATGAGATTGATTTGTCTTATTTAGGGACAGTCGGACTCACCAACACCGTAATTATAGATGAGCATCAAGACACCTTGATCACTTTAGAACATTTAGAAACTTCTGTGGTAAATATTCATAATATTTTGAATAATAATCTAAAGTTGAACAATGTTATTTTGCGGAATGGAGTTTTTAATTTAAAGACTTACAAAGGAGAGTCTCGCTCAAATTTTAATACGTTTGTAGATCACTTTCGTCCTAAAAAAAAGGGAGAGAAAAAGGCTTTTATTCTCAAAGGAGAGAGCTTAGAACTCTCTAATATGGACTTCTTTCTGATCGATGAAAATAAAAGTAAATCCCAAATAGTATCCTATCAGAATATTTCCGGAGGAATTGATCATTTATATGTCTATCCCAAAAGTGTCGAGATTGGTCTGCGGTCTATTGGGATGAGAGACAGTTATGATATAAATTACGATAACCTATCTGTTAATTTTCAATACACACCCTCCGAAATGCGATTTATCGATTTGGACTTAAAGACCGAATTCTCTCATATTGATGCTGACATTATTTGTTTTTATGAGGGACCTGAGGATTTAAAGAAATTTGGAGATAAGGTCCTTATTAAAGGAGAATTTGAACCCTCTTATGTCTCCGTTATTGAACTGAGTAAATTTATTCCTTTGATAGAATCGGATCAAGTGTTGAGTTTTAATTCGCGTATGGAGGGAACGCTCAATGATTTTTATCTCGAAGATTTTGATTTGACTTCGGATTCAGGTCTGGAATTGAAAGGAGACTTTGAGATTGAGAATCTAATTGATAAAAATAGAGCTCCAAAAATTTCGGCTGAAATCGACTTTACAGAATTTACCTATTCTAATTTAAAAGAGACCTTTCCAACTTTAATAGGCCAATACCTTCCCTCCGTAGTGGATAACTTGGGAACTGTTGTTTTTCAAGGTAATCTCGAATTTGAGGATAAAAAATTGAATTCAAAATTAGTAGCCAAAACCGATTTAGGGGGAGTGGTTACCTCTATTGAATTGGGTAATTTAGGAAATAAAGAAGGGGAAATAAGCTATATTGGGGAATTGATTTTGGAAGATTTTGATATCGGTACATTTGCTAAAGATCCGAGATTGAATCGCGTTTCCCTAAAGGCGGATATCGAAGGAGAGGGATTTCAAATAGGAACTTTGGGATCTTCATTTTCAGGAGATATATACAGCTTGGATTTTTTGAATTATACCTATGAAAATATTTATGCAATTGGGGATTTTTATGCGAATCAGTTTGAGGGAAGAATAGAGGTTAGTGACGACAATCTAAATGTGGATTTCAGTGGTTTGGCAGATTTGAGTTCGGAACTGAATAATTTTGATTTTAAAGCTTCTGTTGGTTTTGCAAATCTCCATGCTCTCGGTTTAGTAAAGCACGATTCTGTTTCCGTTTTTAAAGGAGATTTGGATATAGATGTCGTAGGTAATAGTTTTGACAACATTATCGGTGTATCTCGATTTGACAATATTACCTATCAAAGTGCAAAACAAGAATATTACTTTGAAACGCTTCAGATTTCATCTTCCAACAAAAATGGGGTAAAATCATTTCGAGTAGAATCAAAGGATGTGATTGACGGTTATTTGAATGGCTATTTCAAATTTGCGGATCTCCCTAAATTATTTACAAACACAATTGGTTATCAACTCAGTAAATATGAGGCTGAGGATTTGGAGGACAACCAATATTTAAATTTTGAATTTAATATTTACAAAAAAGTGGTGGAGCTCTTTCTCCCTCAGATACGAGTATCCGAAAATACTTTTGTCAAAGGGGTTTTAAAGGACGAGACTGAATTATTTCAACTGGATTACAGAGCACCAGAACTACTAATTGGAAGGAATTATTTCAAGGATATTAGCTTGCAATTTGATACCGAATCAAAGGATACATTGGGTAGTTTGAAAGTTAGTTTGTACAAAAATGAAAAGTACGAAATACAGGATTTAGACTTGAGTAATTTTATTCAGCGAGACACCCTATATTTTGATGCCGACTTTGTAGGAGGACAGGACAAAAGCGAAAAATTTGATTTAGATTTTTATTTTTCTTTTGAAGAAGACAATCAGGGAGTATTTGGATTTAGAAAGTCTGAAATAAATTTTAGAGATAATTCTTGGTTTATTAACGAAGAAAATGATTTTTCTACAAATCGAATAGATCTTGATTTTGATAAAGAAATCTATAATATTTCACAGATATCTTTGGGCTATGAAAACCAATATATTTCTATAGAGGGTATGGTTAGAGATAGTACGCACAAAGATCTAGCTATTTCCATAAGAGAATTAGAATTGTCCGATGTTAGCCCTTATGTAGACTCCCTTAGTTTAGAGGGATTGATCAATGGGAATATTGACTTTGTGCAAGAGGAGGGATACTATACTCCAACAGGGGAGTTACTGATATCAAATTTGAAAATAAACGATTCTGAACAAGGGGATTTACAAGCCCAAATAGAATCTGTTGACGGATCCTTAGATAAATACTTTCTCGGTCTGAATTTAAAAAGAGAAGCCTTTAAGGGATTTTCAGCTACTGGTTTTATTGACTTGGAAGGAGAGGTGCCTCGCATAGATTTGGATTCGAAATTGGATGAGTTTAAATTGGATTTATTTTCTCCTTTGGGTAAACAAGTACTTTCTAAAATAAGAGGAACGGCATCCGGTTCTTTTAAGTTACAAGGCCCACTGAACAATCCAAATATGGATGGAATTTTAACGCTTTCAGATGCTGGACTAAAGTTCCCCTATTTAAATATTGATTTTGATTTTGTCGGACAACCGAGGATAGCTTTATCTGATCAGTCCTTTATTTTAGAGGATTTGACCCTGAGAGACACAAAATATCAAACAGAAGGTGCTTTGAACGGTAGAGTCTCTCATAAACGCTTTGCTAACTGGAATTTGGAATTACATATTTTGAGTAAGAAGCTCCTTGCTTTGGATACCCAAGAAACCGAGACCTCTCTATTTTATGGAACTGCTTTTATCGACGGAAATGCCAATATCTCTGGTTTGGCAGAAAATCTTACCATAGATGTAACGGCAACAACTCTGGAAGGCACAGAGTTTTATATTCCCTTGAGTGACGTCAAAACTGTTGAACAGTCGAACTTGATAAGCTTTAAGACTAAAGATATCAAAAGTAACTTGTTTGATTATATGGAGTTATCTGAGTTTGAAAAGGTCAAAGGTTTGAGTATGAACTTTAATCTGGATATAACTAAAGATGCTGTTGCTGAGATAGTTATTGATAAAAAATCGGGATCTTCCTTGAGAGGAAGCGGAACAGGAAATCTAGTTTTGGAAATTGATACCAAGGGGAAATTTAATATGTTTGGAGACTTTACTATCGATCGAGGAAACTATAATTTTTCTTATGGAGGAATAATAAACAAACCATTTAAAGCCAGAAAAGGAGGAACTATTTCTTGGACAGGAAACCCCTATTTGGCGGAATTAAATATCGATGCAGTACATACAGTTTACGCAAATCCAAAGTCGCTCTTGGAAAATTTAAATACGAATCGTAGAATTCCAGTAGATTTGGTGACTCGTATAACAGGAGAGCTTTATTCGACAGAGCAAGAATTTGATATTGTTATCCCAAATTCTAGTTCTACAGTTAGTAATGAGTTAGATTTTATTTTAAATAATAACGATACTAATGAGCGTATGCGTCAGTTCTTTTCTCTGTTGATCACTAAGAACTTCTTTAATGAAAATAATAATTCTAACGCTGGTGGATCTGCAATTACAGGAACTACCTCTGATCTTATATCCGGTGTTTTATCTGACATCTTAAATAGTCCGGATAGTAAACTTCAGTTGGATGTGGGGTATTCTGTAGCGGATAGATCCACTGTGGATAATTTAAATGTAGGAGATCAGTTTGATATTGCAGGAGAAATACAGCTCAGTGATAGAGTACTTATTAATGGGAATATGGGAATTCCTGTTGGAACGGGTTCGGATAACTCTGTAGTAGGGGAAGTAAAGGTGGAGTTTTTGATGAATGAGGAGGGTTCTTTTAGAACTACAATTTTTAATCGTCAAAACGAGATTCAATACAGCGACGAAGAAGAGGGTTATACCCAAGGAGTTGGAATGTCCTATCAGATTGATTTTGATAGACTTAGTGAGGTTTGGGCTAAATTCAGAAAAAAGAGAAAGAGGATTACCCAACCTGAGGATATGGATAACCTTCAAAATGAAGAATTTAAAGATTTAATATATATTGTGCCAAACGGATTTTAATATTATTTTGGCTCCAAAAAAAAGTTTTATGAGTAAAAAGACACTGGTAATTTTAGCTGCAGGAATGGGAAGCCGTTACGGAGGACTAAAGCAGATGGATACCATGACATCAGAGGGAGACACCATTATTGACTTTTCGATTTACGATGCGATAGAGGCTGGTTTCAATAAAGTAGTTTTTATCATTCGAGAGAGTTTTAAAGAATCTTTTCAAGAGATTTTTGATAAGAAGTTAGAAGGTAAAATTGAAGTTCATTATGTATGCCAAGAGTTGGACAAAGTTCCAAATGGATTTTCCAATCCTGATAGAGTAAAACCATGGGGTACTGCTCATGCAATTTTGATGGCAAAAGATTGTGTTCAAGAAAATTTTGTTGTTATCAATGCGGATGATTTTTATTCTAGGGGCGCTTACCAAACCATTTCGGATCAATTGGACAAAATGGATGGAGCCACTTTTGATATGACCATGGTGGGGTATGAATTGAAAAATACGCTTTCGGATAATGGTTATGTTTCGAGAGGACAGTGCTATGCAAATACATCTGGAATTTTAGAGAATGTGGTAGAGAGAACCCATATTGAAAAGATGGACGGTGGCCTTTATTACAAAGACGATAATGAAAACCTAGTAGCTATTGATGGAGATACCATAGTTTCTATGAACTTTTGGGGTTTTACGCCGAGGTTGTTTGAGGAACTAGAAAGAGAATTCAGCGTGTTTTTGGACCAAAAAGGTATGGAGCTTAAATCCGAATATTTTATTCCTTCTGTGGTAAATAAGTTAATCCAAGAAGATAGAGGGCAGGTTGAGGTTTTGACTTCCGATGCCAAATGGTTAGGTGTTACCTATGGAGAGGATAAACCAGTAGTTGAGAAAGCCATTAAATCTCTAAAAGATCAAGGTACTTATCCTAAATATCTTTGGAGTTAAACAAAGCATATCTACAAAAAGTCTTTTGTGCGTTCTTTCCTGAGAAACGTATAGAAGACTTTCTTGTTTTAGACCAGGGGCATATCAATGTCAGCGTCAAAATTTCATCAAAATCTGGTACTTTTTTACTTCAGAGAATAAACGAATCCGTCTTTAGGGATATAGATAGCTTGTGCAATACCAAATTTGCTATTATCTCAGATCTTAAAAGTGCGATTAATTATCCTGTCGAATATTATCTGACAACTCACAGAGCAAAGCACTTTGAAAATTGGATCTGTTGTAATTTTTTAGAAGACAGTAATACCTATACTTTTTGTCCAAACCGGAATATAGCTTATTCTGCGGGACGCGGTTTGGCTACTTTTTCAAAAGCGCTTAGAGATATTGAAGTTTCAGATTACCCGGAGATTATTCCTGATTTTCATGCAATTAATATACGATTTTCAGATTTAGAAAAAGCTTTTGATACTTGTAAATCGAATCAGCTGCTGAGCGATGTACTTCCGCTTTTTGAGGAATTGAAAAGTCTAAAGCCGCATTGGTATGCGCTTCAAACTAGTATAGACGAAAAGAAACTAAAGACCCAGCTCGTCCACAACGATTCCAAGTTGTCCAATTTCTTATTCGACAAAAGTCAGCGAACTCTCGCTTTGATTGATTTGGACACCATCATGCCAGGATATCTAGCCTATGACTTTGGCGATGCAGTTCGAAGTGTTACTAGTCTTTGTCCAGAAGATTCGACAAAATGGGATCAAATAGGATATTCAGAGGATTATTTTCAGGGATTTGTAAAAGGCTATTTTGAAGAGTTAAAAAATTGTCTAAAGCCTGCAGATTTGGAAAGTTTATTTCCAGGTATTCTTCACATGATTGCCATCATGTCCATTCGATTTTTGACCGATTACCTCAACGGAAGTATTTATTTTAGTATTTCCCACTCCACTCACAATCTTGACAGAGCACATAATCAGCTTCTCTTGCTAAAATGTTTTATCCGAGATCGTCAGAAAATACAGAATCACATGTATTCACTTTTTCAGTTTTAATTTAAAAAGTGTCGCTTCTTTTTTAAATTTTTATAGGATTTAAGCGTATATTGCGAAATTATTAATTTCGAAATCGTTTTCGCATAATATCGAAAATGAAGGCCCGAAAAATCTGTATTATTCGTAATTTTACATCTCAATTTAGATATGAAAAAAACAATTAAAAAGGTAGCAATTTTGACTTCTGGAGGAGATTCTCCAGGTATGAATGCTGCAATTCGCTCCGTGGTTAGGACTTGTGCTTATTACAATCTTCCTTGTGTAGGTATTTATCACGGGTATGAGGGAATGATTAATGGAGATTTTGTAGATCTACCATCTAGAAGCGTTTCCAATATTATAAATAAAGGAGGAACCATGCTCAAGTCTGCTCGAAGTATGGAGTTTAGGACTAAAGAGGGAAGAAAGAAAGCATACGATAACCTTGTCGAGGCTGAGATTGATGCTTTTATTGTTGTAGGTGGAGACGGTTCGTTTACTGGTGCAATGATCTTTAATCAGGAATACGACTTTCCTGTAATTGGAATTCCTGGTACTATTGATAATGATATTTTCGGAACAAATTATACCATAGGTTACGATACAGCCCTAAATACGGTTGTGGACGCTGTGGATAAAATTAGAGATACGGCAACTTCTCACGATAGATTATTCTTTATCGAAGTAATGGGAAGAGATGCTGGATTTATTGCAGTTAATACCGGAGTTGGTGTCGGTGCCGAAGAGATTTTAATTCCCGAGGAAAATATTGGTTTAAACGAATTAAAGACCAGTCTTAAAAGAGGTTCAGAATCTGGTAAGACTTCTTGTATTGTAGTAGTGGCAGAGGGTGACAAGACAGGTAAAAATGTTTTTGAACTCGCGGACTATGTGGGAGAAAACTTCCCTGAATACGATATCCGAGTTTCAGTTTTAGGGCATATGCAAAGAGGAGGAAGTCCTAGTTGCTTTGACCGCGTTTTAGCTTCGAGACTAGGAGTAAGAGCTGTTGAATTATTAAGAGAAGGTGTTTCTAACGTTATGGTAGGTGTAAAGGATGACAAAGTCATTACAACAGACTTGCAAAAGGCCATAAAAGGACACAACGAAATAAATAGAGAATTATTAAGAGTAGCCAAAATAATGACTACCTAAAAAAGAAGATTGAATTATGATTAAAATTGGAATTAATGGATTTGGTCGTATCGGCCGTTTAGCTTTTAGATCTGCTGTAAAGAGATCAAATGTTCAAGTGGTAGGTATCAACGACTTGTTAGATGTAGATTATTTAGCTTATATGCTAAAATACGATTCTGTTCACGGAGCTTTCGAAGGAACAGTTGAGGTTTTAGATGGTAAACTAGTTGTTAACGGTAGTGAGGTTAGAGTTAGTGCTGAGAGAAATCCTTCCGATTTAAAGTGGGATGAAGTTGGTGCTGAATACGTGATCGAATCTACAGGTTTATTTTTGACGGAGGAATCTGCTAAAGGTCATATCGAAGCAGGTGCTAAGAAGGTTATAATGTCTGCTCCATCAAAAGATGCTACTCCAATGTTTGTTATGGGAGTAAATAATAAAGAGTATCACAACGGATTAGATTTTGTTTCTAATGCTTCTTGTACTACAAACTGTTTGTCTCCAATCGCTAAGGTATTGAATGATAACTGGGGTATTTCAGAAGGTTTGATGACTACAGTTCACGCAGCAACCGCTACTCAGAAAACAGTAGATGGTCCATCTATGAAAGATTGGAGAGGTGGTCGTGCAGCAATTCACAATATTATTCCATCTTCTACAGGAGCTGCAAAAGCGGTTGGAAAAGTTATTCCTGCCTTAAACGGTAAACTTACTGGGATGGCATTTCGCGTTCCTACTATGGACGTTTCTGTTGTAGATTTGACGGTTAAATTAGAAAAGCCAGCAACTTATGCTGAGATCTCTGCTGCTATGAAAAGTGCTTCAGAAGGAGATATGAAAGGTGTTTTAGGTTACACGGAAGATCTAGTGGTTTCTCAAGATTTCGTAGGAGATACGAGAACTTCTGTTTTTGACGCAAACGCAGGTATTGCTCTAAACGATAACTTTGTAAAAGTTGTAGCTTGGTATGACAACGAAGCTGGATATTCAAGTAAAGTATTAGACCTTATAGAATATATGGATTCCGTTAAATAAGCGACTATTCCAAAATAAAAAAACTCCACTCTAACTTTAAGTTTTAGTGGAGTTTTTGTTTTTATAACAAGGCCTAAATTATTTTTCTGCGATTATTGAAATCTCAATATTTGCATCCTTTGGCAAACGAGCTACCTCGACGGTCTCTCTCGCTGGAGCATAATCGGAGGTGAAATACTCGCCATAGACTGCATTAATTTCTCCAAATTGGTTCATATCTTTGATAAAAATACTAGCCTTTAAAATATCTGAAAAGTTCATATCTACAGCCTCAAGTACGGCTTTGATATTGCGCATTACTTGATGGGTTTCTGCCTGAATATTTTCCGTGACAAACGCTCCGGTTTCTGGATTGAGAGCTATTTGCCCAGAAGCATATAAGGTGCCTCCGCTTAAAATGGCTTGATTATAAGGTCCGATTGGAGCTGGCGCGTGTTTTGTTTGTACAATTTTTTTCATAGCTATTAGGATGTTTTTGTTAGAAAAGTCTCTGGTCTGGCTGTGAATTCTTCTCGTACTTCAGATCAGATAACATCGAGGATTTAACCCCAATATAAAAATAATAAGAAGTTCGATTCCCAAAAGGTACCCAGTTGAAGTTTATTCTCCAGCTATCTAGATCCCTAGTAAAGCGCAATTGCGTATAGGTTACCCCCTTGTTTTTAAAGTCATAACCCGAAGAAAAACCTAAAAGCCATTTTGGCGTAAATTCTAAATCACCGGAGACCATCAAAGAGTTTGATGAAATAAGCTTTTGGCCAATATTATTGGTGTAGTTAAGGGAATAGGCAAACTTCAAAGACCAAGGAATTTTATTCTGATAAAATATCTGTTTTTCCTCTTTTTGTTTTTTGCCACTTTCGTTTATGGACGGACCTCTATTAGCTGCCATATTGGTACCTAATAAGCCCTCAGTTCCGGATCCCTGATCGTAGACATTGTCCTCGGTATTTCGTTCGGCGTCGTCTCCATCAAAATCCTTACTACTAAATGCATAGTTAGCTGTTAAGTTTGCTCTTGTCAGTCTAAAAAGGCTACCGCCATTACTAATGTTTGCGGTATTGATTCTTTGTCCATTAGCATTTAGAGCATAGGGGTCGAGAGTCATTCCGACATTTACCCTCAGTTTGTCTTTCAAAAAGGTAGTTCCTCCAGTAACATTAGTAGGACTCCATTTCAACGAGTCTGCTGCCATATTATAACTTGTACTAAAGTTCAAGTTGTTTAAGAGGGTTATTTTTCTGGGTTCAATTTCTGTAGAATCCTTGGACATTACTTTAGCCTCAAAGGTGTTGTTTAGACTAATTCCCACCGAGCTAGAAAGTCCCGTTGAAGGTCTCCCGTAGATACCTATATCGTATTTAGAATAGGTTTCAAAACTAGTGTTGTCTGCAGTCTCTGGAACTTCGTCATAATAATAGCTAAAGTCGGGACGATAGGAATAAGATACGGATGGTCTCAGAGTGTGACGAATCCCCTTTAGCCTACCTTTGGTAAAGGAAACATTACCATAGACATTTGTGGATAGCGAAGCTCCTACGTTATATTCTCGAAAGGAAGTAAACCCCTGAACGGTGTCTGTAACTACCTCATTTTGCTGAGGATCAAAGTTTTTGTCAATAGATTCAAAATACCAAACCTCTTTGTAATTTGCGCTCGGAGCCAAGGTAAAGTACTTAAAAGCCTTCATGTTTGTGCTCATGGAAACATCTTGTTGCACCCCACTTTGCATGTCTTGCCACATTTGAGGAGTAAAAAACTCATCATCGGTAGTTTGAACGCGATTGTCTGCCTTTAGTCCATAGGTTAAACCAATTTTCTGTAGAGGGTTTTTGCTCGATCCTGTCTTTGGTGCAAAAGGATATATACGGTCCATATTCAGCTTAAGCGAAGGCAGAGACATATTGATTTGTTCCGTATTTGTGTTTTGGGAATGGGTAAAACCCATGGAAATATTAAAAGGTGTACCCACAAAACGCTTGGAATAGTTGATGGATGAACTCAAGGTGTTGTTTAAATAGTCACCCGAGTTATTTTCGTTTAAAGATTGCTGATAATAGCGGCTACTACCCAAATTTACTGAGGCAGAAAAGTTGGAGTTGGGACTAGCCTTTGCATCTTGGCTATGATTCCATCGAATATTGTAGTTTGTGGATTTGCTGTAATCATCAAAGCCTTGAATACCAAATATATTGCTCTCGTAGCTATAACTAAATCTGCCGTTGAATTTATAGCGCTTCTTGTAACTGGATTGTGCTCTAAACCCCCAACTACCGTTGGAGTAAATATCACCGGTTAGAGCGAGATCTACATAGTCGCTCAAAGCAAAATAATACCCTCCATTTTGTAAGGAGAATCCTTGGTTTCTAGTTTCTGTATATGTAGGCAGCAAAAAACCAGAAGTACTTTCCGTAGTCAACGGAAAATAAGCAAAAGGTATAAATAGAGGTGTGGGGACATCTGAAATTACGAGATTCGTAGCACCTGTTACAATTTTTTTATTTGGAATTATTTTTGCTTTCCTAGTTCTCAGATAATAATCTGGATTTTTTTTGTCGGATGTGGTAAAGCGAATATCTCTTACATAAATAGTGGAATCATTTACTTTTTTGGTTTCTTCTCCAAGGGTTATTATTCCACTCTGCTCTGTTCTTACGTGAAAGATGATTGCCTTTTCGGTTTCGAAATTATAAAATAAAGAATCCTGGACGGTCTCTTCATTACCTTGTTTAAATATTGGTAATTGGGTATATTCTCCAACGGAATCCAAAATTCCCTTTGCCGAAATCACGCTAGTTTCGTAATCAATTTCAATATAACCAGCTTGGAGATCTATGTCGAGGTACTGTAAATGTGCTTCGTTGTAGAATCTCACCTTTTTATGGACCACATCTTCCACAATGGAATCTACTGCCGTATGGGATATGATCCCATCTAAAGCTTCTTTTGGTTTTGGAATGCTATCCGAACTAATACTGTCTTTTACCGGGACAACTTCTTGCCCAAAAAGAGAATGAGAGCACGAGAAAATTAAGGTGAGCAAAAGAATATTTAGAAAGTTTGTTCGCAAAGCTTTAAATAGTATTTTTGTAAGAACACCTATGTAAACACGGGGCATTTTCGATTCAAAATTAATCAAAATAATTGATGAAGGCTAAACAAAAACTAACTTTTATAAATCCTCAAAAACTTTTAAAACTATTTTTTTGTTTACTGTTTATATTCCCGCAGCTAGAGCTCCTTGCACAGACTAAAAAATACGTCGTTGTTTTGGATGCAGGACACGGTGGTAAGGACTCCGGAAACAGAGGGAATGGTTATTTTGAAAAAAATATTGCCTTAAAAATTGTTTTGAATATAGGAGATATGTTAAAAAAATCTTCCGATATCAAGGTTGTTTATACCAGAAAAGATGATACATTTATCGAGTTGTCCAAGAGGGCTAGCATAGCAAATGATGCGGATGCAGACCTTTTTGTTTCGGTGCATTGTGATTCTCATACCTCCAGTGCCTACGGGGCAGCTACTTTTACCTTAGGACTGCACGAAAACGATCGGAATTTTGAGATAGCAAAATTTGAAAATGATGTCATTACCCTTGAAGACAACTATGAAGAGAGATACCACGGTTATGACCCCAAAAACCCGATAGCTGTTTTTGGTATTCTCGATATGCAAGAGGAATATCTCGATCAAAGTTTGGAATTAGCGAGCCTTATTCAAACAAATTTTACTCAAAAATTAAATCGTAAAAATAGAAATGTACGTCAGGCTGGTTTTCTGGTTTTGAGAAATACAGCGATGCCGAGTGTACTTATTGAAGCAGGCTTTTTAACCAATAAAAAAGAAGGAGCTTATTTAAATTCAAAAAAAGGACAGCAAGAAATATCCCGTTCCGTGGCAGGAGCTATCGAAGTATATATTGAAAATCTGAAAAAAAATAGTGTTCGAGAGTCCACTTCAGTAATGGAGGATGAAATTGTTTTTAAAACTCAAATTGCTTCCAGCAAATCTAGTATCAGTACAAAATCATATAACTTTAAAGGACTCAATGGTATTCAGCGAGTTAAGGTAGATTCCTACTATAAATACTATTACGGAATGAGCTCTTCTTACAAGGTTGGAAAGGCTTCTTTAAAGGAAGCTAAAAAAGCTGGATATAAGGATGCTTTTCTTGTGGCATTCAAAAATGGAGAACGCATAAGTGTTAAAGAGGCTATAAAGTTGTTGAATGACTGAGAAAATAGTGTTAATTTTGTGAATAACGCATTATTATGATAAAGTTGACAAGAGAATTTAAAACAGGACTGGTAGCACTATTCGCTATCGCCGTTCTTATCTGGGGATTTAATTTTTTGAAAGGCCAAAATATATTTGCTCGCGGATCTAACTCTTATTTTGTAATGTTTGACAATGTTGAGGGACTGAGTGAATCTAGTGATGTAACCATCAACGGACTTAAAGTAGGTTCGGTTTTGGGAATAAGCTATGATCCAAAAATAAATAAAGGTCTAAAAGTGGAGTTTTCAATAACCGAAGATATGGGCTTGTATAAAGATTCAGAAGTGCTGATGTATGCTCCTTCGCTCTTGGGGTCTAAATCTCTAAAGATTGTTCCGGTTTATTCAGGGGAACTTGCCGATCAAGACTTTGTATTTCTCGGAAGAGAAGAGAAGGATCTTATAAGTTCTTTGACGGCTCAAATCGATTCTATAGAAACCAATCTCAATACAGCTTTGCAATCTGTCAATACTACTTTCGGAAATATCAATGTCATTTTGGATGAGGAAGTCCAATCTAATTTGAAAGAGAGCATTTCCAATCTGAATAGAAGTATGGCTAATCTAAATAGCATGACTAGTGAAAATGGATCCTTGCAAGCAGTATTGTCCAATGCAGAATCTATGACGGCAGAATTGACCGAATTTGGAGAAAATCTCAATGCGGTTGACTTGGAATTAATCAGTCAAAAACTAAATACTAGTCTCGACGAAGTGAATAATTTACTTCTTCAAATAGAATCTGGAGAAGGTACACTAGGGCAGATGCTATATGATGACGCATTATACGAAAACTTGACAGCAGCCTCTCAAGAATTAGAGGAGCTTTTGAGAAATGTAAAAGAAAATCCAAAGCGTTTTGTACACTTTTCTCTTTTCGGAAAGAAAGAAAAACCCTATGTTGTGACCGATTCCCTAGACTAAAAAACAACTATTATGCATTATATACCTCAAATTCTTTTTTTACTAATTCTACTCGGTGGAGTTGGATTTTTTGCAAAAAACGTAAAAAGTCTTGTGCGAAACATAAAATTGGGTCGGGCAGTTAACAGAACCGACCGAAAATCCGAACGACTCGGAAATATGGTCAAGATTGCTCTCGGACAATCTAAAATGGTCAGAAGACCGGTATCGGGAATTTTACACATAGTGGTATATGTAGGTTTTATCCTTATCAATATCGAAGTTCTAGAAATAGTTATAGATGGTCTCTTAGGTACACATAGAATTTTCTTGGAACCTCTGGGTTCTTCAATTTATGGGTTTTTAGTAGGAACCTTTGAAGTTTTAGCACTTTTGGTTTTAGTTGCTGTTGTTGTATTTTGGTTGCGAAGAAATGCGCTAAAAATCGCAAGATTTTGGTCCTCTGAAATGAAGGGATGGCCAAAAGATGATGCTAATTATATCTTGTATTTTGAAGTAGTTTTGATGTCCTTATTTCTTGTGATGAATGCTACAGATACTGGAATTCAGACCGCTGGTATTGGGAACCCAATTAGCCAGTTTATCGCACCGTGGTTTAGTTCACTCTCCGCAGATACACTACATATAGTGGAGCGTTCTGCTTGGTGGTTGCATATTGTAGGTATTTTAATTTTCTTAAATTATCTGTATTATTCCAAGCACTTACACATATTATTGGCTTTTCCAAATACCTATTTTGCGAATTTAAATCCACAAGGACAATTTGATAATTTGGAATCCGTTCAAAAAGAGGTGGAACTCATGATGGATCCAGATGCAGATCCTTATGCTGCTATGGATGAGGATGCTGGAGAACCGGAATCTTTTGGTGCCTCGGATGTTACCGATTTGAGTTGGGTGCAAATAATGAATGCCTATACTTGTACAGAATGTGGAAGATGTACTTCTTCTTGTCCTGCTAACGAAACAGGTAAAATGCTCTCTCCTAGAGCGATAATGATGAAGACAAGAGATCGCGCAGAGGAAGTAGGGAAGCTTCTCGATAAAGGAGAAGAAATAAATGAAGACAATAAATTACTTGGAAATTATATAACTCCCGAAGAATTATGGGCGTGTACATCTTGTAATGCATGTGTGGAAGAATGTCCTGTTAATATAAATCCTTTATCTATTATCACGGATATGAGGAGATATATGGTGATGGAAGAATCTTCTGCTCCACAAGAGTTGAATATCATGATGACCAATATTGAAAATAACGGTGCTCCTTGGCAATACAATCAGATGGATCGCCTAAACTGGAAAGACGAATAATATTATGAGCGAGCAAATTAATCAAGTGCCTACTATGGCAGAAATGATGGCCCAAGGAAAAGAAGTTGATATCTTATTTTGGGTTGGTTGTGCAGGAAGTTTTGACGATAGAGCAAAAAAAATAACCAAGGCTTTTGTGAAATTATTGAATCACGCTGAAATTTCTTTTGCCGTTTTAGGAACGGAAGAGAGTTGTACAGGAGATCCCGCAAAGAGAGCTGGAAATGAAATGCTTTTTCAGATGCAAGCCGCTACCAACATCGAAGTGATGAATGCCTACGATATTAAAAGAGTAGTCACAACCTGTCCTCATTGCTTTAATACTTTAAAGAACGAGTATCCTCAATTAGGAGGTAATTACGAAGTTATACACCACACACAGCTGATAAACAAGCTTCTAAATGAAGGCAAGTTTCAGATTGAAGGCGGAGACTTCAAAGGGAGACGAATCACCTATCACGATCCATGTTATTTAGGAAGAGCTAATGATGTTTACGAGGCGCCAAGAGAACTAATTGAAAAGTTAGATGTGGCTTTGGTTGAAATGAAACGATGCAAGACAAAAGGCTTGTGTTGTGGAGCCGGTGGTGCGCAAATGTTTAAAGAAGCAGAACCCGGTAAAAAAGAAATTAATATCGAGCGTACCGAAGAAGCTTTGTCTACTGGGGCTAAAATAGTTGCAACGGGCTGTCCTTTTTGTAATACAATGATTACAGATGGGGTCAAGAATAAAGAACAAGAAGCAGAGGTCAAAGTTATGGATCTTGCGGAATTGGTAGCTCAAGCGGCAGATATATAAATAGATGCTTAAAACTTATATAGAGGCGGCAAGGCTGAGAACCTTGCCTCTCTCCATTTCTGGAATAATTGTAGCTGGTTTTCTGGCTCAATTCACAGGGGTATTTAATCTCCTAATATTTGTACTTTCTATATTAGTTACCCTGTCTTTTCAGATCTTGTCAAACTACGCCAACGACTATGGCGACGGGGTAAAAGGAACGGATAATGAAAATCGAATCGGTCCTGCTAGAGCCATTCAATCTGGTGCTATTAGTCCTAGGCAACTCAAAAAAGTGATTGTTATCAACGGATTTGTTTCTGCCATCCTGAGTTTGACCCTAATTTATGTCTCCTTCGGAAGAGAGAATCTTCTTTTGACACTGGCTTTTATCGGTTTGGGAGCGGCGAGTATTTGGGCTGCTATTCGCTATACTGTCGGTGAAAAAGCATACGGTTATCGCGGTTTGGGAGATGTATTTGTTTTCTTGTTCTTCGGCTTGGTCAGTGTTCTTGGCGGTTACTTTTTATATGCAGAAAACTTTCAAATAGCCTTTGTGTTACCCGGGGTAAGTATTGGTTTGCTCAGTACGGCAGTTTTGAATCTAAATAACTTAAGAGATCGAGATTCGGATAAAATCTCCAACAAGATCACGGTAGTAGTAAGTTTAGGTGTCAAACGTGCTAAAATTTACCATACCCTTCTCGTTTTAATCCCTCTTCTCTCGAGCCTAGCCTTTAATTATGTTTTTGATTTATTGGCTTTCCAAAACTTTATCTATCTGATTGCTTTTTTACCTTTAATCCAAAATTTAGTAGTGGTTTGGAATAATACAGAAGCGGTTGATTTGGATCCGGAATTAAAAAAAGTAGCACTCAGCACTTTTCTCTATTCTTTGCTTTTTGGAATTTCCATCTCACTTTAATATTTCGTACTTTCGATAGAAATAATTTAAGATATGGAAATACGTTTTTTAGGACATGCGTGTCTGTCTATAGAGAGTAAAGGAAAACATTTAATCGTGGATCCTTTTATATCAGGTAATGAATTGGCAAAACACATAGATATAGATAGTTTGGAGGCAGACTATATTTTAATCACTCACGCCCATCAAGATCATGTTTTGGATGTGGAGCGAATCGCCGAGAGAACAGGTGCGACTATAGTTTCCAATTTTGAGATTGTCGAGTATTATACTAAAAAAGGTTTTAAAGGTCATCCAATGAATTTTGGAGGAAGCTGGGAATTTGATTTTGGTTTACTTCATTATTTACAAGCTCAGCATTCTAGTGTTTTTGCAGACGGCACTTATGGTGGAAATCCGGGAAGTTTTGTTTTGGAAGGAGAATCAAAAAATATTTATATCGCAGGAGATACTGCCCTGAGTATGGATATGAAATTAATTCCTCTCTTTACAAAGTTGGATCTCGCTGTTTTACCCATAGGAGATAATTTTACTATGGGAATCAAACAAGCCCTTATGGCTGCCGAATTTGTAAACTGTAATCGTGTATTGGCTTATCATTACGATACCTTCGGCTATATTGTTTTGGATAAAGAATTGGCAAAATCCTCTTTTAATTTAAAAGATAAAGAACTCATTTTACTAGAAGTGGGAGATTATATAGAGGCCTAGTATGATTCGAGCAAAATTTGCAAAATTACTTTTGGATTTTCACAGAGCCTCGGGAACTTCTCGAGGAGTTTTACGTCAAAAAGAAACCTTTATTTTAAGAATTCAAAGAGGGGATGAAATAGGCTATGGCGAATGCAACCTCTTTAGAGGTCTGAGCGCCGACGACTGCCCAGAATACGAATCCAAACTGCAATGGGTCTGTGATAATATTAATTTAGAACTCGCCGAATTACTTCGAGAGACTATGTTCTTTCCGTCAATTCAATTTGGTTTGGAACAAGCCTTTCTCTCTTTGAATTCTGCAAACCCATTTCATCTTTTTTCTAGCTCATTTGTATCCGATCAGAGCGGTATTGGCATAAATGGCTTGATCTGGATGGGAACGGAGGAGTTTATGTTAGAAGAAATCAAATCCAAATTAGAGAAAGGCTTCGATACCCTGAAAATGAAAATTGGTGCGATAGACTTTGAAACGGAAGTAGAATTACTTCGTGCAATACGCAAGGATTTTGATTCCGAGACGATAACACTTCGAGTGGATGCCAACGGCGGTTTCAAAGCCGAGAATGCTTTGGCTAAATTGGAAGTTTTAAAGGAATTAGACATTCATTCAATCGAACAACCGATTGCAAAAGGGGAGTGGTCCTCTATGGCTGAACTCGCTGGGAATTCTCCAATACCTATTGCCTTGGATGAGGAATTGATAGGGGTTTTTCACGAGAGAGACAAAAGAGAGCTTCTCGAGTCCATTCGCCCTCAATATATTATCCTAAAACCAGCTTTGGTCGGTGGTTTTCAAGGATCACTATCTTGGATGCGTATCGCAGATGATTTGGGTATTAAGTATTGGATAACATCTGCTCTCGAAAGCAATATCGGTTTAAATGCCATCGCCCAGTGGACTGCCACCTTAGATATAAACTTACCTCAAGGTTTGGGCACAGGAAGTCTATTTAAAAATAACATTAATAGTCCTTTAGAGGTTGAAAAAGGATACCTATATTATGATTCCAAAAAAGATTGGGATTTAACTAAACTTGAAAATTTATTTTATGAATAATTCATTTATTGCACAAGTATACAAAGGAAAGAATTCTGTTGGTCGCTATGTAGCGGCACTATTTGTGATATTTATCTTTTGGCAGTTATTAGGGATAATTCCCTTGTTTGCAATTGCGTCGGGCTATGCTCCTGATTCAGCTGCTTTTATGGAATCTATGCAGTCTAATTTTATGGGATTAGGTATTCCTAAAAGCCTTTATTTAGCAGGTCTTTTATTTACATTCGTATTTGCTTTTATCGGTTTGTATATCGCTGTCACACAAATTCACGGAAGATCCTTAAAATCAGTTATGACTTCGAGAGATACGTTTGATTGGACCCGTGTTAAATTTGGATTTGTCCTTTGGGGATTGGTTTTGTTGATAATGACCATTGCTGACCTTCTTATCAGACCGGAAGATTTTGTTTTGATTTTTGATTGGCAAAAGTTTCTAGTTTTAGCAGCTGTTGCTATCGCTCTGATACCAATTCAAACTACGTTTGAAGAGGTTTTGTTCCGAGGGTATTTTATGCAAGCCATCGGTGGATTGACCAAGAATAGATGGATACCTTTAATCCTAACTTCTGTAATTTTTGGCCTAGTTCACGGTGCAAATCCTGAAATTGACAAACTGGGACCTTTAGCCTTTGTCTTCTATATAGGTACGGGTTTTCTATTTGGTATTATGACGCTTATGGATGAAGGAATGGAACTATCGGTTGGCTTTCACGCGGTCAATAATCTTTTCGCAGCTTTGATGATTACCACAGATTGGACGGTTTTCCAAACCGATGCTGTCTTTATGGATGTTTCGGAACCATCTATTAGCTGGCAAGCTTTTATACCGGTATTTATTATCTATCCGGTAATTCTTTATTTTATCGGTAGAAGATTGTCATGGACCGATTGGAAGGCAAAGTTATTCGGACCCATCTAATGTCTAAACTTCATTCTAGCTTTTCTATTTCGGGCAAATCCTTTTCGAGTGTCGAAAATTTGATTCGGTCACTAGAGGATCAAAGCCAGAAGAATTTTTTAAGTCAATGGTTTGACGAATCTCAATATGTGACTGTTCAAACTTCAGGGAGTACCGGTATTCCAAAGGAACTTAGTTTGCCGAAGGAAGCTATGAGAGCGAGCGCATTGGCCACAGGACAGTTTTTTAATCTCGGCCCTGGTTCTAAAGTTTGGATCAATTTATCTGCGGATTATATTGCTGGAAAAATGATGTGGGTTAGAGCCTTGGAGTTGGGTTGGGAGGTGTATTTAAATTGTTCAAAGGGACTTTTCTTTGATTTTACAGCCTTAGTTCCACTTCAAGTTTATAAAATGAATGAGGAGCAACTCAATCAATTCGATCAAATACTGATTGGTGGTGGCGTATTTCGAACGGCTTATTTAAAGCAATTTAAAAATCTAAAAGCCAAGATTTTTTCCAGTTATGGAATGACAGAAACCATAAGTCATATCGCCATTCAATCTTTGTATCCGGAATTCAGAAATTACTATCAATGTCTAAAGGGTGTTGAAATTGGTTCTAATGACAAGTCTTGTTTATGGATATACGCCAATAGACTGAATTCCGAAAGAATTCAAACCAACGACCTCGTCGAAATTATATCTGAATCCAAATTCCAGTGGTTGGGTAGGTTTGATAATGTGATTAATTCTGGTGGGGTGAAATTATTTCCAGAGACTTTGGAAAAAAAGTATTCTGCCTACACTACTGAAAACTTTTTCTTTTCAGGAGAGGGAGACAAAAAGCTAGGAACCCGTTTAATTTTAATTTTGGAAGGGGATGGGGAAGACCGAGATCCAAGAGATTCCGACAAGGTTCTTTTTAAGGAATTAGGTTTTACAGATTTTGAAATTCCCAAACGAATTTATTTTCTGAAAAAATTCATTTTTACAGAGACAAAAAAAATCCAACGTAACAAAACATTGGATTTAGTATATAAGAAACTTTAAAGTTTAGGCCTCCATCGAGTGGTAGACGTTTTGTACATCGTCATCCTCTTCTAATTTTTCTAACAGTTTATCAATATCCGCTTGTTGTGCTTCGTCAACTTTTTTTGTTGTGGTAGGTATATATTCAAATCCAGATTGAAGAATTTCTAATTTATTTTCTTCCAGGTAAGATTGAATTGCTCCGAATTGTCCGAAAGGTGCATATATCATGATACCGTCTTCGTCTTCAAAGATTTCCTCTACTTCAAAATCGATAAGTTCTAGTTCAAAATCTTCTAAATCCATAGATAGATCTTCTCTTTTGACACGAAAATTACAAGTGTGATCAAACATAAAGATTACAGAACCAGAGGTTCCAAATGTACCGTCACATTTATTAAATGCAGCACGCACATTAGCAACTGTTCTATTGTTGTTGTCTGTAGCGGTCTCGACCAAAACAGCAATTCCGTGAGCAGCATATCCTTCAAATAGAACTTCCTTGTAGTTGGCAGTATTTTTGTCAGAGGCTTTTTTAATAGCCCTTTCCACATTGTCCTTAGGCATATTTGCAGCCTTGGCATTTTGGATGACAGCTCTCAGTCTCGAGTTGGAATCGGGATTAGGTCCTCCTTCTTTAACCGCCATGACAATATCTTTACCAATACGAGTAAAAGTTTTGGCCATAGCAGACCAGCGTTTCATTTTTCTAGCTTTCCTAAATTCAAAGGCTCTTCCCATAGTAAAATTCTAATTTTAGTCGGTCAAAAATAATAAATTATACCTGAATTACGCCCATGTTGAAAGGCTTTTCTATCGGTGCGTGGTCAGCTGCTTCAATTCCCATGGAAATCCACTTTCTCGTATCTGTTGGTCTGATAATAGCGTCTGTCCAAAGTCTCGCTGCTGCATAGTAAGGCGATGTTTGTTCGTCGTAACGGCTCTGAATTTTATCTAAAATTTCAGCTTCTTTTTCCGCACTAATTTTTTCACCTTGAGCTTCGAGTTTTGCTTTTTCCATTTGCAATAGAACCTTTGCTGCTTGGGCTCCACCCATAACCGCTAAACGTGCAGATGGCCAAGCGAAAATAAGTCTTGGATCATAGGCTTTACCACACATTGCATAATTTCCGGCTCCGTAGGAATTTCCGACGATTACCGTAAATTTTGGAACTACAGAATTACTGACTGCATTGACCATTTTGGCACCGTCCTTAATAATTCCACCGTGCTCGCTCTTGGATCCTACCATAAAGCCAGTGACATCTTGTAAAAAGACTAGTGGAATTTTCTTTTGGTTACAATTTGCTATAAAACGAGTTGCCTTGTCCGCAGAATCGCTGTAAATCACTCCACCAAATTGCATTTCTTTTTTAGCATTCTTTACCATTTTTCTTTGATTGGCAACTATTCCAACAGCCCATCCGTCTATTCGAGCATAGGCACAGATCAAAGTCTTTCCATAATCCTCTTTGTAAAGTTCTATACTATCTGCATCGATTATTCTGTGGATAATTTCTAAACTGTCATAGGGATCTGTTCGGAGTTTTGGCAATACTCCAAATATTTCTTCTACATCCTTTTCTGGCATTTTAGCTTCGATTCGACTGAATCCAGCTTTTGGATTAGAGCCTAATTTATCTAGGATATTTTTGATCTTATCCAAGGCATCTTTATCGTCTTTTGCCTTGTAGTCTGCTACTCCGGACAATTCATTGTGGGTGGTCGCACCTCCCAATGTTTCATTGTCTATAGATTCGCCTATTGCAGCTTTTACCAAATAACTTCCCGCTAAAAAGATACTAGCGGTTTTGTCTACCATGATGGCCTCATCACTCATGATCGGTAAGTAGGCCCCTCCTGCAACGCAACTGCCCATTACTGCAGAAATCTGGGTAATACCCATACTGCTCATCTTAGCATTGTTGCTGAATATTCGTCCAAAGTGTTCTTTGTCTGGGAAAATTTCGTCTTGCATAGGTAAGAAAACTCCAGCGCTATCCACGAGGTAAATAATTGGTAATTTATTTTCCATGGCTATCTCTTGTGCTCTGAGATTCTTTTTTCCTGTCATAGGAAACCAGGCACCAGCCTTGACAGTTGCATCATTGGCAACAACAATACATTGTCTTCCCTTAATATATCCGATTACACAAACCACCCCAGCACTAGGGCATCCTCCGTACTCTTTATACATACCGTCAGCGGCAAGGGCTCCAATTTCAATTTGATCAGCACCTCGATCCAAAAGATACTCTATTCTCTCTCTTGCGGTCATTTTTCCCTTGGCATGGGTCTTGTCTATTTTCTTTTTTCCACCTCCTTGGTAGACCTTATTAAGTTTATTTCTGAGTTCTGCGTATAGTAATTTGTTACTGTCTTCGTTTTTGTTGAAGTTGAGATCCATTTATCGTTGATTTTAGTGGGACTAATTTACGAATTTTAGGGAGGCAACAAAAAAACAAACCCCCTATTTACCTAGGTAAATAAAAAAAGTATACATTTGTAGTGAAATTGAAAAATAACATAAACTTATGAGTTTACAAAAAATACTTTTTTGGGTTGCAACGGGCCTACTTTCAGCCCTACTTCTTTTTAGTGTTTCCAACTATATCTTTCAAAATGAAATGATAAACCAAGCTTTTGAAGGTTTTGGATATCCAACCTATATGGTATATCCTTTGGCTATTCTAAAAATCATAGGGGTAGCTGTACTTTTGGTACCTGGTCTAAAGACCCTAAAGGAATGGGCATATGCCGCTTTTACCATTAACTTTTTTCTCGCTTTTTTTGCACATTATGCAATTTCAGACGGGCAATGGGCTGGAGCAGTGATCGCCTTAGTATTGCTTTTTGTATCGTATATGTTTAAAAATTACAGATAATTATGGGGAAAAAAATAGTTGCTTTTGGTGCCAGTTCGGCGAGACAGTCTATTAATAAATATTTGGCGCACTACGCTGCTAGCCTTGTGGAAGGCGGAGAAGTAGTTGAAATAGATCTAGCAGAATTTGACCTGCCGATTTACAGTATTGATTTGGAGGGAGAAATAGGGATTCCGGAAGCTGCAAAGGAGCTTTTGTCGACGATTCAGTCTGGTGATGGGCTGATTATTTCTATAGCCGAGCACAATGGAACCTATTCTACTGCCTTTAAAAACGCTTTTGATTGGATGAGTAGAATTGACGGAAAATTGTGGGCAGATATTCCAATGGTTCTATTGTCTACTTCACCGGGGCCTCGCGGAGGAGCTACTGCTCTTGAAATTGCGGCCGACCGCTTCCCTTATATGGGTGGTAATATTGTTGGGAAATTAGTGGTTCCAAATTTTACAGAAAATTTTCAAGAAGGAAAATTAATCAATGAGGAGTTGAATAAGGACCTTATCGAACAAATTTCAAAAATATAATTATGGCAGATTTAGGTCATGAAATTCAATCTAGCTTTTCCTCAGAGGGTCAAAAAGCTATTTTGAATATTAAATTTACCGCCAATTTTTTAAATCATTTGGGTAATGGGTATTTACGTAAGTTCAATATTAGTCTGCCTCAATACAATATCCTGAGAATACTGAGAGGGGCAAAGACGGCTATTACCGTGAATAGTATCAAAGACCGAATGGTGGAGAAATCTCCAAACACCACCCGTTTGATAGATAAGTTGATGGATAAGGAGTTGGTGGTTCGATCCAGATGCAAAGAGGATAGGAGAGTTGTCTTTGTGGAAATCACCTTGAAGGGTTTGGAGGTGCTCAATGAGATTAATATGGATTATTTTAACGAATATACCGACAGACTCAGTCAGGAGGAGTTGATCCAGTTAAATATGCTTTTAAACAAAATCAGAGGATAAAGAGTTCTTTTTAAGAATTGATATATTTCAACGTCGTATGCTTTAGAGCTTATGGCGTTTTTTGTTTGGATATAATTCTGAAAATATTTAAAAATATATCGATATTTGTGTATTCAAAATATATAAGCATTATGTCTGACGATAAAAAAGTAATTTTTTCCATGTCAGGTTTGTCAAAAACCTATAAAAGTACTGGAAAACAAGTTTTAAAAAATATATACCTAAGTTTTTTCTACGGAGCAAAAATTGGTATTCTCGGTTTAAACGGTTCTGGTAAGTCTTCCTTACTTAGAATTATAGCGGGTGAGGATAAAGATTATCAAGGGGATATTTCTTTTTCTCCAGGTTATACGGTCGGTTATCTCGAACAAGAGCCAAAACTCGATCCCGAAAAAACGGTCTTGGAAGTAGTTAAAGAGGGGGTTGCAGAAACCGTACAGATATTGGACGAGTATAATAAGATCAACGATATGTTTGGTCTGGAGGAAGTGTATAGCAATCCAGATAAGATGGAGGAACTCATGAATAAGCAGGCGGCGCTTCAAGATCAAATCGACGCTTCTAATGCTTGGGAGCTCGACACAAAACTCGAAATTGCAATGGACGCTCTGCGCACACCTGAATCCGATCGCATCATTAAAAACCTTTCCGGAGGAGAAGCGAGAAGGGTGGCTCTTTGTCGACTATTACTTCAAGAGCCGGATATTTTACTTTTGGATGAGCCTACCAACCATTTGGATGCAGAATCCGTACATTGGTTGGAGCATCACCTCGCACAGTACAAAGGGACGGTTATATGTATTACTCACGATAGGTACTTTTTGGATAATGTTGCTGGATGGATTCTCGAACTAGATCGCGGAGAGGGTATTCCGTGGAAAGGAAATTATTCTTCTTGGTTAGATCAAAAGTCCAAGCGCTTGGCGCAAGAGGAGAAGCAAGCCTCAAAACGTCAAAAAACTCTGGAAAGAGAATTGGAATGGGTCAGACAAGGGGCAAAAGGAAGGCAAGCAAAATCCAAAGCTCGTTTGTCCAACTACGACCGCTTGCTCAATCAGGATCAAAAACAAATGGAAGAGAAGTTGGAGATTTATATTCCAAATGGACCCCGTTTAGGTACAAATGTTATTGAGGCCAAAGGAGTCGCTAAGGCTTTTGGTGAGAAATTACTTTACGATAACCTCAATTTCAATCTCCCCCAAAATGGTATTGTAGGAATTATTGGACCAAACGGTGCCGGTAAATCCACAATTTTTAGAATGATTACCAAGGAAGTAGAGGCGGACTCTGGTTCTTTTGCTGTGGGAGAAACTGCAAAAATAGCTTATGTAGATCAAGGGCATTCTAATATAGATCCACAGCGCTCTATTTGGGAAAACTTCTCAGATGGACAGGAGCAGGTTATGATGGGAGGAAGAATGGTCAATTCTCGTGCTTACCTTTCTAGATTTAATTTTAGCGGCTCGGAACAAAACAAAAAAGTAGAGTTACTGTCTGGTGGTGAGCGAAATAGACTTCATATGGCAATGACTTTGAAGGAAGAAGGGAATGTGCTTCTTTTGGATGAGCCTACCAACGATTTAGATGTAAATACCTTGAGAGCACTTGAGGAAGGTTTAGAGAATTTTGCTGGTTGTGCTGTTATAATTTCTCACGATAGATGGTTTTTGGATAGAGTTTGTACCCATATTTTGGCTTTTGAAGGGGACTCAGAAGTTTATTTCTTTGAAGGTTCCTTTTCGGATTACGAAGAGAACAAAAAGAAGCGATTGGGTGGTGATTTGATGCCTAAACGTATAAAATACAGGAAATTAACTAGATAAATTATTTCACTGAAATATAATGCAAAAGGACTTCGGTCCTTTTTTTTATACTTGTATATGAGCGGTCGAGAGGTTATTGTAATTATGGGGGTCAGCGGAACTGGAAAATCATCCATAGGAAGGACTTTGGGTAGAGATATGAAAATTCCCTTTTTAGACGCAGACGACTTTCATCCCCAAGAGAACATTTCCAAAATGAAATCGGGTCATTCCCTAAATGACGACGATCGATTTCCTTGGCTGGACTCCATTCGGCTGGAGATGTCTAAAATGGAATCCGATAAAATTGTTCTCGCTTGTTCCGCCCTAAAAGAATCCTACAGACAGGCGCTTGAGGATAAAAGTTATAAATTGAACTTTATTGTCCTTCAGGCAAGCTTTGAAACTATTTTTAATCGAATGGAAAATCGAAACCACTTTATGCCTTCTAAATTATTGAGAAGTCAATTTGATACTTTAGAAATTCCAGAATATGGATTACATATTAGTGCCGAGCTGAAGCGGTCTGTTCTATTAAAAAAAATAAAAACCTATTTAAACAGATCGTGAGGTTATGGAGTTAGGAATTATTGGTTTGGGAGTCATGGGAAGTGCACTTGCCAAAAATGCCATAAGCAAAGGGATAAAAGTTCTCGGATTCAATAGATCGGATGCCCTGGAAATAGAGAGAATTAAAAATTCTTTTTCTCAATATGGTCTTGAGAGCTTTGAATTGTTTACGGATTTGGAATCTTTTGCAAATGGTTTTTCAGCATGTAGAAATATTATTGTGATGCTTCCGGCGGGGTCTTTAATGGATGATTTTATCGGAGAATTAAAACCACTTCTCAGTAAATCTGATGTTTTATGCGATGGAGGTAATAGTTTTTATTTAGATACAGAGAGGAGATGTCAAGATTTCGCTAAGACTGGGATTCACTATTTAGGTATAGGAATATCAGGAGGAGAGATGGGTGCCTTAAACGGCCCCGCTATGATGATAGGAGGATCACCGGCTGGTTATGATATCATCAGGGAAACACTAGAGTTAATCGCTGCAAAGCAGGATGAGCAACATTTTGTCTCAGCAAACACCCAAGGAGAATCTTGTGCAGTTTATATGGGCTTAGGAGGTGCTGGACACTATGTAAAAACGATACACAACGGATTGGAATACGGTCAAATGCAAGCACTTGCAGAGCTCTATGCATTTTGTCCAGATAATATGGAACTAGCCGCACTTCTAAGGGAATGGAAACTAGAAGGTCTGGACTCATTTTTAGTGCGAACTGCCATAAAAGTTTTGGAACACCGAAGTTCGGAAGGTTTTACCTTGGATACAATCTTAGATGAAGCTGGTGCTAAAGGCACTGGTGTTTGGACGGCGATTAATGCAATGGAATTTAATCAAGTATATTCTATAGCCTATGCAGCTGCAAAGGCGAGGCAGATTTCCAGTAGTTCCCAAAAAAGAAAAGAATTAGCGGGGAATTTTTCGAAAACTAATGTGAATTTAAGTGCAACTTCATTGGAGCTAAAAGAGAGTTATAGACTTTTTAGTCAGCTGAATCACCATCAAGCCTTGAACTTAATTACTACCGTATCGGATCACTTTTCCTGGGGTGTAGATTTAAAAAAGGTTTTGGCTTGTTGGTCTAATGGGTCGATAGTAGAATCTGAGTTTCTCTCCACTTACTACCCTAGTTTGACAAACAAGGATTTGTTGTTAAGCGATACCGGTTCCCTAGTGAGCGGTAAGCCCTTTTTAAAAAATATTATTTTGGAGGGGATAAAATCGGAATTATACCTTCCCTGTTTTACTGCGGCATGGAATTATTTGATAGGAATTAGTCAAAGAGATTCCACAGCTAATTTTATTCAAGGCCTGAGAGACGCTTTTGGAGCGCATACCTATAAAAAGAAGAACGACCCTAGTGGCAAATCTTATCATACCAATTGGGAGAATTATGAAAATTGAATTATTGCTTGCTGTACTCGCAGGAGTGGCCATACTATTGGTTTTGATACTGCGTCTAAAACTTCCCGCCTTTATAAGTTTATTAATAGCGAGTATATCTGTTGGTTTGTTTGCTGGAATGTCACCCGATATTCTTTTACAAACCATGAAAGAGGGTATGGCATCCACTCTAGGCTTTGTAGCTGTCGTTGTTGGGTTGGGTGCTATGTTTGGAGCATTATTGGAGCAAGCCGGAGGTGCTGAGGTTCTGGCCCAATACATACTTGGATTATTTGGTGAAAAACGAGCCTCATGGGCCTTGATGATTACTGGTTTTTTTGTCGCTATTCCGGTGTTTTTTGATGTCGCTTTTATCATACTTGTTCCCTTGGTATATTCCCTGCAACGCAAGACTGGAAAATCTATCTTAAAATATGCTATTCCTCTATTAGCGGGTTTGGCTATAACACATACTTTTATCCCTCCAACTCCTGGACCGGTTGCAGTAGCCGATATTTTAAACGCGGATCTAGGTTGGGTGATAATTATGGGTTTTTTGGTGAGTATTCCAACGGCAATAATCTGTGGACCAATTCTAGGAAACTACCTAGCAAAGAAAATTCATATCAATGCTCCTTTAACAACTATTCAAACACCGGTCCAAAGTGATTTGCCCAAAGTGGGAATCGTCTTTACAATTATTTCTGTACCCATAGTTCTCATTGTCTTAAATACCCTGTTGAATAGTCCCTTGTTTGAGCCTAATTCTATACCCAATTCAATACTATTTTTAGCATCCCTTTTGGGGCATCCGTTTAGTGCCTTAATCATCGCGAATTTACTGGCTTGGTATTTTTTAGGTATCGCGAGAAACAAAAGTCCAAAAGAACTTCTAGAGTTGACTCGAGCATCTTTTGGTCCTGCGGGTGTAATCATATTACTAACAGGAGCAGGTGGTGTATTTAAGCAAGTTTTAATAAATACTGGAGCAGGGCTTATGCTTGCGGAATATTTTGCAACTATGGGAATGCCGATAATGCTCTTGTCCTTTATCTTGGCGGCACTTGTGCGAATAATGCAAGGCTCCGCTACTGTAGCGATGATTACAGCTGCTGGGATTTGCGCTCCTTTAGTGGAGTTTGGAGTTTATGGACCAATGGATTTGGCATTGCTAGTAATGTCCATAGCTTCTGGTGCCTCTATATTATCCCATGTCAATGACAGTGGCTTTTGGTTGGTTAGTAATTATTTGGGTATGAATGAAAAGCAAACCTTTTCTTCCTGGACTTTAATGACTACTGTATTGGCCTTGACAGGCTTTTCTGCTGCTTGCTTAATAAGTGTTTTGTTTTAGTTTTGAGATTTTGCCAAAAAGCTTAAATTTGGGTAAAACCTCAAAGATGAAATTCACCAAATTATTAATTGCCCTACTATTTACAACAGTGCTTCAAAGCCAAGAAAATCAGAAGAATTTTGATTACTTGGATATTTTTGATATTTCCTATGTCAGCGATCCTCAAATTTCTCCAGATGGGAAAGTAGTCGTTTATCGCAAGATGGATTTTGACATAATGAAAGACAGAGTTACAGGTAATTTATGGGTGTATTCCGTCGAAGAAAAAAGCCATGTAAAATTGACCTCAAATGAAGGTTCTGAATCTAGTGCAAAATGGTCTGAAGATGGCTCAAAGCTAATTTTTGTTGCGAGCACGGATGAAGGGAGTGAATTGTATTTGTATTGGTGGAAGGATCAAAAGATGACACGAATTTCCCAATTGCCAAAATCACCGAGAAATTTAAGTATTTCTCCTGACGGAAACTATATTGCTTATACCTTAAAAGTAGACGAAAAAAGCCCAACCCTCGGAGTGATGCCCTCCAAACCAAAAGGTGCAAAGTGGGCTAGTGCTCCGCGAGTGACCGATCGTTTAAAACACGAGGCAGATGGAGCGGGATACATCAGTCCTGGCTTTAATCACATCTTTGTCAGTCCAATTTTAGGCGGGAAGAGTCGCCAAGTTACTCAAGGGGCTTACAGTTTTTCTGGGCCGCTATCTTGGGGTAAAGATGGAGAAACAATAATTGCGGTCTCCAATATTAGAGAAGATGCAGATTACGATTTTAGAAATAGTGAAATTTACTCGATTTCCGTTGCAAGTGGAAAGGCTGTCGCTCTGACCGATCGCAATGGTCCAGACAGAAGTCCAATAGTTTCTCCGGATGGTTCTCAGATAGCCTATTTGTCTTATGAGGATAAAATGCAAGCCTATCAGATAAGTAAGCTCTATGTGATGAATACCGATGGTTCGGATAAACGCTTAATTTCTGAAAAATTAGATCGTTCCCTATACAGTCCAATATGGAAGGACGATAAACACATATACGTGGGTTATGACGATCAAGGAGACTCCAAGCTCGCCTTGTTTGATATGTCTGGAGACTACAAACTTTTAGTCGAGGATATCGGAGGAACTAGTCTAGGAAGACCCTATGCGAGTGGTTCTTATTCTGTTTCTGACAAAGGGAATATTGCCTATACCTATTCGAGCCCTGACCGCCCGAGTAGATTGGCTATTTTCAACGGTAAAAAGGGAGAAAATCAAATTCTCTCCTCTTTTAACAAGGATCTTTTTGATGGAATAACTCTTGGGAAGGTCGAGGAGGTAAGGTATAAATCCAGTGTGGACCAAAGAGAAATTCAAGGATGGGTGGTATATCCTCCTAATTATGAAAAAGGAAAAACATACCCTTTGCTGGTTGAAAATCACGGAGGACCAATACTTAATTACGGACCTAGGTTTTCCTTAGAAATGCAACTATACGCTGCACAAGGGTATATGGTTTTTTATCCAAACGCAAGAGGAAGTACATCTTATGGGGAAGAATTTGGTAATCTCTTATATAGAAATTATCCAGGTGAGGATTATAACGATGTTATGGACGGTGTCGATTATCTCATCGAAAAAGACTTGGCTGACGAGGATCAACTCTTTGTGACAGGAGGATCTGCAGGTGGTATTATGACTGCATGGATCATTGGAAAAAACAATCGATTTGAGGCTGCCGTTGTAGCCAAGCCTGTTGTAAATTGGATTTCTAAAACCTTAGTAGCAGATAATTATTACGGTTATGCCAATTCGAGATATGATGGACAACCATGGGAAAACCCAATGCACTATTGGTCTTTTTCTCCTATATCTCTAGTAGGAAATATAGAGACTCCTACAATGGTTATGGTCGGGATGAAAGATTTGAGAACTCCACCATCCGAAGCCAAACAACTTTACCACGCTCTCAAATTGAGAAAAGTAGAGACTCTTTTGGTAGAGATTCCAGAAGCTTCTCACGGTATTGCTTCGAGACCATCTAATCTAATCCGAAAGGTAGTAACTACTCTCGCTTGGTTTGAACCCTATTTAACAGAATAAGCATGAAGGCTCTGGATAAAATAGATAAAAAGTTATTGACCTTGCTTCAAGAAGACGCCAAGCAGAGCACTAAAGAATTGGCTTTAAAGGTAGGACTGAGTGCAAGTCCTACTTTTGAGCGAATCAAACGTTTGGAACAATCTGGCCTAATTAAATCTTATGTCGCTATTTGCGACAATAAAAAGTTAGGAAAACCACTAGAGGCTTTCTGTCAGGTTTCCCTCCAAGAACATTCCGAGGACCTAATTAAGCGCTTTCAACAGAAAATTAGTCAATTACCTGCGGTTAGTGCTTGCTATCACGTTTCTGGTAACCACGACTATTTACTAAAGCTTCAAGTAAAGGATATGGAAACCTATCAAGCCTTTATAGTCAAACAACTTTCTAAAATTCCCAATGTCTCGAACGTACACTCTTTATTTGTCATGGGAACGATAAAGGAAGATACTGCCATTTCCCTATCTGACGACTGATTAAAAATGACAATCTAAATAATCCGTTAGGATATGAAAACACAGACCAATAGCTACTAGTCTTGTTTTTTTTGGGATCAGAAGTATAATATATATAGCGATAGCCCAATATTGATGCAATGGATGGAAATTTATGCTACACCTATTTGCTTCAAATATAGGAGTTGCCATTAGGTGGTCCACATCGATAAGCATCGTTAGCATGAGGATTATATAGGAGCGCAAGACATGCTCTTTATCGTAAAGGTAAGCTATAGCAAGTGGTGCTACAAAATGCATTCCATAATGAATCCAGGCAAAATCCATCCTTTTTAAATCAGAAAAGAGGCCGCCTCAGGGCCTAAATTAAAAATAAGATCCAAGATGGACAGGTCCGACTCGAATCCGTGACGATCCTGAAATACTTGCACATAAGGTTCTACTGTATAGCCAGTGTCTACTTTTCCTTTAGCCTTGACCAAGAAGCGATAATCCTGCTCCGTTTCTACTCGGAAATTACTCGTTTCTTGCCAGATAAGTGTTTCATCTAAGGCTGCAAAAACAAAATCGTGACATCTCTTTTGCAACTGGTGCAGGTATTCGGGCTTTGAATTTAAAACTTCTAAAAGATCATCTCTATAAAATTCATAAAAAGGGGATCCACTATAGGCAGTGTCTAAACTCCGAATATGGTTAATTACCCAATTATCCTTGTAGTCTATGAGCATTTCTCGACTCTTAGGCTTGCGATCTGAAATATTGTGATAGAGTGGGACAGAGAGTAATTGCTTTCCGTTAGGGCCTAAAATATAACATCTATTTCTATAAGTTTGCCTCTCGAAATTATCCCATACTTCAAATTCTACCTCCTTTGCTCTTAGCATATTGCCATATGTGGAGATAGGACCGAAATAGGTTGGATAAAATAAGGCCATTTAACTAGTCTTTCTTTTTTCTCTTTCGGTAAAAAACAAATCCTTGATACAGGGCTAAAGCAACTAGGAAATACATTAGGTAGGATTGGCGTTCGCCTTCTCCTGAAACTGTCGTAAATACTCTATCCCATCTTATTTTATCTAAACCGGACTTGTCTTTGTCCAGACTCATAAATATAAAAACGGGCTTACCTACGATATGGTCTTCAGGTACAAATCCCCAATAACGAGAGTCTTCAGAATTTTGCCTGTTATCTCCCATCATCCAGTAATAGTCTTGTTCTATCTGATAGGATTTTGTAGGGCTACCATCGATAGAGTAGTTGTTTTCTGAAATGCGTTTTAAGTCATGTTTTTCGTATTCTCGAATAATTCGCCCATAAAGTGCTACGTTTTCGGAATTCAGCTCAATAACATCCCCTCTACGTGGAATATAGATAGGACCATAGTTGTCAGAATTCCAACCAAAAGAGTTGTTTGGATACACCCCTTTAGACTCTAGTTCCCCTTTGGCTTTGATGTTTCTTTCCATACTCTTAACCTTAGGATTGTTAGATAGCGCTTTGGCATTCTCTTCATCCATATTTAGGTAGTAGATACTATTTTTAGAATCAAAGCCCCATTCTTTTACATGGTAGCGATCTAATAGAATTCGTGGACTCAATCTTTGTCCCCCCGTATTTACTTTGTAATAAAACTGGGTTTTTGCTCTCGAAGGAAGTTTAGTTTGAACTCCATTTATATAGACATAACCATCTACAACCGATAAGCTGTCTCCCGCGACTCCTACTGCACGTTTTACATAGTTAGACTTCTTGTCTATGGGTTTTCTGATCTTTCGATCGGGTGTTTTAAAAAACTGTTGTACGGTATCTACTGGCCAGTTAAATACTACAATATCGTTGCGCTCTACATTTTCAAATCCTGGAATTCTAAAATAGGGCAGCTGAGGTTTTTTTGCATAAGACCTCGAATTAACTAAGGGTATGGTGTCGTGAACCATTGGGAAAGAAACCGCTGTCATTGGGGTTCTTGCTCCGTAATGTAACTTGCTTACTATCAAGTAGTCTCCTACCAAAAGCGATTTTTCCAAGGAAGACGTCGGGATTACAAAGGGCTGAAAGAAGTAGGTGTGTACTATGGTTGCTGCCACTATTGCAAATACAATAGAGCTTATCCATTCTCCTGCCTCTGATCGCGGTTTTAGACTGCGGTTTTCAATATACTTATCTTCACAAAAATAGTTGAGGTAGAAATTATAAAACCCTAAACTCAAAATTGCCAGCCAAGTATCTTTCGTACTGTTGTGACCAAAACTTCTCGCGAGTTCCACCCAAATCACAGGAAACATCAATAAATTTATAACTGGAATAAAAAGTAAAATTACCCACCACTTTGGACGGTTAATAATTTTCATCAATACAATGGCATTGTATACAGGGACTATTGCTTCCCACGCGGATCTACCAGCTCGTTGATATAGCTTCCAGGTTCCAGCAAAATGAATGATTTGGACCAGGCCAATAAATAAAATCCATTGAATAAGTGTCATAATATTTTATAAGTTTAAGACGTCTCTCATAGAGAAGACCCCTGATTTGTTTTGAATCCATTCTGAAGCAATCACTGCTCCCAAGGCAAAGCCTTTTCTGTTGTGTGCAGTATGCCTTATAACGATATCGTCTACTTCAGAGTCGTATTTAATTTCGTGAGTTCCAGGTATCCCTTCCTCTCGAACTACTTCTATTTTTAAATTTTCTATATCTTGATCTTTTGGGTCAATAGTCCAATTTGAAGCTAGTTTTTTATCTATTAACTGTTCTGCTAAGCTTATGGCTGTTCCGCTTGGAGCATCTAGTTTTTGAAGGTGATGCACCTCTTTCATCCGAACTTTATATTGGTCAAAAGGCCCGATCAATTCTGCTAATTTTTTGTTTAGTTCAAAAAATAGATTAACCCCCAAAGAAAAATTAGAGCTATATAGAAAAGAGGCATTTTGCTCCTCACATTTTTTGACGACCTCTTCGTATCGTTCCAGCCATCCAGTTGTTCCTGAAATTACTGGAATACCTAGCTCTAGACAAAAACCAATGTTTTCGTATGCACTCTCTGGAAGACTAAAGTCTATTGCGACATCTACTCGATCTAAGTCGCTTAAGTCTTTTAAGGTTTTATGGGAAGGGGAGATGCGAGCCACAATTTCGTGCCCTCTATCTATTGCTATTTCCTCGATGGCCTTACCCATTCTACCATATCCTAACAAGGCTATTTTCATCAGTTGAAATTGAAAGTTAGACTTGCTCCTGTAATAATTTCTCCACTTATCGCATCCATGGTGAATTGCGGCTTAAAACTTAAGCTTTTGTCCATGTTAAACTGCATTAAATGGGCGTTGGTACTGGCCTCTATTATTTGTAAAACGTATAAACCTACCGTAATTAGTAAAGATAATTCACTGTTTCTTTTGGTTACCTCTTGAGCGCGTTCCAAACCTGCGTCAGAAATTAATTGCTGTCCTGAATCGGTGGTAAATTCGTCTTGACGTCCTAAAAGACGCTCCTTGTAAGCGGTTCGGTAACGCTTGTATTGATTGTTGTTGTCCACGTAAAAATAAGTGGACGTGGCCAATGCTCCCCAGACTATGGGTACTTTCCAATATTTTTTGTTGTAGGCTTGACCGAGTCCAGGAAATACGGCAGAGTAGAATGCTGCTTTGGAAGGACCTAGCGGATCGTAATCCTCAATTATAATTTGCGAAAAAGCATCTGTGCTCAGTCTTATGGAGTCGTTACTGACATCGTTCGAATCCTCTTCTTGAGCCATTAGGTTACTGCTGCTAAAAAATAGAATTAGTATCAGCAGAAAATAAGGTTTACGAAATGTTTTGTTTTTTTGGTGCATCAACTACTTTAACAAGTTTTTGATGCGCTGAAAGTCTTGTTCTGAATTAAAAGGTATACTCAATTTACCTCCTCCTGAACTTGAAATAGTTACACTAATCTTTGCATCTAAATAGTTACTCATCTCCTTTACGCCACTTTCCATCTTTTCAGACACTCGGGGTTTACTCTCCAAGGCTTTACTTCCTTTTCCGTTTTTGACTTGCTGAACTAATTTTTCAGTTTGTCTTACGGAAAGACCATTTTTTATAATTTGTTCGTATATCTCCAGTTGTTCTCTTTTGTCCTCTACATTGATTATGGCACGACCATGTCCCATGGATAAAAAGCCATCCCTAATACCCGTTTGAAGGATTGGATCCAATTTCAGAAGTCTTAGATAATTTGTTATTGTCGATCTTTTTTTACCTACTCGGTCGCTCATTTGATCTTGTGTGAGATCTAATTCATCTATCATTCTTTGATAAGACAAGGCAACCTCTATAGCATCTAAATCCTTTCTTTGAATATTTTCGACCAATGCCATCTCCAACATTTCTCGGTCATTCGCAATTCGGATATAGGCAGGTATACTTTCATTTCCAATCAGCTTTGAGGCTCTGAATCGTCTTTCTCCTGATGCGAGTTGGAACTTGTTTGGCCCAATTTTTCGCACAGTAATCGGTTGAATTACGCCCAGTTCCTTTATCGATGTGGCCAGCTCCTGCAGTTCCTCTTCTCCAAAGTGAGTCCTCGGTTGGTAAGGGTTGACCTCAATCTGCTTTAGATTTATATCTATTATGCTTCCAACTACCTTATCTGCATTTTTGTCTTTTGCTGAGTTGACAGAGTAATCCGGCTCCTTTAAAAGAGCAGATAAACCTCGTCCTAATGCTTGTTTCTTTGTAGCCTTTGCCATTAATTATTGTTTTTAATAAGCTCGTTTGCTAAATTAATATAATTTATCGCACCTCTGCTCGTCGCATCATAAGAAATAATACTTTCTCCAAAACTCGGGGCTTCGCCCAGTTTGATATTTCTTTGAATTACAGTGTCAAATACCATTGCGTTGAAATGCTTTCTAACTTCTTCCACGACTTGATTTGATAGTCTCAGGCGCGAATCGTACATGGTCAAAAGAAGCCCTTCAATATCTAATTGTTCGTTGTGAATTTTTTGAACGGATTTTATCGTATTCAATAGTTTTCCTAATCCTTCGAGAGCAAAATACTCACATTGTATAGGAATTATTAAGGAGTCTGCTGCAACAAGTGCGTTTAAGGTAATCAAACCTAAAGATGGAGCACAATCGATTAGAATATAGTCGTAATCGTCTTTGATGGAATCCAAGGTCTTTTTGAGCATATACTCCCTATCCACTTTGTCTACAAGCTCAATTTCAATAGCGACAAGATCGATGTGAGCAGGAATAATATCTAGATTTGGAGAATTAGTTGGAATAATAGCTTCCCTTGCTTCAACGGCATGTTCCAAAAGTTGATAGGTCCCATATTCCACCTCTTCAATATTGATTCCAAGTCCAGAGCTAGCGTTAGCTTGTGGATCAGCATCTATAAGAAGTACCTTTTTCTCCAATATTCCAAGAGCAGCTGCTAGATTGACCGATGTAGTGGTTTTTCCAACACCCCCTTTTTGATTGGCGATTGCGATAACTTTTCCCATATAATCTTCCTAATTTACTGGTAAAAATACAATTTTAATTGATTAAAAAAAGTCAAGATATTAACAATCATAAATAGAAAAACCCCCGTAATTGGGGGCTTGTTTTATTTTGTTGGAATTGATTTCAGTGTTGCAAGCAAGTAGCTCCAAAACTTCTGACTACTAGAAATACTCGCTCTTTCGTCAGGAGAGTGTGCTCCTCTGATATTAGGTCCAAAAGATATCATTTCCATTTTTGGATAATGCGTTCCCAAAAGACCACATTCCAATCCCGCATGACATGCCATAATATTCGGTTCTTCACGGAACAAATCCACATAAAGTTTATGCATTTCTTGGAGTATACTCGAATCCATATCTGGTTGCCACCCCGGGTAAGAACCGCTGAGTTCTACTTCAAAACCACTCAGTTCAAATACGGAACGCAAACCGTTGGCCAAATCCATCTTTGCAGATTCCAAGGAGCTTCTCGTCAGACACAAGACTTCAATTTCACCGTTATTAACAGTCACTTTTGCAATATTATTGGAAGTTTCTACAAGATCATCAATAGATGGACTCATGCGGTAAACACCGTTTAAGGCGGCGTAGATACTTTTTAAGAAACCTTCTTGTACTCCCAAGTCCATCACATTTTCAGGAAGCTCAGTCGGTGTGATAGCGATGGATAGATTTGGGTCAATTTGAGCTAATTCAGCACGTATAACTTCGCTGAGAAGCTCGGTCTCCAATTCGAATGCTTTGGAGTGTATTTTATCAACTACCAAAAGAGCTTGGCTTTCTCTAGGAATAGCATTTCTGAGGGAGCCACCTTCTAATTTAGAGATACGAAGTCCAAAATTCGCAAATCCGTCAAATAAAAGGCGATTCATGATTTTATTGGCATTTCCAAGACCTTTGTTTATGTCCATACCAGAGTGGCCTCCATTTAGACCGTTCACAACTAGTTTATAGGCAGTTTTAGAATTGTCGATTTGCTCTGATTTGTATGATCGAGATGCTGTAATATCGATTCCTCCTGCACAACCTACAGATAATTCGTCATCGTCTTCTGTGTCTAGATTCAATAAGATGTCACCACTTAAAAAATTTGGTTCTAGTCCCATTGCACCAGTCATACCAGTTTCTTCATCAATTGTAAACAGAGCCTCAAGAGCAGGGTGTTCGATATTGGTAGATTCGAGAAGTCCCATAATAGCAGAAACTCCCAATCCGTTGTCTGCTCCTAGGGTAGTTCCATTTGCTTTTACCCAGTCTCCATCCACATGCATTTCGATTCCTTGGCTATTAAAGTCAAATACGGTATCGTTGTTTTTCTGATGAACCATATCTAAATGGGATTGAAGCACCACTGTTTTTCGGTTTTCCATCCCTGGAGTCGCCGGCTTTTTGATAAGCACATTTCCCACTTTGTCTTTTGATGTTGTCAGGTTGAGGCTTTTGCCAAAGTCAAGCATAAATTGAATAATTCGCTCTTCTTTTTTTGAAGGTCTCGGCACGGCATTTAACTTGGCGAAATTTCGCCAGATGTCTTTTGGTTCTAGACTTGCTATTGTTGGATTCATATTATTCTATAAAACTTACTATTTTTGATTCCTCCATACGGACTTTTTTGAGCTGAGACATAAAATCTTCCTCATGTCTAAAACCTACAGGCAACACTAAACTCGTTGTATAGTCTGTTTCCTTAAGGTTTAGGATTTCATCGTATGCATTTGCATCGAAACCTTCCATCGGGCAACTATCAACACCTATTACAGCGCATACATTTAAAAGATTCCCCAGAGCGATATAGGTTTGCTTTCTAGCCCAGATATCCATATTGCTTTCCGATTCTGAAGCCACCCAATTTGTTAGGTGAGCTCTGTAGGGAGCAATAAGTTCCTTTGGTGTAGCACGCAGATCGTCAATCAAATCAAAATACGCATCTATATCCGATTGATTCATATTAGTTTTTGCCGTAATAACAAATAGGTGAGAAGCGTCTTTTACTTGGGCTTGATTAAAACTATTGGCAAAGAGTTTTTCTCTTAAATCTGTATTTGTGATGACCTGAAGTTTCATTGGCTGCAAACCATATGAAGTTGCAGTTAGATTAAATGCTTTGACTAAAGTGTCCACTTGCTCGGGAGAAAGTTTCTTTTCCGTATCAAATTTCTTGCAGGCGTATCTCCAGTTTAATTGATCTAGTATTTCCATTGGGTTTTTCTTGATTAAAAAAAAAGCTGCTCGGTTACGAGCAGCTTTAGGGGTTAATATAGTTCCGGATAACTTTCCGGATCTGCTTCGTTCATCACTTTATAAATCGCTTCAAAGATATCATTTTTTGAAGGTTTTGAAAAATAATCTCCATCACTTCCATAAGCTGGCCTATGTGCTTTGGCAGTCAAAGTCTTTGGTGCCGAATCGAGGTGGCGATAGGCGTCTTGATCTTCTAGTACTTTTTGCATTAAATAGGCAGCTCCTCCACCTGGAACATCCTCATCGATTACCATGAATCGATTGGTTTTTGCAATACTCTTTACTGTGTCTTTATTTAGGTCAAAAGGGACCAAGCTCTGAGCGTCGATAATTTCTATATCTATACCTACTTGCATGAGAGAAATCGCTGCTTCTTCTACGATTCTAAGCGTAGATCCATAAGATAAAACGCTAATGTCTTTACCAGTTCTCACACATTCGACTTCTCCAATTTTAGTTGTGAATTCTCCTAAATTTAGCGGCATTTTTTCTTTTAGACGATAGCCGTTTAAGTTTTCGATAACCAAGGCCGGTTCATCACTCTGAAGTAGGGTGTTGTAAAATCCAGCAGCTTTTGTCATGTTTCGAGGAACGAGAATATACATTCCCCTCAAGGCGTTTACAACCGTCCCCATCGGAGATCCAGAATGCCATATTCCTTCTAGTCTATGCCCTCTTGTTCTCACAATTAAAGGGGCTTTTTGTTTTCCGAATGTTCTGTAGCGCAAAGTAGCCAAGTCGTCAGATAAAATTTGCAAAGCGTATAAGAGGTAGTCCAGATATTGGATTTCTGCGATTGGACGAAGACCTCTCATGGCCATACCGATTCCTTGACCGATAATACTTGCCTCTCTAATTCCGGTATCTGCAACACGAGTTTCCCCAAATTTTTCTTGCATTCCCTCCAGTCCTTGATTTACATCTCCAATAAATCCGGCATCCTCTCCGAAGATTAGAACTTCTGGTTTTTTATCAAACAGACTGTCAAAATTATCTCTTAGGATTACTCTGGCATCTACTAAGTTGTCTTCGTTACCGTATTTTGGCTCTATTTTTTCAACATGTATAGCAGCTGATTCGGATTCGTTGTAAAGAAGAGAGCTGTATTTTATTTGCGTGTTTTTTGTTGTGGATTGAATCCATTTACTCAAAACAGATTTACTCGAAAGATTTTCTGTTCTCAGAAGGTGAAGAATACTTCGTGCGGAATCTAATATATCACGTCTTGAAATATCTTTTATCTCTAAGAGATCGTTTTTAGCTTTTTGGATAAAAGACTTATTTGAGCTTTCCGCACTCAGGCTATCAAAAATTTGAATGAGTTCTTCTCTTTCCGAAATAATCGGAGCTAAAAATGCATTCCAAGAATTTCTCTTGGCTTGAGCTACTTCTTTCTTAAGGGATTTCTCCATATCAATCAAGGTTTGCTCATCTTCTACGAATCTCAAAACACCTTCTTCAGTTTCCAATTCAAAATCTAGAATCCATTCTCTCATTTTAGCGTTACAGTCGTATTCGACTTCCCATGCTAATCTGTCTTTGGATTTATACCTCTCGTGAGATCCAGAAGTGGAGTGACCCTGAGGTTGCGTTAATTGCTGAACGTGCACCAAGACTGGCACATGTTGTTCACGTGCAATTTTAGAAGCTCTTTCGTAGGTTTCAACTAGAGCGACATAGTCCCAACCATTGACCCTTAGAATTTCATATCCATCATTATCATTATCTCTTTGAAACCCTTTTAGAATTTCAGAGATGTTTTCTTTTGTAGTTTGGTGTCGCGCATGAACGGAAATTCCATAATCATCGTCCCACACACTTATTACCATCGGTACTTGTAAAACCCCTGCAGCATTAAAAGTTTCAAAAAATAGACCTTCACTTGTCGAGGCGTTACCTATTGTACCCCAAGCTACTTCGGAACCCTCTTTACTAAACTTCTCCGAATTTGGAATCGATAGTTCCTTAAAGACTTTGGATGCTTGAGCCAAGCCTAATAATCTAGGCATTTGTCCTGCGGTAGGAGAAATATCTGAACTAGAATTGTATTGCTTTGACAGGTTTTTCCACTCTCCATTTTCATCCAAGGAATGCGTCATAAAGTGTCCTCCCATCTGCCTTCCTGCTGACATGGGATCTGCTTCGATATCCACGTGAGCGTAGAGCCCTGCAAAAAATTCATTTGCATTCAATAGGTCTAGAGACATCATAAAAGTTTGATCTCTATAATATCCGGATCTCCAGTCGCCTTTTTGAAAAGCTTTAGCCATTGCTAACTGAGGCAATTCTTTACCATCTCCGAAAATACCAAATTTGGCTTTACCTGTCAAAACCTCACGTCTTCCCATAAGACTGCATTCTCTTGAAAGTACAGCTGTTCTATAGTCTTGTAGAACTTCAGCCTTAAAAGTTTCGAATGAGAGTTTATGCGAATTCATTTGATTTGTCATGGTTTTCATAGAGAATCGTTTAGAGTGCGAATATACAAAAATTAGATGATATCTAAGTAAAGTCTATATTATGTTAAAATTACTGCGGAAAATTTATTCTAAACCTTATTTTGTTGAATAATACTCAATATCTTAAATATTTTTAACACAAATAATTTTAAATAACACCCCTTCTAAAGAAGCTCAAAATTGAACCGGGATCGAGAGTCAGTACAAAACGAATCTTTGAGGGATAGCCTTCTTGGCCCACCTGCCAGCCAGAATTCGCATATAAGGGGAAATAAACTTCTAGAATATTGTGGATAAAGTTTAGGCGAATACCTCCATCATAACCAAAGAAAACGGGTTGTTTTTTGTTTTTGACAAAACCGATATCTCCATAGACTTCGATCCACCTCCACAATCCCACACTAGTATTGAAAGTTGTCATCCATTGGTTGGCGTATGGTTGACCGACATTGGACTTAAATCCGCCCTCCGCAATAATTATTTGTTGAGAAAAGAACCCAGAGGTTTCCGAGGTTCCTAGAAAGTTATAATTAAACAAATAATTTGTTGGACGATCTAGTGCAAATGAGAAATAATCTGATTCTGTATTGTTTTTCAGAAAAACTCCGGTAAAAAATCTAAAGTCAAACTGTCTTCTTCTATCGGTTAATCTGCGGTACCTAAAATCCAAGCTCGTTCTAATAAAGCGCCCTTCCAGCTGCAGATTGACATTGTATCTCAAATCGTCAATCAAAGCAGGTTTGGAATAGCTATAATTAAGATTTAAAACGTTGTATTTATTCACTTCTCCGGGTTCAGTGGAGTTTGGATTTGGGTCTTTGTCAACTTTTACAAAGCTCGCTGAAATAGACTTTCCTCCGACATCTCTTAAGTTCTTTCTCTTAAAATTAACAGCGACATAGGGGGTTAACTTTCTGTAACCCAAATCTGGAGCATAATGAAAATAAGATCCCGTTATTCCTACCCGAAAACTCTGAATTGAAGTTTCTTTTGGCATAAATCTATAGCTGGTAGAAAAGGATCCTGTAAGTGTTTTTCCTTTTATTCCATAGGACGGCGTTATCTTAAAAAGAAAGTTTTGAGGTAATATGGTTCTGTTGCTGAATCCAGCACCAAGAATAAAGCCGTCGTAAAAGTTATAGCCAAATTCAGGACTGTAGAATATTTGGTTTTTGTTGGGGTTGTTTAGGTCTCTAAAAAGCTTGAAATCAACAGGTTTGTTGAGCAAAGATCGTTTCTTTTTCTTGGTATTATTATCGAAGTTGACCTCGGGAATCCATCTGTTTTGATTTAATCCGATTCTATCCGCATCGGGTCTCGGTTTCACGGATACTAGGCTGTCTGAAGTAACCCAAGTATTGTCTAAAATATTGTATTTGTTGAGGTTGTTGACCGTAAAGGGTAAGTCGAATTTACTTTTATTTTGAATTAGTATTGTACTGTCATTTTCGACTTTTGACAACTTAAAATCTATATGCTTATCCGTTTGAATATAGTCTTGAAAAAACCAATTCAAATTACCGTTTGAATTCAATTGGTTTTCAAATGTAGAGGTGGATAAAAAAGTTTGAGCCCCATTGGAGTAATATTCTTTGAGCTGTTTTTTTACAGTATCCTCACCGAGATATTCATTCAAAAAATTCAAGCCCATTCCTCCCTTGTATTTGTTCGTTATTTTGCGATTAAAATTCGATAAATCCTGGGCAGGAGTATTCAGAGCTTGGTCTAAATTTTGACGTGCGATATATTGATATATGGTTAGATATTTATCGTTAAATCCTAGATTGGCTAAATAGTAATTTCGAAAAATAGGGAGATTGCTCACTTTTCCCAAAGCCTTTGCGTCAGGATAATATTTATTTATATACTCCATCATAATCCAGGTCTGAGTGGCGTCATTTAGCCAATAATCGTTCCTTTTGTCGTTAAGGGCATACTCCTCCAAATAGCGTTTTGACAATACCTTTAGAAACTTAATATCCCAAAGAAAGCTGTCTTGAAAGGGAGCGAGAAAGTTGGGTAATTGATTAAATCCATAAACTGGATTTTCCAAATAATCCAGTTTGTTGATAAAGAGGGTCTCGCGATCTAATTCCCCGACAAACTCCTCTAGGAACAGAAGTTGACGATCTGCAATATTTTGCATTAAACCTGGGTTTAGGTCTAGAGCTTCCATATTTGTGACCAAATCTGTTTTTGCTGTATTGATGGTTTGATACTCTAAGTATTTGCTCAGAGCAATTTCTATATTTAAGCGATTTTTTCCTTTTAGAGTATAAATATTTCTTCCTTTTCCATAATTGACTTGCTGATCCAAGTCTGAGAATAGGAGGTATTCTTGGGGGATGTCAAAGTTGATTTTGTAGTCGCTGAAGTCAATCATCAAATCGTTGAGGTCTAGATTGGACATTAGCGTCCAATTTCCGTCTCGATAAATTGCTGGACTCAAATACCAGAATTTTAAATTATAACGATTTTTAGACCAACCATATCCCGTAAATCTATCTCGGGGAAGCTTAACTTTGTAGGTAAGTGTAATGTTCAGCTCAGACTGCAGAGACATCTGCGGAGTCAACCGAACTTTTAGTAGATCTAAACTATCTTTTGGCACTTCCCATTCACAGTTTTCACCGTTTATTATAATGCTGTTAATATTGGTCTCTCCTCGAGATTTATCTGAGGAAAAGTGAAAATTATTAGAATAATTCTCCAAAAATCGTTTTGCTAGAGGGGTTTTATTGTCTTTATAGGCATTCGGCCAATTGTGAAACCATATTTCCCTTTGGTCAAAATCTGGGCTTAGAATGAGGTCTATTTTCTGAATAATTTCCAACTCGTGCAAGCTGTCGTTAAGCTTTACATCAAGGCTTATAAAGTTTCTTTCCTGCCCTTGAGCGAGAGAAATTGCAAGAAAAAAAAACAAGGTAAAAAGACGCAATATTTCGTGTGTTTTGTCTAATCTAAAGTATTAAAAGTTTGGCTTTAATTGATATTTAGCATAGAATTTATTTAAGTGTTCAATAGCTTCTTCTGGACTGTCCACAATTCGAATCAAATCGAGGTCTTTTTCCGATATGGTAGCATATTCCTCCAGGAGAGTGTTTTTTATCCAGTCGAGGAGTCCAGACCAAAATTTTGACCCTACTAGTATGATAGGGAACTTTCCTATCTTTTCTGTTTGAATAAGCGTTATTGCCTCAAATAATTCGTCCAATGTTCCAAATCCTCCTGGCATCACAATAAATCCTTGGGAGTACTTGATAAACATTACTTTTCTAACGAAAAAGTAATCGAACTCTAAATTTTTATCGCTATCGATATAGGGGTTGTCGTGTTGTTCAAAAGGCAATTCAATATTTAAACCAACGGAAATACCTTTACCGCGATGAGCCCCTTTGTTACCTGCTTCCATAATTCCTGGACCACCACCTGTAATAACTCCGTAACCGTTTTGGGTCAATTGGTAGCCCATCTCTTCAGCCATTTTATAGTAGGGATCTTCTGGTTTGTTTCTAGCGGAACCAAATATACTAACGCAAGGTCCTATTTTACTGAGCTTTTCGTATCCTTCGACAAATTCACTCATGATTTTGAAAATGGCCCAAGAGTCATTTGTCTTTATTTCATTCCAAGTTTTTTGACTTAGTTTTTCTCGTATTTTGCGATCTTCATTTGGATTCATAATTCTGCTTTTAAATATTTTCCTGTATAACTATTTTTTTTCTCAACCAATTCTTCTGGGGTTCCCGTAAACAAAACTTCACCTCCTTTTTTTCCGCCTTCCAATCCGATATCAATAATATAATCAGAGCGTTTGATCACATCCATATTGTGTTCGATAACCAAAACGGTATTTCCCTTATCAGTCAAACGATCCAATACTTCCATAAGTACTTTGATGTCCTGAAAATGTAAGCCAGTGGTAGGTTCGTCTAATATATAAAAGGTATTTCCTGTTGCCTGTTTGGAGAGTTCTGTAGCTAATTTTATTCTCTGTGCTTCTCCTCCGGATAGGGTAGTGGATTGCTGACCGAGACTTATATATCCCAATCCAACCTCTTGAATTGTTTTAAGTTTTCTAAAGATTTTTGGTATGTGCTTAAAGAACTCTACGGATTCGTTGATGGTCATATCCAAAACATCGGATATCGATTTTCCTTTGTATCTAACCTCTAAGGTCTCCCGATTGAATCGCTTACCGTGACAGGTCTCGCAGGGTACTTGTATATCCGGCATAAAGTTCATTTCTATAAGCTTTAATCCAGCACCTTGGCATGTTTCACATCGCCCACCTTTTACATTAAAGCTAAACCTGCCTGGTTTGTAGCCTCTAATTTGTGATTCGGGAACTTTGGTGAAAAGGCTTCGTATTTCACTAAAGACTCCGGTATAGGTTGCGGGGTTAGATCGAGGAGTTCTCCCTATTGGACTTTGATTAATAGCAATTACCTTATCCAAGTTTTCGAGACCTTCAATTTTATCGTAAGTCAGAGGTTTCTTGACTGCCCGATAAACAAAGTGATTGAGTATAGGGTATAAGGTTTCGTTTATTAAAGTAGATTTCCCGCTTCCCGAAACTCCAGTAACACATATCATTTTTCCGAGAGGGAATTCGACAGATATATTTTTTAAATTATTTCCCGCCGCACCTGATAATTTAAGTGTTTTACCATTTCCTTTGCGTCGCTCCTTAGGGGTTTCTAGCTTGAGACTGCCTCCTAGATATTTCGCAGTTGTAGAATTTTGTTCGATTAGCTCTTTATAGCTTCCTTTCGAGACAATTTCGCCTCCATGTCTACCTGCTCCTGGTCCTATATCTAATATATAATCCGCAGATTCCATCATGTCTTTGTCGTGTTCAACAACTAGAACAGAATTCCCCAGATCTCTTAGTTTTTTTAAAGAATCTATTAATTTTTGATTGTCTCTTTGGTGAAGACCGATACTTGGTTCATCTAAGATATAGAGAACGCCTACTAGCTGAGATCCAATTTGGGTGGCAAGACGAATTCTTTGCGCTTCTCCGCCGGACAAAGAGCGACTACTTCTGTTGAGGTTGAGGTAATTCAAGCCCACATCGCTCAGGAATTTGATACGAGTTTTTATTTCCTTTAGAATTTCCTCGGCAATTTTATTCTGCTTGGCATCCAGTCTCTCATGGATATTCTCAAACCAGCTCGAAAGTTCATTTAAATCTAGTTCGCAGAGTTCGGCAATACTTTTGTTGTCAATTTTAAAATGAAGGGATTCTTTTTTTAAGCGCTGACCATTGCAGCTGCTACAAACTTTATCCGTCATAAAATCCTTTGCCCATCGTTTTATTGCGTTCGATTTTGCGCTGTGATATTGGTTTTGGATAAAGGGAATTATACCTTCAAAATCAATACTGTAGTTTTGACTCAGGCCCAGTGTTTTGGATTCCATTTCAAACTGTTCTTTCCCTCCATTGAGAATTATATTCAAGGCTTCACTGGGAATCTTTTCAATAGGTGTGTTTAAATCGAAGTCAAATCGTTTTGCGATAGTCTCCAATTGCTTAAACATCCAAGAGTTTTTATAAGGACCCAGAGGAGCAATACCTCCGACTCGTATGCTTTGGGTAGCATCGGGAATTATTTTTTCTGGCACAACTAAGGCTTGAGTACCCAGTCCATTGCAGGTCGGGCAGGCTCCTTTTGGCGAATTAAATGAAAAACTATTTGGTTCTGGTGTGGCATAGGCGATACCGGAACTAGGGCACATCAAATCTTTGGAGAAAAACCTGGGCTTTGTCTCTCCTGCCTCCAAAACCATCAAAACATTATTCCCGGAGTAAAAAGCTGTTTTAATACTCTCTGTTAGTCGTTTTATCTGGTCTTCTTTAACAGCTAAACGATCGATGACAACTTCAATATCATGCGTTTTGTACCTGTCTACCTTCATTCCTGGCTCGATATCCATGATCACTCCATCTACCCTTACTTTTACAAAGCCTTGTTTTGCGGTTTGTTCAAATAATTCGCGATAATGTCCTTTTCGCGAACGAACCAGAGGAGCTAAAATATTTATGCGCTTTCCTGAAAAAGATTCTAAAATTAAATTCAATACTTGTTCTTCCGAGTATTGCACCATCTTTTCCCCAGTATTATAGGAATAGGCATTGGCGGTTCTAGCGTATAATAATCTCAAAAAATCGTAAATCTCTGTGGTAGTTCCAACAGTGGATCTGGGATTTTTACTTGTTGTCTTTTGTTCTATTGCTATTACTGGCGAAAGACCATTAATTTTATCTACATCAGGCCGTTCCAGACCTCCTAAAAACTGTCTTGCATAGGCAGAAAAGGTTTCGATATATCGTCTTTGACCCTCTGCATAAAGTGTATCAAATGCAAGAGAAGATTTTCCACTTCCGCTCAGGCCAGTTATTACAACGAGCTTTTCACGAGGTATTTTTACATCAATATTTTTTAAATTATGAGCTCTTGCTCCGTAAATTTCAATGTAGTTGTTTTCCATACATGCTAAAAAATCACTATTTTTATATAACAAAGATAGGATTTAAAACAAATCAATTGCCCCGTTTATTAACGTTATTAGTTGTTTATGTCATGAGAAAAATTTTACTTTTTAGTTTTGCAATGTGTTTCTTTTTTATCAGTTCTGGAAGCGCACAGGATTTAAAACCTGAAAACGAGGTTCTAATTGATACAGTCTATCCTTATATCCTGCCTTTATGGGGGCAGAAAGTAGCAGAGAGAGGTTATAAAACGCTTTTGCCATTTGGACTTAACTTAAATTATGTCTACAACAATATGGCATTAGAAATTTCAGATTTTGACCTATCCATAGGTGGAGATCCAAATTCTACCTTAAATTCCTTGTTGAGTGAGTATGTGAATTTGGAAACTTTAAACTTCCAAACTACAGAGGCTACATCTAATGGGTTGAATATTCGCGCTGACTTTTGGTTGTTACCGCTATTGAATATATACGGAATTTATGCTTCAAGTGAAGGTACTACAGCGGTTGCTCTTCAGCCCGAGTGGTATGATGAAGAAGGAAATCTTCTTTTATCTCTTCCTAAATTTGGTAGTTCTGTAGATTTTACCGCGACCTCACTTGGTATCGGTTCTACTTTGGTCTACGGAGTTGATAATTATTTTATGAGTGTAGATATGAATTATACTTCAACTTCTTCCGCGCTTTTGGAAGATCCTGCGCAATTTGTTGTTGCATCTGCAAGGGTTGGAACAGTCTTGCCTTCCAAAAGAAAAGATCGTTTTCTTGCCGTTTATGTAGGAGGAATGTGGCGAAATTTTGTAGAACAGAGAGGTAACAGAGGTCAAATTTCTTTAAATGAGGTTTTTCCTGGTCTTGGAGACAGAGTGTTCCCTGCTATCGATGATAGAATCGCCTCTAATACAGGACAAATTAACGCAAATAACATTACAATAGACGGTTTGCCAAATACACCAGCTGGAAATGCACAAAAAATCATTTTACAGGGGGAAAACGAGGTGCTAGAACTTAAAAACGAAGGGCTTTATAAATTAGATAGCGCTATGACAACGTTGGTAGCAGCAGATGTAAATTATAAAATCAAAAAAGAAATCATTAATTCCTGGTCTGTACAATTTGGGTTTAATTATCAGATCAACGACCATTGGATGTTCAGAGGTGAATTTGGAAAGGCAAATGGTAATACCTTTGCCATGACAGGTCTTCAATACCGTTTCGGTCTTTAGTCTCTATGAATAAAAAATTACTAGTACTCTCTGCTCTTTGGATCGAACCAACATCCTCGGCTGCAGGATATCGTATGAAACAAATTTTAGAATTGTTTCAATCTTTAGGCTATGATATTCATTATGCAAGTACTTCTAAAGAGAGTTCTGCTGCTTACAGTTCTGGTATGGAACTTCACAATATACTATTGAATGATGTTTCCTTTGATTCCTTTTTAGCGGAGCTTAAGCCTGATGCCGTGCTCTACGACCGGTTTATGCTTGAGGAACAATTTGGATGGCGTGTTCGTGAGGTATTTCCTGATATCCTGCAGATACTCGATACGGAAGATTTACATTTCTTGCGCAAGTCGAGACAGAAAGTTGTTTTGAATAAAGGTCTCTTATCCGAAGAGGTTTTAGGTGGTGATTTTTTGAAAACCGAGGAAGCAAAAAGAGAGATAGGAGCGATCTTGCGTTGTGATTTGACCATTATGATTTCTAAGGTTGAAGTGTTACTCTTGAAAGATGAATTTAATATTTCCGCGGATCAATTGATTTACTTGCCTTTTTTGTCTGACAGTTTAAGTGATGAGGCAGCTCCTTTTGACCAAAGAAAGGATTTTATGAGTATTGGAAACATGTTTCACCCTCCAAATAGGGATTCTGTTTTTGAATTAAAAAAAACCTGGATGCAAATACGAAAGCTTACAGGAGCAAACCTCTATATATATGGAGCCTATTCCAATGACGAGATTCTTAGAATGAACAACCCGTCCAATGGGTTTTATGTCAAGGGCTGGGCTGAAAATGTGGATACAGTTATGCAAGAGCATAGGGTCCTGTTAGCTCCATTGCGATTTGGAGCAGGCTTAAAAGGAAAGTTATTTGATGCTATGCGGAATAATTTGCCAAGTATCACAACTTGGATTGGTGCGGAAGGAATGATTGAGGCGGGACAACAGTGGCCAGGTGAGATAACTTACTCCCCAGAAGAGTTTATTCAAAAAGCCTCTCTTATGTACAATTCAGAAAGTTTGTGGAATTCTTCGAGTAGTCAATGCCGTAGCATATTAGAAACTAACTTTTCAAAAGAAAGTGCAGATGAGTTCTTAACAAAAGTACCAAAGGTTCAAAGGAATCTGCAGTCTCATAGAAAAAGATTTTTCCTTGGGGAAATCTTGAAGAGCGATCTTCAAGCCAAACACAAGTACTTATCTAAGTATATTGAGATTAAAAATTCTAAGAATTAATCTTTTCAAACATTTTTATAGATCGCTGCGTTATCCTCATAAAAAAGACACTCATTATAAAACTACTTGTTGCGGCTATAAGCGATAAGAAGGGAAGTTGGTAAATTGTTGTGGATACTGTGAAATAAACTAGTCCTAAATATGCGAACATATATGCAATTCGCAAAAGTCTAGGCTCTGCTAGGTGGAATTCTATGGGGTTCATGGGTATTAAATTTTGTCTAAC
>JBELHR010000082.1:0-2834 GCA_042091275.1 Flavobacteriaceae bacterium
GGATCGAGATCTCCCAGAATTTGCTCTATGGCACCATCCAACAGACTATCGATATCCACTTTGTCCACATAGGACTCCTCAATATAATGGATGAGCTTGTCTATTTTCGCCTCTTTGGACCCTGCTGCGAAACCAACACCGTTGGAGAAATTCAGCATTTGACCAAGAACTAGTCCTAGAATTACTGCTAAACTGAAATATATGGGAAATTTACTTTTCATAAATATGTTCTTTAGTCCAGAGCTTGCGTTTTCCTTACACTACTTCCTTCTCCAATTCTAAATGTATTAATTCCACCCCGGCTTTTGCTAAGAAATCTAAACCAGTGGTATCTTTGTAGGCATTTTGATAAACCACGCGAACGATGCCCGATTGATAGATTAATTTGGCGCATTCTCTACAAGGAGAAAGGGTCACATAAAGGGTTGCTCCAGCACAACTCTGGGTAGAGGCGGCTACCTTTAAAATAGCATTAGCCTCCGCGTGTAGTACATACCATTTGGTATCCCCTTCGACAGTTTCGCAAGTATTCTCAAATCCAGTCGGAGTTCCGTTGTAACCGTCGGAAATAATCATTCTGTCTTTTACGATTAAGGCTCCCACCTGCTTGCGAGAACAATGGGATAATTTTGCCCATTCGGTAGCCATACGCATATATGCTCTATGGTATTTAAATGCTTTTTCCATATTCGTTTTATTAAGCTGGCCAGCGGTCCAAGATCATAGGAAGTACTATTCCCAATATAATCGAGGAGATCACTAATATCCAGTCTCTGCGGTTTATTCTTGTCAAATTCGTCAAAAGTGCCCAAAGGCTTAGAAAGACCAAAACAATTATGATTTGAGCCAATTCAATACCGAGTGCAAACTCAATTAAAGGTAAGAATTTAGCATCCGTTTTCCCAATAATCATTCGGAAATAATTTGAAAAACCCAAACCGTGAATCAATCCAAATACAAGGGCGTAAAACAGATTAATATTTAACTTATTTGGTACTATAGGCTTGGAGGCTCTCAAAATATTAGTCACACAACTAATTGCAATGGTTATGGGAATCAACCACTCGACAAGAGGGATATCCAGACGCAAAACACCATAGGCTGCCAAAGCTAGAGTCAAGGTGTGTCCCAGGGTAAAGAGCGATACTAAATAGATAACCTGGCGGAGTTGCTTAAAGGAAAAAACCACCAAAAGCGCCAGTAAAAACAAGATGTGATCGTAGCCCTGAAAATCCAATACGTGATTTAAACCCAACTCTAAATACAATAAAAAATCATCCATAATTGTCTGTGATAAAACTCAAAAAAAGCGAAAGTAATTATTTATCTCTACTGCTCCAAAGCATGTACCTCAAATTCCACGAGATCCCAGTTCTCAAAAACCAAGCTAAAGCGCATTGGACGACAACAGACCTCGCAGTCCTCTATATAGGATTGCCTCGAAATAGAGGGGTCCAAAAGAGCCGAAACTTCGGCACCGCAAAAGGGACAATCATAACTGTGTTCTATTACGCTCATACCAGTAATTTAAGCACTTAAAACTAGTCATAAAATCGGCTAATCCTCTATATTATGTGCTAAAAAAATGCCAAAATATGTGCCTTATTGTTTTTTAAACAAATTGCTTTTAGGCGATCGCAACAGGCTGAGCATATCCTTTCGCTACAATGCAAAACTAGTCGAGATAGTACGCGGTTTTCCGGGCAGAATTTACCGAGCAGAAGACAAAATATGGCATGTCCCATTTACTTCAGAGTACGCCCGTTTAATTCGCCGTGAGCTCTCCCCTTACGCTCGACTGATTTGGCGCTGCGATCCTCCTGTGGAAACCAAACCACTGAAGCAAAAGATCTTCCAAGACACTTCACCCACAGAAACTCCCATTTCAACAACCTGGCATCCCTATACCAAAAAACTCCTAGAAGACTACGCGAGTTACCTTCGCGGAAAGCGCTATTCACATAGCACCCAACTGGTTTACACCAGCTTTGTAAAGGGGTTTTTATTCTTTCAAAACGGAAAGAGTTTAGACCTCTACCAAAAGGCCGATATCGATCGCTATGTCGAACGAGTTCTCGAACCCAAAAACATAGCAATAGCTACCCACAGACAATTTATCTCTGCGCTGAAAGTGTTCCTAAAACGATTCTCTAATTGTGGTATTCCATCCATAGAAATTCGCGCCCCAAAGAAAGAACTCAAGCTCCCCACAGTATTATCTCAAGAAGAAGTAATTGATTTGATTCGCTCCACGAAAAACCTCAAACACCGCGCCATAACCGCCCTAATTTACGCCTCAGGGCTGCGGGTCTCTGAACTGATAAATCTAAAACTAAGCGAACTAGACATCGATCGTCGTCAAGTGATCATAAGGCAGGGCAAAGGCAAAAAAGATCGACATGTAATGCTCGCCGAAAGCTTCCTTCCCCTACTCCAAAATTATATTGCTTGTTACCGACCAATTTCCTATTTTGCAGAAGGAAAACCAGGAGAACCGTATCACGCGTCAAGTATCCGGGCTTTTTTAAAAAGAAATTGCTATTCGGCGGGTATCACCAAAAACGTGAGCCCCCACACTTTGAGACATAGTTACGCCACGCATCTGATGGAAAATGGGGTGGACTTGAGATATATTCAAGAACTCCTTGGCCATTCGCGTCCGGAAACCACTATGATATACACTCATGTAAGCCGCCGCGATCTCCTTTCTATAAAAAGTCCTTTGGACACCAGCGTAAACCGCCTCCTAAATTCCAATAAAAAAGACCAAAACCTCCTGTTATCCCGAAACCTCTTTGGGACTAACCAGACGGAGTAGTGTCTTATAACAAGTT
>JBELHR010000083.1:0-2831 GCA_042091275.1 Flavobacteriaceae bacterium
AACAACTGAAACATTATAGCTTTTTGCTGCTAAAATATAAATTTATCATTAGTATATAACCCTTGAACCTTATATATTTGTTGAAAATGCATTTTTATGAAAAAGTTCAAAGAATTTAGGGTAATTCTTTATCACTTTGCGTTATTACTTCATTTATCCTGTGTTCAAAAAGATTTGGACAGGGATGAGCTTGTTTTTTCTACAGATTTTGACAGTAATCAAGATTCGGAACAAGTTGATAATTGGGTAATAAGAGAGTTTAATAATTCGTCTGTTCTCGGTAATTTTAATAACGACGGAGCAACCTTTCATATCCAAGAAATTGGATCACATGATTATTTATATGTCTCTCTTGACCTATACATACACGATTCTTGGGATGGGAACACTAATGGCTTAGAACCGGATCAAGGGGATTTATGGAAAGTTGCTATTAGGCCAGGATTAGATTTCCCGACAAATGAAAAATTAGTGTACCAGACTTCTTTTTCTAATACTGTATGTAATTTTGAATACTGTTTTAAGCAATCCTATCCCGATGAGTTTCCCTCTGTTCAAAATCCTAAAAAAGGCTCCTCTGAAACGTTAAAAGGTTTGTGCAGTTGGGCAGATCGAAGTGATGGAACCTCATTGTATCGAATTTCTTTCGGTTTTCCTCATGAGGGCAATGCCCTGATAATACGGTTTTTCGACGAGCTGTTTCAACCTAACGCAATAGATTCTGCGAAATGTGATGAGAGTTGGTCTATGGATAATCTAAAAATACGCGCAATTTCCTACGAATGAAAAATATCTTAAAAGTTTTATTAGTCTTATTTTTAGGTCAAACAGGTCTTATAGCTCAAACTATAAACCTTAACGAATCCTATATTCAAAATAATCTCAGATTAGCACAGTTAAATGGTGAGTTTGATTCTACTGTTTCTTTTACCGTTTTGCCTCTTCATGTTGGCAGAGGTGGAGTTAATTTTGATAAAAGTATTCTAGGGGGAGACACCTATGGTTCAGAAATTCTATCGTTTTGGAAAGATAGAGGATTAATTAAAGTTTTACCCGTAGATTGGAACTTGGAGCTGACCTCCCACCATCCTTACAGCCGTAACAATGGAGCAATGATTCCAAATAAAGGTTTCCAGCAATTGTTAAGTGCTGGAATATATGCCGAAATAGGTCCCCTTTCTATTCAATTTAAGCCTGAATATGTTTATGCAGAAAATGCACCATTTGAAGGTTTTCCAGAATCTCATTATGATGTTATTTGGCAAAGGAGATATGTTTTTTGGAATAAAATAGATATGCCAGAACGTTTTGGAGAGACTAGTTTCAATAAAATTAATTGGGGACAATCCTCCATTCGTTTAAATTGGAAGAGCCTCTCATTGGGGCTGTCAACAGAGAATATTTGGTGGGGCCCTGGTATTCGAAATAGTATTATGATGAGTAACCAGGCTCAAGGAATGCCACATATTACATTTAATTCTAGAAAACCTCTGAATACAGCAATAGGATCGTTTGAGTGGCAGTTTGCGACAGGTAGGTTAGAGCCCTCAGGCTTCAATCCTCCAGGGATAGATAGAATTAGTCAAGGACAGCCTGTTTATGTGCCTAAAAGGGAGGAAGGATCCATGTATTTTCAAGGATTTAACCTTGTTTATTCGCCAAAATGGACTCCAGGATTTTCTCTTGGTTTTGTTAGGTGGAGTTCCTCATATCTGGAGGATATTAAAAAAGCCAAGAGTTATTTCCCTGTATTTGATGGTTTTATAGGAGGTGGAGGTGAGTTTCCTGGCAACAATGCTCTTGGAGGATTTATGAGATGGTTGTGGGTAGATGCAAATGCAGAGATATATGGTGAATTTTATGCGAATGATTCAAAAGCAAACCTGAGAGATTTACTTTTGGATACAGATCATTCTCGAGCATTTAATGTTGGTGTGCAAAAAGTATTTAAATCTAAGAGAAAATCCAATGTTGATTATCTTTTCTCTTGGGAATGGACTAGTTTGGGACAAACGTCCTCTAGGCTTTTGAGAGAAGCAGGGTCGTGGTATGAGCATATAAGTGTTCGTCATGGTTATACTAATTATGGCGAGGTTATGGGAGCAGCCATAGGGCCTGGAAGTAATGCTCAGTATTTTGGGTTAAAGCGTGTTGAGGGAACTACTCAATATGGTGTTAGTTTTGAAATAGTGCAACAGGATAATGACTTCCTCTACTATGCTTTTGAGGAGACTTTAGACTTTAGGAGATATTGGAAGGATTTCAATTTTGGACTTAATTATCAAAAGAAGTTTAAAAATTTATGGTTGAGTTCTGAGCTCATCTATTCAAGAAGCTTGAACTATCAGTGGGAGTTAATTGAAAATGTTAACTTGCCTTATTATCAGCCAGGAACTGATGTGAATAATATTTATATTGGGGCGAAACTGATGTATCAAATACCATTTGACAATTAACACCTCACTTCTGATTTAACTTGTAAAAGAGATTTAAATATTGTTGGGTAATATAATCCCAATTATAACGATTGGTTATTCCTTGTTGAGAGGCTTTGCGAAGAGCTATAATTTTGTTTTCGTTGTTTTCAGCATACTCTATAAGTTGGCAAGCTGAATCTTTATTTTTTTCAAAATAGAGTCCATGCAAGTCTTCGGATAACATTTCTTTGTTAAATACTGTATTTAGGGCAATGATAGCTGTTCCATAGGCCATCGCTTTAATCATTGTCGGGTTGGTTCCTCCAAATTCGTGCCCGTGTAAATAGGCGTAGCAATTGTGGTAAAGTTCGGCTAGAGTTTGAGAATCGTAAACATAGCCCGTAAAGATCAATC
>JBELHR010000084.1:0-2825 GCA_042091275.1 Flavobacteriaceae bacterium
AATCTCTTTAAAAATTTAGTTTCAAAGAAATACTAATTACCCACTGGAATTTGATACATCAACTTGGCTCCAATATAAAAGTTATTTACATCTGTTCCTGGTTGATAATACGGTAAATTGACATTTTCAACTAACTCCCATTGGTAGTTTAAGCTTCTAGAATAAATTAGCTCAGAGCTCAACCATAAGTTTTTAAACTTCTTTTGGTAGTTTAACCCAAAGTTAAAGTCCTTCCAATAGCGTCTAAAGTCTTTGGAGTCGTCAAAAGCATAATATAAGAAATCATTATCCTGTTGAACAATCTCAAAACTAATTCCATATTGAGTCGTTCCCTCTACTCTCTTTAAACCAAAATATTGCGCATTACTTCCCGGACCGATAGCAGCTCCCATAACCTCACCGTAATTTGTATATCCATGCCTTACGGAGTTGTGTCTATACCAAGATCCTGCATTTCGCAGTAATCGGGACCCCGTCTGTCCCAAGCTCGTCCATTCCCAAGAGAATAAATAATTGATACTTGAATTTCTTTTTGATTTAAAAACTTTCTGAATTCCTAGATTAAATGCCCGTGCATGATCGGTATCCAAAAGTAAATCTCTCATACTTGCCTTAGAATCATTAGAATATAATCCTCCATAAAATTCTGCATTAGCATCCGTCCAAAGCCATCGGAAAAACCCTCCCATCGCACCATTACCAATAAGTTTGTCTCCTGATTTAAGTACACCTCCTATCGCAGGAAAGTAGTTTTTTGAGTTTTCAATATCTTCAAAATATGAACTATTCCATTTAATTAATCCCAACGATAGACCAGGGGTCCATTTCGGAGAATAAACTAAATTAAATCCTTGGAAATACATCCAATCTCCTTCCTTTTTGGGGATATAAATGGGTTGCCCTTGATTTGTTCGCTCAGAATCAGGAGGCAGAAATCCTGAAGCTTCTTGCCTACCAGTCGCAAACTGCCATTCAAAATTTCCAATCCCAGTTTTCAAAGGCTTTCTCGAATTGAAAGTAATATGAGGCATTCCCTGAGCCTGGTTACTCATCATAATACTATTACGAATTCCTGGACCCCACCAAATATTTTCGGTGGATAATCCAAGCGATAAACTCTTCCAATTTAATCGAATAGAAGATTGTCCCCAATTAATTTTATTAAAACTAGTTTCTCCAAAACGCTCTGGCATATCAATGGTATTCCAAAGGAAATAGCGTCTCTCCCAAATTACATCGTAATGAGATTCGGCGAAACCATCGAAGGGAGCATTTTCTGCATAGACATATTCTGGTTTGAACTGAATGGAAAGAGGTCCGATTTCAGCGTAAATACCAGCACTCAATAGTTGCTGAAATCCCTTATTGGGAATCATAGCTCCATTGTTGCGACTATAAGGATGATGAGAAGTGAACTCGAGATTCCAATCTACAGGCAGTACTTTAATTAATCCTCGCTCATCCCAAAAAGAAAGTATTTCAGAACCATAGTCGTCCCCTCCTAAAATATCTTTATCGAAATCAACTCCTCCTTTTCCAATATGAAGTGGCAGGACAGTAAATGATACAGTGGGGTCAAAATCACCCGTTAACTGCGCTAACCTAAAATTATTTTGAATATAAGATTCATTGAGATTAATTGTTTGAGCACTAAGACCTGTTTGAACCAAAAGTAAAACAAATCCAATTTTTAGTATATTTTTCATTCGTAGGAAATTGCGCGTATTTTTAAATTATCCATGGACCAACTTTCATCACATTTTTGTGATTCAATCGCATTTGGCTGAAAAAGCTCATCAAAAAATCGAATGATTAGAGCATTTCCATCATGTGGAAACCCAAACGAGATTCTATACAGAGTTGTCCCATCATTTTGATCGGCTAAACTGCAAAGACCAGGTAAGCTTGAAGAAAATCCTCTTTTTGGATTTTGAATGGAAGGGAATTCTTCTGGATACGATTGCTTAAAACAATAATTAAAATTACAAACAGTATTGGAAAATGAGGTGGTGTAAACTAACTTTTCATTTGTTGGAAATTCTAATCCCGGTCGAATAGATACTTTCCATAGGTCTCCTTGATCGGGATCCAAACCGTTTGCATTCCCATCCCAAGAATCGTGTACATAAAGATCTAAAGAAACATAAATGTAATCATGGGAACCTATCTCTTGAACGTGAAACGTAGCCCCATCATTGTTAAAATTACCAAGAATTGTGGTGTTATTAAAATCTCGAACTACCCATCCATCTACTTGTTCGATATTCTGATTAGATTCGAAATCAGCGGTAAAAACTATTTCGTCTCGACCCAAATCCTTTTGAACACAGGAACTTAAACCCAACAGAAGAATCAAGACAAAAGGATGTGTTAATCCTTTAAACTTTTTCATAAAAATGCAATTTGGACAAATATATAAGGTTACAACATGATTTACTAATGATAAATTTATATTTTAGCAAAAAAAGCTATAATGTTCCATTTGATCAGAGAAAAATTTTCTAGGTTTTTCCCGATACTTTTTACGTTAGGTGAAATCGTCGTTATTTCCTTTGTATATTTTTTTTCCGCATTTCTAGTTGATGACTTTATAGGTCTCACAAATTCGAATATTTATAACTTTTGTTTCAGTTCTGTCTTATGGATCGTTTTTTCCGTTTTGAATAAAAATTATAGAATGGAAAGAACCCTGAGTTATGCACAAACTTTGAGGAAAACAGTTAGAGTTCTAATTATCACTGGTTTTATTATATCCTTAATACTTCTATTCAGAAAAAATAATTTTATCAATCGTGAATTTCTAATCACATGGGTACTTTTATTTT
>JBELHR010000007.1:0-2055 GCA_042091275.1 Flavobacteriaceae bacterium
TCAAGGCTGTTAGACAGCTTGAAAATGAAATGAAAAATATCGATGGGGAGATGGCTTACCCCCACCCTATTCACAAAAATGCTTTGCCTCATTGTGATGTATTCTTAGACAATGGCTACACCAAAGAGGAAATGAAATTGGTTAATGAAACTCAAAAGATTTTGGGAGACAAGAGTATATCTGTTACGGCAACAGCGGTGCGTATTCCGACTGCAGGAGGCCACTCCGAATCCTTAAACATTGAGTTTGAACGGGATTTTAAAATTTCTGACGTTATGGAGGTTTTAGGCAATACAGATGGAGTTGTCGTGGAGGATGATGTCTACAACAACGTATATCCTATGCCTGTAAACGCACACAATAGAGATGAGGTTTTTGTCGGAAGAATTCGTAGAGACGAATCTCAGGACAACACCTTAAATATGTGGGTTGTCGCTGACAATTTGAGAAAAGGGGCCGCGACAAATACCGTTCAAATCGCAGAATATTTGATTGCAAATAGTTTAATGAATTAGGCTTCTTCGACCTTTAGAATGTCTTTGAATAATTGCTTAAACTCTTGCTTTGGGAGTGCTCCTTGGGCCATTTGAGGTTGTTCTCCTTGTGGGCAAAACAATATAGAGGGAATGCTTCGAACCCCAAAAGCAGCAGCTAATTCTTGCTCTTTTTCTGTATCGACTTTGTATATGATTACACGATCTTGGTATTCCTCTGACAATTCCTCCAAAATAGGAGCTATCATTTTGCAAGGCCCACACCAATCCGCGTAAAAATCTATTATTACAGGCAGGTCTCCTTTTAGATCCCAGTCTTGGCTTTGTTCAAAATTAAATACTTTGTCTAAAAAATCCTGTTTTGATAATAGCGTCGTCATGGTTCTGGTCTTTGAGTTTTAAAAAAGAAGCATAAGGGCTTCCGAATGGCTATTTTGTTATATTTGTTTCAGCCTACAAAACAATGATATGAATAAAAATTTAATTTGGGCACTTGGCCTTATCGGTCTTTGCTCCTGCAACCAAGAAATGAAATACCCACAAACCGCAAAAATCGAACAGACGGATGTTTATTTTGGTCAAAATGTCGAGGACCCTTACCGCTGGCTAGAAGACGATCGCTCTGCTGAAACAGAAGCATGGGTGGGTATGGAAAACGACTTTACCCAAAACTATTTGTCCAAAATAGGGTTTAGGGAAGAACTCAAAGAACGACTTACGGAGCTTTGGAATTATGAAAAAGTTGGAACTCCTTTTAAGGAAGGGGCTTACACTTATTTTTACAAAAATAACGGTCTTCAAAACCAAAGCGTTCTGTATAGAAAGAATTCTGACGGGGAAGAAGAAGTCTTTTTAGATCCAAATAGCTTTTCAGAAGAGGGAACCACCTCTTTGGGTGGAATATCATTTTCAAAAGACGCTTCCTTATTTGCCTATTCTATTTCTGAAGGCGGATCGGACTGGAGAAAGATTATTGTCTTGAATACGGAAACTAAGGAACAAGTTGAAAAAGAGATTGTGGATGTTAAATTTTCCGGAATTTCGTGGAAAGGGGAAGACGGTTTTTTCTATTCTAGTTACGACAAGCCTGAAGGTTCGGAGTTGTCTGCAAAAACGGATCAACACAAATTGTATTATCACAAAATTGGAACGGACCAGTCTGAAGATGTTCTATATTTTGGACAAAGTGAGGAAAACAAAAGACGATATGTGAGCGCTCAAGTTACTGAAGATGACAAGTATTTACTCGTCTCAGCAGCTAATTCCACATATGGAAATGAATTGTACCTGTTGGATTTGGAGTCAGGGTCTAAAGAGTTCACTTGCTTAGTGGACAACTTTGATTCGGATATATATCTAGCGGAAAGTGACGAAAATAGACTGTTTTTTGTAACGGATAAAGATGCTCCGAACAAAAAACTAATCGCTTTAGACGTGTCCAAAGGAGATTATGATTTATGGACCGAGATCATTCCAGAGACAGAACATGTTTTGAGCTTGAGTAGCGGGTCAAACTACTTTTTTGCCGAGTATATGGTCGATGCGATTTCTAAAGTAAAAC
>JBELHR010000007.1:2155-3311 GCA_042091275.1 Flavobacteriaceae bacterium
GGGTCAAACTACTTTTTTGCCGAGTATATGGTCGATGCGATTTCTAAAGTAAAACAATACGATTTTGATGGAGTTTTAGTTAGAGAAGTCGAACTTCCAGGAGTTGGAAGTGCCTCCGGTATTAGCGGAAAAGAAAAAGATGAGGTTCTCTATTATTCTTTCTCAAATTATACCACACCGAGTACCAGCTATCAATTTGACCCAAAAACTGGAGTTTCTAAAGCCTATATCAAGCCTGATGTGGACTTTAACTCGGAAGACTACGAATCCAAGCAAGTGTTTTATAATTCGGCAGATGGAACAAAGGTTCCTATGATAATCACCTATAAAAAAGGTCTTGACCTCAACGGAAATAACCCTACTATTTTATACGGATACGGAGGGTTTAACATCAGTCTAACTCCGAGCTTCTCCATCGCTAATTCGGTTTGGCTAGAACAAGGAGGGGTTTATGCTGTTGCCAATCTTCGCGGAGGTGGAGAATACGGAAAAGAGTGGCATATCGGAGGTATTCAGACAGACAAACAAAATGTTTTTGACGACTTTATCGCCGCTGCAGAATATCTGATTCAGGAAAAATATACCTCATCGGAATATTTAGCAATTAGAGGAGGGTCTAATGGTGGGCTTTTGGTCGGAGCTTGTATGACCCAGAGACCTGAATTGTTCCAAGTAGCTCTTCCTGCTGTAGGAGTTTTGGATATGTTGCGTTACCATACCTTTACTGCTGGTGCAGGATGGGCTTACGATTATGGAACTTCTGAGCAATCTGAAGAAATGTTTAAGTACTTATTGGGATATTCTCCAGTTCACAATGTTCGCGAAGGGGTGGAATACCCTGCAACTATGGTTACAACAGGAGACCACGACGATCGTGTTGTTCCTGCTCACTCGTTTAAATTTGCTGCTGAATTACAGGCAAAACAAGCTGGGCCAAATCCAGTGTTGATTCGTATTGAAACAGACGCAGGACACGGAGCTGGAACTCCAGTTTCCAAGACCATAGAGCAATATGCCGATATTTACGGATTTACCCTTTACAATATGGGTTTCCGTGAACTCGCTAATTAAAAATTTCCTCGATTTTTTCTCCGTTGAAGGAGTTGAGATCCCCAATAGTTTTTCCTATCAAGCCCGCGCCAAGCGGGCTTTTTGG
>JBELHR010000007.1:3411-34229 GCA_042091275.1 Flavobacteriaceae bacterium
TCGCCTGCTGAGCTTTTTGATTCGCCGCTTAAGGCCTGTTTTCCCCTTTCGATTTCGCTTTGAATACGCTCTAATTTATCTTCGACCTCACGCTCGCAATATTTGAGTAGGTGATTTTTTTCTTCGGAGTTCATTTACAGGAGATTGGACAATTCATAACCTACTTCACTCCCTAGAGCAACTCCCATACCACCTAGCCTCAGTCCACAAAACACATTGGGTTCAAGCTCTCTAATTATTGGTGATTTCTGTGATCCAACCCCCATAATTCCGGTCCATCTGCTGTCGACTTCGAACTTTTGACCTGGTAAAATTGAATCTTCTAGTAGCTGAGTCAGACTGTCTTGAATCTTATTGTTAAATCCAAATTCATCTGTTTTTTCTCCTTGGAAATCTAAGTTTCTGCCCCCTCCTAAAAGCACGCGATTATCAATATTACGAAAGTAGTAATAGCCCTCGTCGAGATGGAAGGTCCCTTGGATTTTAAGGTTTGGTATGGGCTTGGTTATAAGCACTTGTGCTCTTGCGGGAACCACCTCCTCTCCTATCCATTTGGAACCAAATCCATTGGTACAAACAGCTATTTTATTCGCTTGAATTTTATCTCCTTGAGCCAAAGAAATGCTTCCGGACTCTATAGCCTCCACCTCTAGTCCAAAAAATACCTCAACCCCTACTTCCCTCGCTTTTGAAAGAAGGGTGCTCATCATGGAACCTGTATTAATTTGTCCTTCGACGCTATTAAAAAGCAACTTGTCTTGGACTTTTTGAAAGCCCTGATCGTTACTGGTAGTTCTAAAAACTTCTTTCCCAAAAACAGGCTGGAGTAATTCGTTAATTTCTGGAATAGCAGTGAGACATTGCTGGTATAATTCTTCTTGATTGTCTGTAAAGAGTTCGTAGCCTCCCCAATTTTTGTAATCGATATTTTGGTCTCCCAAAAGCGATCGCAAGCGAGTCAGTCCCTTCCATCTTTTTTCGATGAGATCCACAACTTCTTGGTGGCTATGGGTATTTAAATCACTCAAAATCTCAGAGACAGAGCCAAAACAAGCAAAGCCCGCATTTTTTGTGCTAGCTCCTTTGGGAAGACTACCCTTTTCCAAAACGACAACCTTTTTGTCCGGGTGTTTTTGTTTGTAATAAATAGCGGTTGTAAGACCTACTATTCCTGACCCTATAACTGCCAAGTCTAGATCCTTAAACCAGGTCTCTCTTTCCCAATAACTCCACTTCATGATTAAAATCTTAATGTCAATTGCACTGGACCTTTATCTGTTTTTTCATTGTTGAGATTCGTGAGGCTCAATCCGATGAGTCGAACCGAATCTTGAATTTTCTCTTGAAATAACAAATCTCTAGCCAAGGCAAATATTTCTTGTTCTGTGTAAATATAGTAATCCACGGTTTTACTTCGCGTGGCTTGTGTAAAATCTCTGTATTTTAATTTGAGGGTCAAAGTCCTGCCTTTTATTTTGGCGGCCTCAATTCTTGAGAATAAGGTGGCGGAAATTCGTTTTAGCGGTTCTTCGAGTAGTATTTCGCTACTCAAATTGGTTTGGAAGGTTGTTTCGACGGCCATACTCTTTCTCTTGCGTTCCGGAATGACCTCACTGTTGTGAATTCCCCTTGAAATATTGTAGTAATATTCGGCGTTCTTTTTAAAATGTGTTTCGAGATATTCCATACTCTTTTCACGTAAATCTCGTCCTGTAAAAATACCTAGTTGATACATCTTTTGGGTAGTCTTCTCCCCTACTCCGTAAAACTTTCTAATCTCAAGTTTTGAAATAAAGTCTAAAACCTCGTGAGGTTCAACCGTTTTTTGACCCTTGGGTTTGTTTATGTCAGATGCTATTTTGGCAATAAACTTATTTATGGAGATTCCTGCCGAGGCATTTAGCCCGGTTTCAGAATGAATTCGCTCCCTAATTTCTGTTGCCAAAAGCGTTGCAGATTGGTGCCCTTTTTTGTTGGAAGTAACGTCTAGATAAGCTTCATCCAAGCTTAGAGGTTCTACCAAGTCCGTATATTCGAAAAAAACAGCACGAATCTTTTGAGAGATTTCCTTGTAGCGATCGAACCTAGGTTTTACAAAAATCAGATCCTCACATAAAATTTTGGCTTTTTTGGAGGGCATGGCGCTCCTGACCCCAAATACTCTCGCTTCGTAGCTAGCGGCAGCCACGACACCTCGGTCTGCTCCTCCTCCAACGGCTATTGGTTTTCCGCGAAGGTTTGGATTGTCTAATTGCTCCACAGATGCATAGAAAGCATCCATATCCACGTGAATTATTTTCCTTAGCGACTCAGACATGGCTCAAAATTAAACAAAAAAAGCCTCGAAGTATTCGAGGCTTTTTGCAATAGTATTATTTGTTCTAGGACTAAACTACTCCTTGAGCTAGCATAGCATCTGCTACTTTTACAAACCCAGCAATATTTGCTCCTTTTACATAGTCGATATATCCATCTTCACCAGTACCATACTCAATACAAGCATCGTGAATATCCTCCATGATTTGCTTGAGTTTTGTATCTACTTCCTCTCTGGTCCAGTTAAAACGCAAAGAGTTTTGAGTCATTTCCAAACCTGAAGTTGCAACTCCACCGGCATTGGAAGCTTTTCCTGGTGCGAAGAGAACTTTGTGCTTTTGGAAAGCGTGAACTGCCTCTGGAGTACTCGGCATGTTTGCCCCTTCGGAAACAGCCATAAGACCATTTTCGATAAGCTGCAGTGCTTCCTCTCCGTTTAACTCATTTTGAGTTGCACAAGGCAAAGCAACATCACATTTTACAGACCATGGGCGCTCTCCTTTAAAGAATTTCGCATTTGGATAACGATCCACATATTGATTTACTCTTCCGCGTTTTTCGTTCTTAAGCTCCATGATATAAGCGAGCTTCTCTTCGTCGATTCCTTCCTCATCCAGAATATAACCTGAAGAATCCGATACCGTAAGAACAGTTCCTCCAAGGTGTAACACCTTTTCAGCTGCAAATTGAGCTACATTTCCAGAACCAGAGATAACAACTCTCTTACCCTCGAAACTCTCGTCTTTTGTCTTTAGCATAGATGCTGCAAAATAAACCGCACCATATCCTGTTGCTTCTGGGCGAATAAGTGATCCACCCCAAGAAAGACCTTTACCAGTTAAAACTCCAGTAAATTCATTCTTGATTTTTTTATACATACCAAATAGGAATCCTATTTCTCTAGCTCCTACTCCAATATCTCCTGCTGGTACATCTGTATTAGGGCCAATATGACGGAACAATTCAGCCATAAATGCGTGACAGAATCTCATAATTTCGTCATCTGATTTTCCTTTAGGGTCAAAATCAGAACCTCCTTTTCCACCTCCCATTGGAAGAGTAGTCAACGAGTTTTTGAAAACTTGTTCAAAAGCCAAAAATTTAAGAATACTCATGTCAACAGAAGGATGAAAACGCAATCCACCTTTGTAAGGTCCGATAGCCGAGTTCATTTCGATACGATATCCTCTGTTTACTCTTACCTCTCCTTGATCATCTACCCAAGGAACTCTAAATGTAATGCTGCGCTCTGGTTCTACCATACGCATCAAAATATTTTTCCCGTGATAAACATCGTGTTTAGCGATATAAGGAATAACTGTCTCAGCAACTTCCTGAACCGCTTGTAAAAACTCTGGCTCGTGGCCATTCCTAGTTTTTACTTCTTCCATAAAGGCGTTAATTTTAGATTCCATAATATAAGGTCTGAAAATTATTAAATTTTTAAATTTTGACGCAAATATAGCTAATAAACTAATTCGATTTTCCTTTTGACCCAATATTTTGAAAAAAACGAAATCGATTTAGTAAACTACCTTATTGGCTAAAAAACAAGTCTTAACTTCTAATGGATTATGTAAACAAAATAACTTAAATTTGCACCCAATATCTTAAGAAAAAGACAATGCTGGACAAGGTAAAAGCCTTAATTGAAGAGGTTAAACAGTTCGAAACTGAATCTCATGAGGAATTAGAAAAGTTTAGAATTAAGTTTCTAGGTAAAAAAGGTGTGTTGACCGATCTTTTTGCTGAATTCAAAAATGTAGAGCCCCAATTGAAAAAGGACTTTGGTCAAGCATTAAATGAACTTAAGGTTTCTGCCAACAATAAGATAAATGATTTTAAATCCGGTTTGGAGCAGGCCCAAACGAAATCTTCGCTCGGAGATTTAACAAGACCTTCTGAGCCAATAGAGCTCGGGTCAAGACACCCTATCTCTCTAGTGAAAAATCAGATTATTGAGGTCTTCTCAAAAATTGGTTTCAATGTGTCCGAAGGTCCAGAAATCGAAGATGACTGGCATAATTTTACTGCATTAAACCTGCCGGAATACCACCCAGCAAGGGATATGCAGGACACTTTTTTTATTGAAAAAAACCCAGATATTTTGTTGAGAACTCACACTTCGTCGGTTCAAACTAGATATATGGAGTCTCACAAACCACCGATTAGAACACTTTCTCCAGGTCGTGTTTTTAGAAATGAAGACATTTCAGCAAGAGCCCATTGTATATTCCACCAAGTGGAAGGTTTATATATCGATAAAGATGTTTCTTTTGCTGACCTTAAGCAAACTTTGCTCTATTTCACCAAAGAGATGTTTGGAAAGAGTAAAATTCGCTTGAGACCCTCTTATTTTCCATTTACCGAGCCTAGTGCAGAGGTAGATATTTATTGGGGACTAGAAACGGAAACAGACTACAGAATTACAAAGGGAACCGGTTGGTTAGAAATTATGGGCTGTGGAATGGTAGACCCAAATGTCTTGAAAAACGCAAATATTGACCCTAACGAATATACTGGTTACGCTTTTGGTATGGGAATCGAGAGAATTGCCATGTTGTTGTATCAAATACCTGACATTCGTATGTTTTACGAAAATGACACTAGATTTTTAGAACAATTTAAGTCCGTTTTATGAGAAAAGATATTGATATACCCGAGGTGAAAAACCTGAGTATGGCAATTGTCTCTCAATACAATGAGGATTTTCAGTGTGAGGACTGGTATGCTTATTTAATAAATACTGGAGAAAAAAACTTGGATTTGGTGCTTATAGTCTCCAAAGGTTTTAACGAAGATATCGGAAAAGAAACCTCGCTGATGAGACACAAAATTGAATCTCTTCCCGCACATAGCGCAGCAAAGGTAGAGCTCTTACAAGAGGATTTGTTAGAAAAAATGGACAACCTCTTTAATGTCACCTATTTTTGTGATAGCAAAATGTATGACAAGCAATTTGAGTTCAAAAGAGCTACTGTTAACAAAGAGTCCTTGAACCTCATTCCTGAAATTGGTCATCCTGGATTTAGAATAGACTAGTCCAATAGTTCCGTCAACTGAGCCATCTCTCTTTTGGCGTCCTTTCCTTGGTATAAAATTCGGTAAACCGTATCGATTATTGGAGTATTAGCTTGGTGGGTTTGATTTAGAATAAAGGCACTTTTTGTGGCGTAATATCCTTCTGCAACCATAGACATCTCCATTTTTGCAGATTTCACTGTATAGCCCTTACCTATCATATTTCCAAACATTCTATTTCTAGAGAAGGTAGAGTAGCCAGTAACCAAAAGATCTCCCAAGTAGGCAGAATTATTAATATTCCGCTTCATCTTGTGCATCTTTTTGATGTATCGCTTCATTTCTCGAATAGAATTTGACATCAAAACCGATTGAAAGTTGTCTCCGTAGCCAAGACCGTGAGCAATACCCGCTGAAATCGCATAAATATTTTTCAACATTGCAGCATATTCCGTTCCTATAATGTCGTCAGATATCTTACATCGTATATAAAAACTAGTCAAATACTCGGAAAGCTCTTCCGCTTTTTCTTCGTTTCTACAAGCAATGGTCAAATAAGACAATCGCTCCATAGCCACTTCTTCCGCGTGACAAGGTCCTGTAATTACTCCTATTTGATCGTAAGGTATATCGTAAACTTCGTGAAAGTGCTCACCGACGATGAGTCCCGTCTCTGGAACAATTCCTTTTATGGCAGAAAAAATTAGCTTATCCGCTAGACTGACGTTAAGCTTTTGTAATTCGCTGTGAACGAATGCCGAAGGAATAGCAAAAATAGCAAGGTCTGCGTATTCCATCAATTCGTTTATATCGTGAGAGAGCTTTAGTTTTTGAGGGTCTATTTCTGCAGAAGATAAATAGTTGGGGTTGTGTCCGTGTTTTTCGATATGTCGAATAGCGGAATCACTTCTCATATACCATCCTATCTCATCTATATTCTCCGTGAGCATCTTAACTATAGCTGTAGCCCAACTTCCTCCTCCAAAAACAGCAATTTTAGGTCGACTCATTTTTTTTGTGTCAAAATTAAACATTCTACTGACTTTTGCAGTATTTATTATCCCTTTAAGGATTCGATTCCTCTATTAAAGATACAAATATATTATGCTTTAATGGAGATAATGGCTAAATTCGAACAGAAATTTACGCTATTGACTAAGCTAAAATCCTTTTTTAAAGACACCGTAACCTACGGACTTGCAGCGGTGCTACCAAGGGCGATTAATATCGTTTTGATTTCCTTGTTTACCGATAAACTCACCACCTCGGAGTTCTCTGTCAACACCAGTTTTTATGTATATATCGCTTATTTAAATGTCCTGTTGACTTACGGTATGGAAACTGCTTTTTTTAGGTTTTACAATACCGAAAAGAAGCCTTTATCTGTTTTTTCAACTTCTTTTATCAGCTTACTGGCTACCGCCTTGATGGCTTTGATCGTTTTACTACTCTACGCTGAACCAATTTCTGCGTTTATGGGTTTTGACAGAGCGATCTACTTTCAGCTGTTGATAAGTATTGCAATTTTAGATACCGTAATGGTGATCCCTTTTGCTTACCTGAGAGTTTTGGGTAAATCCAAATCCTATTCTCTCTACAAAGTTCTCAACGCACTTATTTTTGGGGTATTTAATGTTTTGTTTTTGGTCTATCTACCCCAGTGGACAGAGGGAGGAAAGACCATATCCTTCTATGATCCAAATCTAAAAGAGGGTTATATTTTTATTGCTAATTTGATTGCTAGTGGGTTTACATTCTTTTGCTTGCTATCTGTTATTCGCAAGGTAGAGTGGGCTTTTGATTGGTCTCTCTGGAAAAAAATGATGTCTTATGCATGGCCTGTCCTAGTTGCAGGTTTGGCTTTTACTACCAACGAAAACTTAGATAAACTTGTATTGGATAAGCTTTTGGGGCCAGAAGCAATGGGTGCATATGCAGGGGCCTATAAAATTGGGGTTATCATGATGCTGTATATTTTGGCGTTTAGGCTAGGAGCGGAGCCGTTTTTCTTTAATCTGGCAAAGTCTGAAAACGCAAAGCAAACCTATGCCATAGTCACTAAATGGTTTACAATTTTAGGCGTAATATTTATGCTTTTTGTAGTGGTGTTTATTGAACCTATAGCTGGACTTTTGCTCCGGTCTCCCGATTATATGGATGCTTTAGGCATCGTTCCTATTATTTTAGCAGCAAATTTATTTTTGGGGATTTATAACAACCTTTCCGTCTGGTATAAAATGACTAATAAAACACGATATGGCATGTATATTTCTGTTTTTGGTGCCGTAATTACTATTGTATTTCTCTTTACATCTATTCCTGTATTGGGTTATTTCGGGGCAGCATGGGCAACATTTGTAGCCTATGGTGTGATGATGCTAATTTCTTTTGTGTTGGGAAGAAGACATTATCTAGTGCCTTACGAATACCTGCGGATTTCTCTTTATTTGTTATTTGGTATTGGTTTTAGTTTTCTACACTTTTACAACTTTAAAAATAATTATATTTTGGGATGTCTAGGAATTCTGGCTTTTGTCTCCATCTTGTTTTTCGCAGAAAGAGCTACCATAAATAAAATTTTAAAAAAAGTTTAAACCCTAATTATGACTGTTGAAATTATAAATAAATCCAAGCACGACCTTCCAAAATACGAAACATCCAGATCCGCGGGAATGGATTTGAGAGCAAATCTCGATAAGGCTGTGGAATTGTTGCCACTAGATAGATGTATTATACCTACAGGCTTGTATATGGCTTTAGACAAAGGATTTGAAGCTCAGGTAAGACCTAGGTCTGGTCTAGCAGCAAAAAAGGGGATAACTGTACTGAATTCTCCAGGAACCATCGATGCCGATTATCGCGGAGAAATAGGAGTGATACTCGTAAATCTCTCTAAAGAACCCTTTCTCATAGAAGATGGGGAACGAATTGCACAACTAGTAATAGCAAAACACGAACAAGTTGCCTGGTCTGTTGTGGAATCCTTGGACAAAACAGACAGGGGAGAGGGTGGATTCGGAAGCACGGGGGTCTAAGCTTTCGAGACGATTCTCTTTTTCCAATAGTTACCGCTTGGACGGATAAAATGTCTAGAGCCGACATCAAGAGAGGTGTCACACATAAAATAAATAATTTCTGTGTCCATTTTAGACTCTATTAAAAACTGGCCTTCTTTGAGATAGCTAGCTATAACTTCCACTTGAATTCCAGACTTGCTTAGCCTCAATTCATTGGGGTATAAGAGATAATCTTCTCGTGTATCCAAGTCAACTAATTCTCCGTTCAATTGGTTTACATCGCCAAAAAAAGAAGCGATGTATTTTGTTTTCGGTTTGTGGTAAAGCTCTGAGGGAATATCGTTTGCAATGATTTTGCAATCGTCAATAACCATGGTTCTATCGGCAAAAGAAAGAGCATCAGTAGTATCGTGTGTAGCGACCAAACAAGAAACCTTTTGCTCTTTTAAATATCGAAAAAGACTTCTTCTGAGACTGTTCTTTTTAAAATTATCGATATGACTAAAAGGCTCGTCCAAAAGCAGTATTTCCGGTTCCTTTGCAAGTACTCTCGCCAGAGCGACACGTTGCTTTTGACCACCGCTTAGATGCTTGACTTTTGAATTGAAATAACTTCCCATTTCAACCACATCTAAAAGTTCTCTAATTCGCCGTTCTTTCTTTTTTGGGTCTTGGTTACTCAGATATTTTCCAACATTCTCAGCAACCGAAATATAGGGCATCAAATCAAAATCTTGGGGGAGATATTTCATAAACGGCTCTCCTGGAACCAAATAAAATTCAGGTCCTAAAAGTTTTACTTCTCTGTGAAAAATTTCGCCGTGACTAGGAGCTAATAAACCGTATATTAATTCTAATAAAGTGCTTTTACCACAACCACTGGGCCCAACTACTGCGAGATATTCGCCTTGTTTCAAGGAGAAAGAAATATCCTTTAGTATTTGCTTCTCACCGTAACTGAAAGAAATTGATTTTAGCTCGAGCATATTCTAATTTTATTCAAAATTAAGCTATACGCGCAACATAGAGCAAAAAAAAGCTCCTTTCGGAGCTTAATTTTTATTCTTGATTTTCAATTGCTTCCACAATTTTGTTTTCGAGTTCTTCCGCTAATTCTGGGTTGTCTTTGATTAAACCTTTGACAGCATCTCGTCCTTGACCTAGTTTGGTCTCTCCATAACTAAACCACGATCCGCTCTTTTTGATAATCCCGTAGTCCACACCAATATCTAAAATCTCACCGACCTTAGAGATTCCGGCACCGTACATTATATCAAATTCAGCTTGCTGAAACGGTGGAGCAACCTTGTTCTTAACCACCTTTACTTTTGTAGCATTACCTATTACGCGATCTCCATCCTTTATCTGAGTTCTTCTTCTGATATCCAAACGAACAGATGCGTAAAACTTCAATGCATTACCACCAGTTGTTGTCTCTGGATTTCCAAACATAACACCAATCTTCTCTCTGAGTTGGTTGATAAAGATTACGGTACAATTCGTTTTGCTTATGGTACCCGTTAACTTTCTCAAAGCTTGAGACATTAAACGCGCGTGAAGACCCATTTTCGAATCCCCCATTTCACCTTCAATTTCACTCTTTGGAGTAAGTGCGGCAACCGAGTCAATTACTATAATATCAATAGCTCCAGAACGAATTAAGTTTTCAGCGATTTCTAAGGCTTGTTCTCCGTGATCTGGCTGAGAAATGATTAAATTGTCAATATCTACACCTAAACTCTCTGCATAATATCTATCAAAAGCGTGTTCTGCATCAATAAAGGCAGCAATTCCACCTGCTTTTTGAGCTTCGGCAATTGCATGTATTGTCAAGGTGGTTTTACCAGAAGATTCCGGTCCGTAAATTTCCACAATTCTACCTCTTGGGTAACCTCCAACACCGAGTGCTAAATCTAATCCTAAAGATCCTGAAGAAATTGTGTCTACATCCTCGTGTACGACATCTCCCATTTTCATTACAGCTCCCTTTCCGTAGGTTTTATCCAGTTTGTCTAAGGTGAGCTTTAAGGCTTTTAATTTAGCCTCTTTTTCTTTTGTATCTTGTGCCATTCTGTGATATTTTTTTATCTCTGAGGGCTAAATTACGTAATTTTTTAGTAGAACATTACTGAAAATTGTAGTATTCGTTAATGCTTGAAAACGAAATATTTAGCCTAAGTAAAATGGCATTTTAAAGGCTTTTATTATAATGATAAGTGCTTAAATGAAACTTGTGTTAGAAGGCTTCTCCTATTCTAAAGTACACGCCCCAGTCATCTCTTCCCGCAGCGACATCCAATCCGATGTTCATATGGTTTGATGGAAAAACATTAAAGCGTATCCCAGTTCCAATACTCGGGAGTAAAAGTCCATTGAAATCCTCGTTATCCGATCCGTAAATAGTGGCTAATCCTCCAAAACCGACAAGACCAAATTTTTCCGAAATATTATAGCGATATTCTCCCTGAAAATCAAAGAGACCTTCTCCTCTATATTTCCCTTGGGTATATCCTCGTAAATCTGTTCCCATAGCCACAATTTCTTGATTAAAACCAATTTCACCAAGACCAAACTGACCGTAAATTCGAGCTGCAAAAACATCTTTTTTAGACCTCATTGCCCAATATTTGTTTGCAGAGACTGTGAGAATATTAGAGCTCTGGTCATTCGATAACCAGGTCGGATAAGAATTCCATTCCATAGAAATTAAATTACCTCCGTATGGATAGTAGACATTATCTCTATTGTCAAACTCTAAAATAAGTCCAGGACTGTGAAATTGACTCGATATTTCGCGATCCGATAATATATCAAATACAGTTCCAAAACTGGTGTACATATAGACAATACCTCCGTACAAATTATCTGTAATCTTACGTTCTAAAATCGTTTTAAAGAACCAAGCATCTGTGCTATAATCGATATAATTATTGATAATGTTTGAGACAAAAACTTGAAAATTAATATTTCCATTACCTCCGCCTGCCATTATACGCCACTTGTCTTCGTTTAAGTACAATTTGGCAAAACCCATAACAAAATAGGTTTTGTTTGTGGAGTAAATTCCTAAACCTCCCACTAAAGATTGAGGTGAAATAGTATCTTTTTTATTGATATTCCACATATACATAGGAACTACACCTCCAGCAAATCCAATAGATCTACTGTAATTTATATAAGGTGCAGGAACAAATTTTGACGGAGCAATTGTAGAAGTATCTCCAACACTACTCGGTGGGACTTGTCCAAAACTATTTAAACTAAAAAATAGTAGTAAAAGAAAAAATATTTGTTTCATATCAAACGGTTTTAATCATTTCCATATGGGGTATTCCATCCTCTAAATAAGTCTTACCTGTGGGAGTAAATCCAAGAGACTTATAAAATCTTTCTAAATAACTTTGAGCGGAAATTTTGATATCCTTTCCCTGATACATTCGCTCTAGATAACGGATAGAGGATTGCATAATCTGGATACCAAAGTCCTTTTTTCTATGGCTCATTTTAACCAAAACTCTACCTATACTAGTTTGATCAAAATATTCTCCCGGCCCAAAAACTCTTGTATAAGCAACCAATTCGCCTCCCTGATAACCACAAATATGAAAAGCTACTTGATCTTTAAAATCCATGTCTTGATAAACACAATCTTGTTCTACCACAAAGACCTCTGAACGCAGAGATAGAATTTCGTATAACTCTTTTGTATCGAGCTCGGCAAAAGACTTTATTTTAAAATCTAGTTTAGGCACAAGAAATTTTATTTACTCTATTCTGATGTCTTCCTCCTTCAAATTCTGTGTTGAGGAATAAATCTACGAAACCTAGTGCTTGGTGTACTGAAACAAATCTAGCAGGAATGGTCAAAATATTTGCATCGTTATGCTGTCTAGTCAATTGAACCAACTCATTATTCCAACAGAGTCCTGCTCGAATTCCTTGGTGTTTATTGGCAGTCATTTGAGCACCATTTCCACTTCCACATAAAATAATTCCAAACTTAGCTTCACCAGATTCTACAGCGTCTGCAACTGGATGAATAGAGTCTGGATAATCCATGCTATCACTAGAGTCTGTACCAAAATTTATTACCTTGTGGCCAGCAGATTCTAACATTTTAATTATTTCAAATTTGTATTCTGTACCCGCGTGGTCATTACCAATTGCTATTGTCATAATATTGTTTTTTTGAGGGTATAAAGTTAATAAATATGAGTTATTAACAGGTATTTTGGTTTTTTAATAAATAAAATTATTAATCCTTAAAAATCAATTCATTACCTAAATTTACAAATTGTTGATAGATTCTAAATACTTTTGAAAAACAAATTTGCTCGTCTCAATATTTTTTACAAACCAAAACTGCAACTGAAAAAACAAATTTTATTGTTAGAATTTTAACACAAGTTATACACGAAAAAAAGGGTGGTTATTAAAATCCAATTCAATAAATATTTATCAACGAATTAATGTTTATTAAAATAATTTTAAGCGCTAAGGTTTCTGTAATCGACTAAAAATAAGAATGTTTCCAATTAACAATATGTTAACAATTATTTAAAAAAACTCACTTAAAATAAATTCAATAAAGTTTTTGTACATGTTAACACTATATAATGTTCATTATATTTTTTTTTTAATTTTTAAAAGAAAGAATAATAATATTATATAATGTTGAAAACTCAAGTAACTTTGATTTAACGAATATTATATCTAATCGAGAAGTATTATTTGTAACTTGAATTGAAATATAGAATATGACAAAGAAAAAAAGAAATATATATAAGAAGAAGGGAAGGGTGATCAAGGATTTGAATCGAAAGATTTTAAAGGTTTTTTCCACCCAAAATAAAACTCCTTTGAATTATAAACAGATTGCAGCTAGCTTAAAAATAGAAGATAGTGATGGTCGAAATCAAATTTTAAAAAAGCTTGCAGAAATGCAGGCTAATGGAAGAATTAAAGAAGAATCAAGAGGGAAATATATTTTAAATGCCAAAGACCACTACCACACTGGTGTATTAGATGTTACTAGTAATGGTAATGCATATTTTATTTGTGAGGATTTTGAAGATGATGTATTTATTCCATCGAGAAATATAAATAATGGACTACACAAAGATACCGTTCAAGTATACGTATACAAACGAAAGAGAAATGGTAAAATGGAGGGGGATGTCGTATCCATTACGGAGCGATATAAAACCGAATTTGTAGGCGTACTTCAAGAGAATAAAAACTTTGGATTTGTCGTAGCCGATGACAATAAAATGTATGCGGATTTATTTATCAAAAAGTCGGATTTTAATGGGGCTTTAAACGGAGATAAGGTTGTTGCAGAAATAGTCGATTGGCCTAGTAAGTCAAAATCTCCATTCGCTAAGATCACCAAGGTATTGGGTAAACCAGGAGAACATCAAACCGAAATGCATTCTATTTTGGTGGATTATGGATTGCCTTACGATTTTCCAGAAGAGGTAGAACACTATGCGAGTAAACTACCTATCGAGATTACAGAACAAGAGATTGCAAAGCGCAGAGATATGCGGGATGTATTGACTTTTACAATAGATCCTAAAGACGCAAAAGACTTTGATGATGCATTGTCGTATGAGGTTTTAGATAATGGTTTAAAACGCATTGGAGTGCATATTGCAGATGTTTCTCACTATCTGCAAGAAGGTACTTTGCTAGATGATGAAGCATTTGACAGAGCCACATCGGTTTATTTAGTCGATAGGGTAGTTCCTATGCTTCCTGAAATTTTGTCTAATAATGTCTGTAGTTTAAGACCTAATGAGGAGAAATTGTGTTTTTCTGCTCTGTTTACATTAAATGAAAAGGCGGAGGTTGTAGATAAATGGTTTGGAAGGACTGTAATCTATTCCGATCAGAGATTCGCTTATGAAGACGCTCAAGAAATTATAGAAGGTAAAGAGCACGCTCTGAGTCCTGCGGTTTTAGATCTGGATAAATTGGCAAAAATTCTAAGGCAAAAACGCCTCAATAAAGGAGCATTAACCTTTGATAAAGTAGAAGTTAAATTTAATTTAGATGAGGAAGCCAATCCGATTGGAGTGTTTTTTAAACGCTCTCTGGATGCAAATAAATTAATTGAAGAATTTATGTTATTGGCAAATAGGGAAGTAGCTCAATTTATTGGCGAGGCTAAAGGGAAACCTTCAGGAAAAACCTTTATTTATAGAGTTCACGATGAGCCTAATATAGATAAATTAGAAGCTTTAAATAATTTGGTTCACAAGTTTGGATACGGAATTGACACTTCTTCTAGAAACAAAATTTCTAAAAGTTTAAATACCTTGTTGAGTGATGTCGCTGGCAAAGCAGAGTCAAATATGGTTGAGACACTTGCCATAAGAACCATGTCTAAAGCGGAATATACTACCAAAAACATAGGTCACTACGGTTTGGCATTTGATTATTATTCTCACTTTACTTCACCTATTAGAAGATATCCAGATGTGATGACCCATCGTCTACTGCAACATTATTTAGATGGGGGTAAATCTCCAAATAGCGATTCATTTGAAGAAAAATGTGGACATTGTTCCGAACGGGAACAGTTGGCGTCTCGAGCGGAACGAGACAGCATAAAATACATGCAAGTCAAATACATGGAAGATCACAAAGATCAAGAATTTGAAGGTGTTATTTCCGGAGTTACGGAATGGGGAATATATGTTGAGATTTCGGAAAATAAATGTGAAGGTATGGTTCGAATACGAGATATAAAAGATGATTATTATGTCTTTAGCGAGGAGCAATACGCCTTGGTTGGCCAGAGTACCAAGAATTTATACCAATTAGGAGATTTGGTAAAAGTGAAAGTAAAGAATACAGATTTAGAGCGTAAACATTTAGATTTTACGTTATTGAGTAAATTAAATTTTTAGATTGTGAAAAAGTTTTTCTTATTATCCCTAATTTTTATGGTGTCTTTTGCTGTTAAAGGACAAGCGATTGATCGTTATGAAGAATTGAGAATCGTAAGCGGCCTCGAGGTTCATATTGAAAATGGTTCCGAGAATGAAATAATTATTACTGGAAGCGATGCAGATAAAATTAATGTCAGCAGCGAAGATGGTAAAGTTAGATTGAGTGTAAGCCTATCAGGTCTGTTGGAAGAGAGAAATTACGATATAAAGGTCGTGGTCAAAGACAGTATCGAAGTAATTGATATCAATCAAGGATCACAGGTGTCTTTAAATGCGAATCTCGATCAAAAGAAAATTGAAGTTAGGGTGCAAGAAGGCGCTACTTTTGATGGTAGATTAGAAACTGGATTGGTCGTTTTAAGAGCGGTTAGCGGTGGAAGTATTAATATTCAAGGACTCGCAACTATGTTAAAGTTAACCGTAAATACAGGTGCTTCCGTAGATGCCTTTGATTTGAATTGTTCGAACGCGGATGTTATGGCTATGTCCGGTGGTATAGCTCAGGTCAGTGTTTATAACATACTAAATGCCCAAGTAAAATTTGGCGGTAGTATTGAATACAGGGGTCAACCGGAAGTTTTGAATGAGAAAAAGGTATTAGGAGGTAGTATTGAAGGTAATAATTAATAATTTGAGACTCCATAGAAAGAGTTTTCATATATTTGTCACATAAATTTAAGTTATGAACCACTTTTTATTTTTGGGAGGATACGAATGGATCCTTATTGTTTTGGTCGTAGTATTGTTATTCGGTGGAAGAAAGATACCGGAATTGATGAGAGGACTCGGAAGCGGAATTAAAGAATTTAAATCTGCTACAAAGGACGACGACGAAGATACAGAGAAGACAAAATAAAAAAAGCGGCTATTTAGCCGCTTTTTCTTTTTATTCTGTTTTGTTGTTTTTCTCGTCTGCTGCTTGAATCTTATTAGCAGCTACTAAACTTGTTACCATATCATTCAGCATATTACTTGCGGCATTTGGATTATTCGGCAAGAGTATTAAATTACTGTTGGTGTCTGATCCAATGGATTGTAAAGTATCGTAGTGTTGGGTAATTACAATAAGCGCAGAAGCTTCCTGGGAATTAATCCCCGCTTTGTTTAGTACATCTACACTCTCCTCTAAACCTCTGGCAATTTCTCTTCTTTGGTCTGCAATACCTTTACCTTGAAGTCTCTTACTTTCGGCCTCCGCTTTTGCTTTTTCTACAATTAATATACGTTGGGCATCTCCTTCGAATTGAGCAGCGACTTTTTCGCGTTCCGAAGCATTAATACGGTTCATAGCTTCTTTTACTTGACGGTCTGGATCGATGTCCGTAACCAAGGCTTTTACGATATCATATCCGTAGTTAAGCATAGCCTCTTTTAGTTCACGTTGAATGGCTTGAGCGATATCGTCTTTTTTCTCAAAGACATCATCTAGCTTCATTTTAGGTACTTCAGCTCTTACTGTATCGAATATATATGCGGTTATTTGATCGTGTGGATTTTGTAGTTTATAGAAAGCATCATAAACCTTTTCACGTAAAATTTGGAATTGAACGGATATTTTTAGCTGGACAAAAACATCATCTTTAGTTTTTGTTTCAACGATTACATCTAATTGCTGGATTTTTAGGGATACTCTCCCTGAAATCTTGTCAAACACGGGGATTTTAATCTGTAATCCAGATTGTCTTATTGTTTGGAATTTTCCGAATCTTTCGATAATAGCTGTGGTTTGTTGTTTAACCGTAAAAATGGTTAGTGGGAGTAAGAGAACAAAAAGTACTCCGAGGAAAATAAGTAGAATCATAATTTTTATTTTCAATATACAAAAAAAGCCTCATTAGAGGCTTTTCTTATAAAGTGTTTACTGCGTAAGTTATGCGGTTTTGTACTTCTCGTTTTCCAAGGATTTCAAGGATAGTGAATAAGTCTGGTCCGCTTAAGGATCCTACTTGACTGAGTCGTAAGGGAGGCATTACTTGACCAAACTTAAGCCCATTAGATTCAATGTGATTTTTGATTTGTGTCTGAATATTTTCTGCTGTCCAGTCTTTTAGGTTTTCTAATTCTAGTTTGACGTCTGTTAGAATTTGTCCTGTATTTTCCTTCCACTGTTTTTTCGAAGCTTTTGCGTCAAATTCTGTTGGTGCTATATAGAAATATTTTGAAAGTTCCCAGAGGTCCGCAGGAAAGTTAGCGCGTTCTTTAATAAGGTCAACTATCTTGTGATTGAGTGCAAAATCCTCTGAAATATTATTATTTTGTAAATATGACACATAGTAAGGTTGGAGCTCGGAGTATGTCTTGTTCTTTAGATACTCGTGGTTAAACCAAATCGTTTTTTCTGGGCTAAATTTAGCTCCTGACTTGCTAACACGCTCTAGACTGAATGACTGTATTAGTTCGTCTAAGTCGAATAATTCTTGTTCCGTTCCTGGGTTCCATCCAAGCAGTGCTAACATATTAACAAATGCTTCTGGGAGATAACCAGATTCTTTGTATCCTGCACTAAGACTTCCGTTTTCAGGATTGACGTAATTTAACGGGAATACAGGGAACCCTAGTTTGTCGCCATCACGTTTGCTAAGTTTTCCTTTTCCTACAGGTTTAAGTATAAGTGGAAGATGAGCGAATATTGGTTTTTCCCATTCGAATGCGTCGTAGAGTAAATAATGCAATGCCAATGAAGGTAGCCACTCCTCGCCACGAATAACATGGCTAATTTTCATGAGATGATCATCCACAATATTGGCGAAATGATAGGTAGGAAGACCATCCGACTTGAATAATATTTTATCATCCAAAACAGAGGTATTAACATGCATTTCCCCTCGAATTTCGTCTTGAAGATTTAGGCTAATGTTGGGCTCGATTTTAAAACGAATGACATATTCACATCCGTCTTTAATCTTGTTTAAGGCATATTCCATTCCATGAGATATACTGTTGTCCAGACTCTCTCTATTCTCGTGACTGTAAGCAAATACCTTTTTTTGGGATTCCTGTTCTTCTCTTAAGCGATTTAGTTCTGCACTTGAGTCAAAGGCGTAATACGCCTTGCCGCTATCTATTAATTTTTGAATATAGGTTTTGTAAATCTCACTTCTTTCGGATTGTCTATAAGGTCCGTATAGTTCGTTGTGATCAGGTCCTTCGTCTGGAGATATATTTGCCCAAGCAAGGCTGTCTGTGATATATTGTTCAGCGTTAGATACAAAACGGCTTTGATCGGTATCCTCTATGCGTAATATAAATTTCCCTTTGTTTTGTTTTGCAAATAGGTAATTGTATAAAGCTGTCCTAACTCCACCTATATGTAGTGGTCCGGTTGGACTTGGAGCAAATCTTACGCGTATATCTGTCATGTTTTTTTTGAGCAAATATAATAACATTTCAGGCTATATTGGTTTTAATAACTATTACTACCTTTGCAAAAAGTTTTGCACATGATTAGTTATGAATATTCTACTGATTTTAAGCTTAGTAGCGAGGAGGGTTATACCTCTTGGATTAGAGCTGTTGTAGAGTTGTATAATAAAGAGATTGGCGAATTGACGTATCGTTATATGTCAGACTCAGAATTACTCGAATTTAATAGACAATATCTTAATCATGACACATATACTGATATTATTAGTTTTGATTATTCTGTAGGAGATATTATTTCTGGGGATATATTGATCAGTGTGGACCGCGTAAGAGAGAATTCGGTTGAGTTTGGTTCTGCGTTCCACGTGGAACTTTTAAGAGTCATGAGTCATGGTGTTTTGCATTATTTAGGTTTTAAAGATAAAACAGACATGGAATCAAGAATCATGCGAGAACAAGAGGATATAGCAATCAAATTATTTAATGAGTTCCACGTGGAACAGTAGTATGAATTTATTTAAAGATACATATGACGTAATTGTCGTCGGTGGTGGTCACTCTGGTTGTGAGGCTGCAGCCGCAAGTGCTAACTTAGGGGCAAGCACTCTTTTGATAACCATGAGTCTTCAAAATATAGCTCAGATGAGTTGTAATCCGGCTATGGGTGGAATTGCAAAAGGACAAATTGTTCGAGAGATTGATGCTTTAGGAGGATACGCTGGTATTATTTCTGACAAGACTGCCATACAATTTAAGATGCTAAACAAATCTAAAGGTCCTGCTATGTGGAGTCCACGAGTGCAATCTGACCGTATGCGTTTTGCAGAAGAATGGAGACTACAACTAGAGAGTATTGATGGGCTTGATATGTATCAAGAAATGGTCGTTGATTTTATATATGAGGGAGATAGTGTTGTCGGTGTGCGTACCGCTTTGGGTATCGATATCAAGTCTCGATCAGTTATTGTTACGGCAGGTACTTTTTTGAATGGTAAGATTCATATTGGTAATAAAAACTTTGGTGGTGGACGTTCTGGTGAACGAGCATCAAAAGGGATTACCGAATCTTTGGTAAATAAAGGATTTGAGAGTGGAAGAATGAAAACAGGGACACCACCTCGAGTAGATTCTAGATCCTTAGATTTCGATAAAATGATCGAGCAACCAGGGGACGCGGAACCAGAGAAGTTCTCTTATAATGTGGATTCTCCTGTTTTGTCTGAACAACGTTCGTGTTATATGACATACACAAGTCCTGAAGTACACGATTTACTTCGTTCAGGATTTGACAGGTCTCCAATGTTTAATGGAAGAATTCAATCTACAGGGCCAAGGTATTGTCCTTCGATTGAGGATAAAATAGATCGGTTTGCAAGTAAAGAAAAACATCAAATCTTTGTGGAGCCTGAAGGGTGGAATACCACGGAAATATATGTAAATGGTTTCTCAACATCGTTGCCTGAAGATGTTCAGGATAAAGCGCTCCGTAAATTAGCAGGTTTTGAAAACGTAAAGGTATACCGTTATGGTTATGCTATAGAATACGATTATTTTCCACCGACACAATTGAAGCATACCTTGGAGACTAAGTTGTTGTCTGGTCTGTATTTTGCTGGTCAGATTAATGGTACAACTGGTTATGAGGAAGCGGGTGCTCAAGGATTGATGGCTGGGATAAACGCTGTCCTTAAAATTAAGGGTGAGCCGGAATTCATTTTAAAAAGAGACGAAGCTTATATCGGAGTTTTAATTGATGATTTGATTACCAAAGGTACAGAAGAGCCTTATAGAATGTTTACTTCTAGGGCAGAGTATAGGACTCTTTTGCGACAGGATAATGCGGATTTAAGACTTACTCAAAAAGGATTTGATATCGGTTTAGCTTCTGCAAATAGATTAGAGCGCCTAAATGAGAAGAAGACCAAGACCGCTCAGTTGATAGATTTTATTGAGAAGCTTAGCGTTAAACCAGATCAGGTCAATCCTGTTTTGGAAAAGTATAGTTCGGCTGCAATAAAGCAATCTATGAAGCTGAACAAAATAGTCGCAAGACCTAATGTCTGTTTGACCGATTTCTTGTTTTTGGATTCTCTTGACTTATTAGTTAAAGAGCTAAGTATTGACAAGGAGATATTTGAGCAAGCTGAAATACATATTAAATACGCTGGCTATATTAACAAGGAAAAGAATAACGCTGATAAATTACACAGGTTGGAGCATATTCGAATTCCTGAACAATATGACTATAGTCAAATCAAGTCTTTGTCTTTTGAGGCAAAAGAAAAACTCAATAAAATTAGACCGGTAAGTATTTCTCAAGCGAGTCGTATATCAGGAGTTTCCCCATCAGATATTTCCGTCTTATTGGTTCACATGGGAAGATAAATTTGTAAGTTTGTTTCACGTGGAACCGTAATTAGACCTATTGAAAACAAAAAACATAGAACCAATCAAAACCAAAGATTTCATGCTTAGCATGGAATCTTTTTCTTTGGTTTATGACCGAGAGAAATTTCTATTTAAAACTATACCTGTTCCTGAAAATCTAGACAAGTATTATGAAAGTGATGCTTATATAAGCCATACAGATTCAAAAAAAAGTTTCTTCGACAAAGTATATCAGTTCGCAAAAAGTTTTAATCTCAAGAAAAAACTCTCTTGGACTTTGCAAGGATCCAAAACCGAAAAGTTATTGGATGTAGGTTGTGGAACAGGAGATTTTTTAAATCTAGCAAAAGCAAATGGTCTGGAAGTTGATGGTGTTGAGATTAACAATAGCGCAAGAAAAATATCGGAGGAAAAATTAAATCAGAATATTTTTAGTTCAATTTCTGAACTCCAAGGGAAACAATACGATAGGATTACACTTTGGCATGTTTTGGAACACCTGAACGATTTTGAAGGAAGTATAGAGCAACTAAAAGATTTATTAAATCCAGGAGGAGTTTTAATAATCGCTGTACCTAACTTTAAAAGTTTTGATGCACAATATTATAAATCTTATTGGGCCGCATACGATACACCACGTCATTTGTGGCATTTTTCACGTGAAACATTTTACTATTTAAAGGATAAATACGATTTAGAATATCTTCAAGACAAGGGAATGGTCTTGGACTCGTTTTACGTCAGCCTATTGAGTGAAAAATACAAAAAGAACGTCTTCGGTGTTATAAGAGCCTTTTTTATAGGTTTTTGGTCGAACATGTCTGCTTTATATAGCAGACAACACAGTTCGCAAGTTTATTTTCTCAAAAAACACACTTAGAAGCGGTTTTAAGCATTATTAACCCCTGTAAAGCACAATATTATAGAAGAGTCTTAAAAAACGCCTTAGAGCGCATTAAAAACAGAATAAATTGATTGGGTTTAGTTATTACTTACGTTTTTTTAATAAGTAAAAACTATAAACAATAAATTCCTATTAAATTCGCAATAAAGTAAACTCCAAGAGAAGTGGCTCCTTGATAATCTTTTGCGATTCTTTGCCCTACTAGGAGAAATAATATAAGACAGGCAGAGCTCAATAAAAACTCTAAATAAGAATCTACAGAAGAGCTCAGGTAATAATTGTAACTATTCTTTGCCAAAATAAACAATACGATTGCTTCCAATACACAAACCAGCCCAACTGCTAAATCTATATTCTTTGAGAGAAAACTAGTTTTAAAATGTTCGCGATAAAATGAAATAGTCGGCTTCCAGTTTAAAATTTTTTCCAGAAGGGAAAAAGAATAGGTTATTCCAAAAAACACCAGAATCAAAAAAACAATATAGTCCTTATACATTTCTATTCGGTCTTTTGGTGGAGTAGACGAGTCAATTTAATGGAAGTATCTAGAAGGATTAGTTTTGCGTTTCCATTTCGCTCAATATGGTAGGATGCCTTGTCTAATTCCTTGTGGATTTCCTCAATATTTGCACCGTGTATAAAAGGCGAAAATTTTGTGAGATCAAATCCAGGTGTTTTGGTAGTCAAATAATTCAAACTAGTCAAACCGTAATTCATCATCAAGGCTTGTCTAAAAAACTGACTGCAATAGGATAAGAATTCCTTTTGTGTTTCTCTTCCTTTTGATGCTATTTCATCGCTCCAGTCGATTAATTGTTCGATGACACTCGCATCGCCTTTGGCTCGAAAAGCCGCTCTAACCCATGTAATAAACCACTTTTCAAATTCGTAGTCTTCATCTGGATTTTTGAGAAGTTTGAGAGCTTCATTAATATTTCCATCCCCGCGATTTATTGCGGATTCTATTTCGGCCTCTGTTTTGTTCGAATATTTGTTTTTCAAATATGATTTAGAGCTCGTTTTATCGAGTGCGGGTATGGTCAGCAATTGACATCTCGATCTAATGGTTGATATGAGTCGTTCTTCCGAATTAGTAACTAGTATAAAAACGGTTTTTTCAGGAGGCTCTTCGACAAGTTTTAAAAGTTTATTTGAAGCGGAAATATTCAGTCGATCTGCACACCAAATTATTACCACTTTATACCCACCTTCGTAGGCTTTTAAACTCATTTTCTGCAAAAGCGCTTGGGATTCGTCTACCCCAATTTGCCCCTGTTTCTTTTCAGCGCCTATATAGGTTAACCAATCGAAATAGTCTCTAAACGGATTTTCTAAAACAAAACTCCGCCATTGCTCGAGAAACAGATCGGAAACGGGGTGTTTTTTAACGGAGCTGGTGGTGGCTACAGGAAAAATAAAATGCAAATCAGGATGTACAAGCGCATTGCATTTGCGTTCGGTATCCTCTGGAATTGATGCGTTTATTTTTAACAATTCAGAAGCGTAAGAAATAGCCAAAGCCAAGGAACCAGAACCACTGGAACCCTCAAAAATTTGTGCGTGAGGAATTCTACCAGATTCTAAGGTCTCTCGCAGGTGATTTTTATATTTTTCTTGTCCAGGAACATCGGCATAAGTCATGATCAAATTTATGCAAAACTTAACGGACTAGATTAACTTATTTTTTAAAAAATAATAATCTAAAACCTTAACTTCGCTTTTCACAAAAAACAGAATGATGAAAACAATAATGGATTTTGACTTTAAAAACAAGAAAGCATTAATTAGAGTAGACTTTAATGTTCCTTTAAATGAACAGTTTGAAGTTACCGACACAACTCGTATTCAAGCCGCAAAACCAACTATTGATAAAATTCTGTCAGACGGAGGTTCTGTGGTCTTGATGTCACATTTGGGAAGACCAAAAGGAGTTGAGAAAAAATATTCTTTAGAACATATTTTGGAAGATGTTTCCAAGGTAATGGAAAGACCGGTAAAATTTGTGGATGACTGTGTGGGAGAAAAGGCAGAGGCAGCAGTTGAAAACCTGGAGCCAGGTGAGATCTTAGTATTAGAAAACTTGCGATTTTACGAGGAGGAAAAGTCCGGAGATAAGGCCTTTTCAGAACAATTGTCAAAACTAGGTGATATCTATGTAAACGATGCTTTTGGTACTGCACACAGAGCTCACGCTTCTACGACTGTAGTTGCGAACTTTTTTGAAAACAACAAATGTTTTGGACTATTATTGGCCAAAGAAATAGAATCTATAGGTAAAGTTTTAGAAGACAGCGAGCGTCCTGTAACGGCTATTTTAGGAGGTTCTAAGGTGTCTTCTAAGATCACAATAATCGAAAACATACTCGACAAAGTAGACCATTTAATAATTGGCGGTGGAATGAGTTTCACTTTTGTCAAGGCACAAGGAGGTAAAATTGGAGACTCAATTGTAGAGGACGACAAGCAAGAATTGGCTCTGAGTATTTTGAGTAAAGCAAAAGAAAAAGGAGTTCAAATACATTTACCAATTGACTCTTTGGTGGCAGATAGCTTTTCCAATGAGGCCAAAACGAAAACCTGCCCTATAGGAGAAATAGAAGATGGATGGATGGGACTCGATGCCGGTCCAAAGTCTATTGAGATCTTTGAAGAAGTTATTTTAAAATCTAAAACTATTCTTTGGAATGGTCCTGTTGGGGTTTTTGAATTGCCAACTTTTGCAAACGGAACGATTGCTCTTGGCGAGGCAATTTCTAAATCTACAGCACAAGGGTGTTTTTCTCTAGTAGGAGGAGGAGATTCTGTCGCAGCGGTCAAGCAATTCGGCTTTGCGGACAAGGTGAGTTACGTCTCTACAGGAGGTGGCGCCATGTTAGAGAGTTTAGAAGGAAAAACACTTCCTGGAATTCAGGCAATTTTATCATAAACAAAAAGCTTAATGAAATATACAAACATTCCAAATACCGATATTAAGGTTTCCAAAATTTGTCTTGGAACCATGACTTTTGGTGAGCAGAATACGGAGAAAGAGGCTCATGAGCAAATTGAATTTGCTTTGGACAAAGGAGTTAATTTTATAGATACAGCCGAAATGTACTCTGTTCCGGGTAAAGCAGAAACCCAAGGAAGTACCGAGCGATTTATCGGTTCTTGGTTAAAAGACAATAGAGATAAAGTAGTTGTAGCAACAAAAATAACAGGTCCAAACCCCTATTTTTCCTATCTGCGTGACGACTTGAGTTTCTCCAAGGAAAACATACTCAAGGCTGTCGAAGGTAATCTAAAGCGTTTACAGACAGATTATATAGATCTTTATCAGTTACATTGGCCGGACAGAAACACCAACCGTTTTGGCAAGCGAAACTTTACTTGGGACGAATCTGATCCTTGGCAAGACAATATTTCTGAGGTTAACGAAATACTAGATGGACTTGTAAAAGAGGGTAAGATTAGACACTACGGAGTCTCGAATGAGAGTCCCTGGGGATTGATGCGCCACCTGAACGAAAGCGAGAAAAGCCAGAGGACTAGGTGCAAAACCATACAAAATTCCTATTCCTTATTAAACAGAACTTTTGAATACAGTTTGTCTGAGGTCTCTATGCGAGAAAAAGTTGGGCTCTTGGCTTATTCCCCTCTCGGTTTTGGGGTTCTTTCAGGAAAGTATCTCAAAGGAAAACCAAAAGATGCTAGAATCACCCTTTTTCCTCAATACAAACGCTATATCGGTGAACAGGCTCAAAATTTGACCCAGATGTACTATGATTTGGCGCAAGAAAATAATATTTCTCTCGCTCAGATGGCATTGGCTTTTGTCAATCAACAGCCTTTTCTAACAGCGAATATTATAGGGGCTACAAACCTAAAGCAACTAGAGGAGAACATTGGGAGTATCGATATTGACTTGAGTCCAGAACTCTTGAGAAAAATCGATCAACTTCACGAGTTACAACCCAATCCAGCACCATAAAAAAAGAGCCCTCGAGGCTCTTTTTTTAATATCCTATTTTAGAACGAACACGGCTCAATACAGAAGAAGCGACCTGTTTCGCTTTCTCTGCCCCCTTGGCAAGTGCCGCCTCTATTTCTTCTGGGTTGTCCATATAGTGGTTATACAAGGCCCTCTCTTTTTCGAAGGTCGAAACTAATAACTCAAAAAACGCTTGTTTTGCGTGGCCATATCCATAGTTTCCTCCCAAATAATTTGCCCTCATTTCAGCGAGCTGCTCTTCGTTTGCCAAAAGTTTGTAAAGCGCAAACAAGTTACATGTGTCTGGGTCTTTTGGGTCTTCCATCGGCGTAGAGTCCGTCTGAATTTTCATAACCTGCTTTCGCAGCTTTTTGTCCGTCAAAAATATATCGATAATATTTCCTTGAGACTTACTCATTTTACCCCCGTTGGTACCCGGAACATACATCGTGTTTTCACTGATTTCTGCCTTTGGTAGAACCAAGGTCTCTCCCATAGAACTATTGAATCTGCTCGCCACATCTCGGGTCATCTCTATATGTTGCAACTGGTCTTTACCGACCGGAATTATTTCTGCGTCGTAGAGAAGAATGTCAGCAGCCATCAACATAGGATAGTCAAAAAGACCTGCGTTTACATCTTCTAAACGATCTGCCTTATCCTTAAAGGAATGTGCCAAAGTAAGTCTTTGATACGGAAAGAAACAGTTCAGATACCAAGTTAACTCCGTGACCTCAGGGACATCGCTCTGTCTGTAAAAAACAGTTTTCTCAATATCGAGACCAAAAGCTAGCCAGGTTGCAGCTGTACTTAAAGTGTTATTTTTTAGCAAGGAACCGTCTTTGATTTGGGTCAAAGAATGGAGGTCTGCAATAAATAAAAAAGAATCGTTTTTTGGCTGATTAGCCATTTTGATCGCTGGCTGTATAGCCCCGAGTATATTTCCTAAGTGCGGTGTTCCTGTGCTCTGAACACCAGTCAAAATTCTTGCCATTGTCGCTTTACTTGAGTAGAGCATAAAATTACAAATAATTGACCTTTAAGTCTTATTTTAGCCCGAGAAATTATTTTGATTGCCTTTGAAAATGAAATTATTTAAGTATTTGTTTTGGACGATATGGAGATCTTGGTTTGCTGTTTGGGGAGCTATTGTCACCATTGTTGTGAGTCCATTTATGTTTGTTTTTTTAATAGACGACAGAACATTCCACCTGTTTTCAAAAGCCTTAAAGATTTGGTCTTCAGCCATTTTGTTTGGTATGGGGTTTTATCTAAAAGCAGTTGGAAACAAACCAAAACTATCCCAGAGCAGCTACATTTATATCGCAAATCACACCTCTGTTTTAGACATTTTGATGATGATTTCAATTTCTGAAAAACCATTGGTTTTTGTTGGAAAAAAAGAGCTCAGTAAGATTCCTTTGTTTGGTTATTTCTACAAAAAGACTTGTGTTTTGGTCGATCGATCCTCTCACAAGAGCAGGGTGGGTGTCTATCAAGGTATTTCAAAAAAAATAGATGAAGGAAAGTCTATCTGTATTTTTCCTGAGGGCTTGGTATCTGAGGACGAGAGTATTGTGCTTTGCCCTTTTCGAGTGGGAGCCTTTAAGATCGCAATTGACCACAAATTAAATATTATTCCAGTAGTTCTAAAAGACTGTAAAGCGCGTTATTCTTTTACTTTTTTTTCTGGTTCTCCTGGAAAACTTCGCTATGCGTATTTAGACCTGATCAGTCAGAATAATTTTGACAACCCCAGAGAGATGAGAGACGAGGCCTTTGATCAGTTTTACGCTTATTTAACCCAAGACAAGTAGGGGTTTTTACTCAATTCCGAGTTGTAATATTTAGGCTGTCCAGTCACTTCTGTGCCCAGCCAAGAGGGCTTTATAAAATTTTCTTCTTCGGAATTCAATTCGACTTCTGCGATGATAAGTCCTTCATTTAGACCTGAAAACACGTCAATTTCAAAGCAATGATTTCCAGACTCCACCTCAAACCGACGTTTTTGAATAATGTTTTTTTCGCATAAGAGAAGCAGGTCTTTTGCTTCTTTAAAATCAATTTCTTTCTCCCATTCAAATCTACTGAGACCGGAATCGTTGGTTTTCCCTTTGATGGTCAAAAAACCTTGCTCATCCTTCAATCGGACCCGAACCACCCGGTTCTTATCGGAATTTAAAAAGCCTTGTTCTATGGAATAGGAGCGTGAAGATTGGGATTCAAAGAGTTGGTTTTTCACTAAAAACTTTCGTTCTATTTCAATAGCCATAAAAATATTTTTTTCAAAGATAAGTTCTATTATTTACATATGATAAAATGTGTAGCTTTACCCTATGATCGCCAAGACGCAAGCTATTGTCTTTAAAAGTATAAAGTTTAGAGAGACAAGTTTAATTGTTACCTGTTTTACGGAAGAGTTCGGTATTCAGTCGTATTTGGTCCGCGGTGCCCTTGGAAAGCGGAAATCGGGTTTAAAAGGAGCGCATTTTCAGCTTTTAAATCAATTAGACCTCGTCGTTAAAAACAATAACAAAGGCCATTTAAACAGTATAAATGAGCTAAAAATCAGTACCCAATACAAATATATACCCTTTGACCCCATAAAACAGAGTGTTTTGTTGTTTTTGGCAGAGTTTTTGAGCGAGAGTATTAGGGAAGAAGTTCCCCACAAAGAGTTGTTTAATTTTATCCAAAGGGGAATCTTGCTTTTAGACGAGTTGAATGTCTGTGCAGATTTTCACTTGGTGTTTTTGTTAAAGTTGTCAAAATATTTAGGTTTCTATCCGCAGATTTCAGAAATTTCCCTGCCTTTATTTAATATGGAGGACGGTTGTTTTGTTTCGACTGTTCACAATAGGGGAAACTTAAATGAAATGGATTCAAATTTGCTTAAGAAGCTGTTGAATTTAGATTTTGAGGATTTATATGAAGTGCAATTTAACAACTCGCAAAGGCAAGTTTTATTATTGGTTTTGATCCAATATTACAGCTTGCATTTAAATGGTTTTAGAAGTCCAAAATCTCTTGAGGTTTTGAAAACGATATTTAGTTAAAATGACAAAAAAACTCATCCCCTTTCTCGCAATTATCTTCGGGATATTGCAGACCAACGGTCAGGAAATAAGGGTTATAGATAAAGATAGTAAACTGCCGATAACTTCGGTTAAAATCAGCGCAAGCAATAGTGGTTTGATTGTCAAAACGGATGAAGACGGTTTGGTCGACTTGGATCTTTTTTCAACCTACAAACCTCTGAAGTTTAGTCACCCTGACTATCTAGTCTACGAATTTACACTTCGGAAAATCAAAAAGATGAACTACGAGGTTCTTTTGACCAAAAGGTCAGAATACCTGAACGAAATTGTTTTGTCTGTTTCTCGAAAAAAAGAAAACAGAAACCAAGTTGCAGAACAGATCAATGTTATCACCTCAGCAGATATAAAGAAAATAGCACCTCAAACCTCTGCTGATCTTTTGGCAAGCACTGCTGGAGTAAGAGTTCAAAAGTCTCAGTTTGGGGGAGGAAGTCCAGTGCTGAGAGGTATGGAAGCAAACAGGGTTCTGTTAGTTATAGATGGAGTTAGAATGAATAACGCTATTTACCGAAAAGGACATTTGCAAAGTGCCATAACCGTTTCTCCTCTTAGTTTGGAGAGGACCGAAGTCGTTTTTGGGCCATCGTCTCTTATGTATGGATCGGATGCCTTGGGAGGTGTGATTCATTTTTATACCCAAAAACCGAAACCCTCTAAAGAAAACGCTTTTAACCTTTCTACCTATTCTAGGTATTCTTCAGCCAATCAAGAAATAACAAATCAACTCAGTTTTGAAATAATCGAGGACAAATGGGCTACCTATACAAGTGTTAGTTACAGTGACTTTGATGATCTGCGGATGGGGTCGAATAGAAGTCATGGGTTTGAGGAATGGGGGCTCGTTCCTTTCTACTCAGAAAACACCAGAACTTATTTTAGCGAATTCCCCACGGCTAATGGGGATCCAGAACTGCAAAAAAACACGGGATATAATCAATTAGATATACTTCAAAAATTCGTTTTTGATCTAGAAGAAGACCGAGAATTGACCTTTAATTTTCAGTATTCTGAATCCTCAGATATCCCACGTTTTGATAGGCTTACTGAATATTCTGGGAGAGAGTTAAAATTTGCAGAATGGTCTTATGGACCTCAAAAACGCCTCTTGGCTTCCGCACAGCTCGCATCAGAAGTAAATAAAAGCTGGATGAATAGCGCTAATTTTGTCTTTGCCTATCAACACCTTGAAGAGGAGAGACTACAACGTAAATTTGGAAGCCTAGATCGCTCCTACAGAAATGAATTTGTAGATGTTTTTAGTTTGAATGCTGACTTTACAGCGGAACTCAAAGGAAACAGCTTTTTTCAATACGGTTTAGAGATTATTACTAACGGTGTCGCCTCGAGATCCTCAGGTAATATTATTGAAGTTTCCGGAAATGAAGTTGTCGGAGTTGCCGGTTATTTTGACGTACAGACGCGATATCCAGATGGCGGCTCATCCTATAACAATCAAGCTGCTTATATAGATTTTAAAACTCAAATCAGTGAAAAGAGCTCTTTTAGTGCCGGGATGCGCTATACGGCCACACAACTTAGAGCTAAATGGGTAGATGAGACTTATATCACTCTTCCTCAGGAGAACATAAAACTATCTAACGGCGCTCTTACCGCCCAACTTAGTTATGTCTACAGTCCAAAGAATTGGCAAATCAGCACCTTACTCTCTTCGGGTTTCCGTTCTCCTAATATTGACGATATCGGTAAAATTAGAGAAAAGAATGGTTTTGTATCCGTACCTAACGTCAATCTAAAACCGGAATATGCTTATAACGGAGAGTTCGG
>JBELHR010000007.1:34329-41813 GCA_042091275.1 Flavobacteriaceae bacterium
TATCCGTACCTAACGTCAATCTAAAACCGGAATATGCTTATAACGGAGAGTTCGGAATCACCCACTTTTTTAACAAGGAAAAGTTCCGAATCGGCCTAAATGCTTATTATACTTTATTAGATAAGTATATCATGAGAGAAATTTTTGATATCACCGGAGCCGAGGTCAATGCGGCTAGCCCTCCTACAATTGTATACGACGGAGAAGAAGCAGTCACCTATGCCAATGTCAACAAAGGAATGGCCTATGTCTATGGATTTACCTTTGACGCGCGAGGAGAAATCAATAGATATTTAAGTGCAAATAGTTCTTTTACCTATACAAAAGGGAGGTCTTATGACGAGGGAATTCCGCTGTCATCAATTCCTCCGTTTTTTGGAAATATCGGAATAGACTTTGTGAAAAATAGAATAGGACTCGGCGTAGATTTCGATTTTAATGGCGCCAAAAAACCAGAGGATTACAATATAATTGAAGGTATTGATAACTTTGTTCAGACTCCTTTTACTATAGACCCAGAAACCGAGGAAATATCCTACTATGGAACGCCAGCTTGGTCCACGCTCAACTTCAATTCGAGCTATGCTGTGAATCAATATGTGGAGTTCCAATTTATGGTACAAAACATATTTGACCAGCACTACAAAGAGTTCGCTTCGGCAATTAGTGCTCCCGGAAGAAACTTTATCGGTACAGTGGTTTTAAATTTTTAGATAAATCTAAAGGGCTATTTAAAAGCGGCCTCACCAGTAATATCGAGCCCAGTAATCAACAAATGTATATCGTGGGTCCCCTCATAAGTTATCACGCTTTCTAGATTCATCATATGACGCATTATGGAGTATTCCCCAGTTATACCCATTGCACCTAGTATTTGTCTGGCTTCTCTAGCGATATTTAAGGCCATATCTACATTGTTTCTCTTTGCCATAGATATCTGAGCGGTAGTCGCTTTGTCTTCGTTTTTTAGAACACCGAGTCTCCAAGTGAGTAGTTGTGCTTTGGTAATCTCAGTAATCATCTCCGCTAATTTCTTTTGTTGTAATTGAAATCCAGCGATAGGTTTTCCAAATTGAGTTCTTTCTTTTGCATAACGCAAGGCGGTATCATAACAGTCCATTGCCGCTCCTATAGCACCCCAAGCAATACCGTATCTCGCAGAATCCAAACATCCTAAGGGAGCCCCTAGACCATCTTTTTCTGGCAGTAGGTTTTCTTTGGGAACCTTAACATTGTCAAAAATAAGCTCACCGGTAGCCGATGCTCTCAAACTCCACTTGTTGTGAGTTTCAGGAGTGCTAAAACCATCCATAGCTCTCTCAACGATTAATCCTTTAATTCTTCCTTCTTCATTTTTTGCCCAAACAACAGCGATGTCAGCAAAGGGAGCATTAGAAATCCACATTTTAGCTCCGTTCAACAAATAGTGGTCTCCTTCGTCTGTAAAACGAGTCTCCATTCCTCCTGGATTGGAACCGTGATTGGGTTCGGTAAGCCCAAAACAACCCATAAACTCTCCTGAAGCTAACTTTGGCAAGAACTTCATTCTCTGCTCTTCTGAACCGTACTTCCATATGGGATACATTACGAGAGAAGATTGAACAGAGGCTGTAGATCGAACACCTGAATCCCCTCTTTCAATTTCTTGCATTATCAAACCATAAGAGATTTGATCCAAACCAGCACCTCCATAATTTTCTGGGATATAAGGTCCAAAAGCCCCAATTTCAGCTAAACCATTGATAAACTCTTTTGGAAAAACTGCTTTTTGCGCAGCGTCCTCAATAATTGGACTGACGGATCTTTTAACCCATTCTCTTGCCGCATCTCGAACTAATTTGTGTTCTTCACTAAGCAAATCATCGAGATTAAAATAATCTGGTGCGGTAAATAAATCAGGAGCCATAAGTTTGTTTATTAGTTGTTTGAACCAAATGTAATTAATTATTTGATTATTTGTATTTTTGCATGGATGAAATATACCTTAAAGGCTCATGAACGCTTAAAAAGCAAGAAAAGTATACAAGAACTTTTCCGTACTGGGAAATCGGTAAAATCCTTCCCTTTTAAGTTAGTTTACGTCCCTTTGGAGGCCTCTTCTGATCCATCCCAGATTCAATTTACAGTCTCTGTTTCCAAAAGACTTTTTAAGTCAGCTGTGGACAGAAATAGAATAAAGCGCCTGGTTCGCGAGGCCTATCGACTCGAAAAACCAGAGTTACTTAGCGCTCTCAACGAATCCTATGCAATTATGGTTATTTATATTTCTAAAAAGCCATTGACCTTTGAAATTAGTCAAAGTGCAATGTCCAAAATTACAAAGGAGTTTAAAAAAAGAACAAGTAATCACCAAGACCCAATCGAGCATGGATAGAACTAGAGCACAGGAATCGACAAACGCAATAGAGAGACTTTATGTGAACATGAGGCACCTGTTCAACAGAGGCTTTTACAAGCCAATGGGGGTTTCTGGGGAGTCGCTTAGAAAATCCTTACTCCAGTTAAGGCCTGAGATTTATGGATCTATTGCAGAAGATCGAGTAGAGTTAAATGGATTGACCTACGTTATCGACAGGCTTCCCGAGGGAATTGAAGAGTGTCAATTTATCAACCTAATCAGTGATGAAGGGCTTAACAAAGCTCATTTTAAACCAATAATTCCACCAAAGAGAAGGAGAAATTGCTATCGTATCGATAGGGATCAAATGAATATTGAAATTACTAGAGGGCGTTCAGAGATCTATGATATATTGACCCATTTGACCTTCCTTTTTATAGAGTCTCATAAAATTGCAAATAGAGTTGTAATAAACAAATCTGGAAAAAAATCTAGGGAGTGGAAACTACTTGAAGACCTGGTTCTAAACAAAAGAAGCTTGACCCAAAAAGAACAGGAAATCAATATTGCCCACCTCGCGGATATTTTGGGAAGAACCTTTGACGAAACGCTGGAAGCTTACACGTCTTTTTCCTCCAAAACAAACCCAAACCGTTTTTTTGAAATCATATTTTGGTTGGGGCAACTGGCCATCCACGAGCTCCTCGATGACGAAAAAAGAGTTATTAAATTTAGTTCGGTTTTATCCGATCAAATAGGACATCATATCTACGGAGAATCATGGGCAAATAGAATCAAAGAGACCATCCTAAACGCAGGACTGGGAAATAGACCTATCCACATCATTTCGGCTAACATGCACTCCGTTATGAATAGCCTATATGCACCTCTGGTGTTTGAAAAAGATTTTCACAAAGACGGAATGCGCTTTTACGAAAAGCTGAGCAAACCAGAGAGCGATAATTTGAGAAAGCAAGTAAAACAATATGCTGCCAAAAACGGATTAATTTACCTCAGAGACGAATCGGGTACGAACATTAACGTTCAAATAATTGACAGTAGCAAGCTGGATTTTGAGGAAAAACCTCAAGAAAATGCTCCAGTGATAATAGTGATGGACTACGCTTTTGGAGAACAAGCCTATGAGACGATGGATGAGCTTCTAAAGCCATTTAAAACCGAAAGCGGCAAAGAACTCATGAATGTTTGTTCCGTCTCAATAATGGGTAAGGCTGGTATTTTGACTGGAGGGAAAGGAGATATTATGATTCCTTCGGCTCATGTTTTTGAGGGAACTGCGGATAATTATCCCTTTGTGAATGAGCTTCAGATTGATGATTTTGCGGAGTTTGACCTCGGCGTCTATGACGGAGCCATGGTAACCGTTTTGGGAACCTCTCTCCAAAATAAGGAAATCTTAAAGTTTTTTCACGAATCTACTTGGGATGTCGTAGGTTTGGAGATGGAAGGAGCGCATTATCAAAAGGCCATACAGGCAGCCTCAAAGATCAGAGGAAACATAAGAGAAGATGTCAAAGTGAGATACGCGTATTACGCCTCGGACAACCCCTTGGAAACAGGAAGCACATTGGCCTCAGGTGGATTAGGGACAACAGGAGTTACTCCGACCTATGCAATTACACAGAAAATTTTAGAACAAATATTTAAATAGATCAAGCCCAAAAACATGAATGTCTTAATTATTGGATCAGGAGGAAGAGAGCATGCCTTTGCTTACAAAATCAAAGAGAGCTCTTTATTAAATGAATTATATGTCGCTCCTGGGAATGCAGGAACTGCTAAAATAGCGAAGAACTTAGCAATTGATATCGCAGATTTTTCTCAAGTTAAGCAGACCGTTTTGGACTCGAATATTGACCTAGTTGTCGTTGGCCCAGAGGCACCTCTTGTCGCTGGAATTCACGATTTTTTCTTAGGAGATGAGGATATCAAAGACGTCCCTGTTATCGGTCCAGCTCAACTGGCTGCTCAACTAGAGGGATCTAAGGATTTTTCTAAAAAGTTCATGAAGAAACACGCTATTCCAACTGCTGGCTACGAAACCTTTGACGCATCTACTGTTGCGGAAGGTCACGCCTTTTTGGAAACCCTAAAACCACCGTATGTCTTAAAGGCAGATGGATTGGCCGCAGGAAAAGGAGTTTTGATTTTGGAGGACCTTCAAGAGGCAAAAACAGAACTTTCCAGTATGCTTTTGGACAACAAGTTTGGAGAAGCATCGAGCAAAGTAGTTATAGAGGAGTTTTTAGATGGAATCGAACTGTCGATTTTTGTTTTAACCGACGGAAAATCCTATAAAATTCTTCCTTCGGCAAAAGATTATAAACGCATTGGAGAAGGAGACAAAGGTCTTAATACCGGAGGAATGGGAGCAATTTCGCCCGTGCCTTTTGCAGATAAGGATTTTGTAAAGAAGTTTGAAGACAGAATAGTAATACCCACTGTAGAGGGCCTAAAAAAGGACAACATCCCTTATGTTGGTTTTATTTTTATTGGCCTGATGAATGTAGGAGGGGATCCATACGTAATTGAATATAATGTGCGAATGGGTGATCCAGAGACAGAGGTCGTATTGCCTAGAATCGAATCGGACTTTTTAAAGCTATTGGCAGCGGTCGGTTCAAAGCAATTAGGCGATGAGGTGCTCAAAATTAGTGAAGAGACTGCAGTGACTGTTATGTCAGTTGCAGGTGGATATCCCGAAGCGTACGAGAAAGGCATGGAGATAAAGGGCTTAAACGAAGTAGAAGAAGCTATAGTTTTTCACGCAGGAACTAAAATAGATGGCGACAAAATCCTAACCAACGGCGGAAGAGTGTATGCAACTACAGCTATGGCCTCAGATAGAGAGGAAGCGCTTAAAAAGGCTTACAAAGCAATATCTAAAACAGATTTTCAAGACAGATATTACAGAAAGGATATAGGTTTTGACCTCCGCTAAGGACTTTAAGGATAAAACCATTTTGTTTTGTGTTCTAAATTGGGGTTTAGGGCATGCAACGAGATCTGCTCGAATAATTCAGGACCTAATCGTCTCCGATAATGAGATAATCCTGCTCAGCGATGGGCAGGCTTTGGATTTTTTGAGAATTAGGTTTCCCCAAATTGAATATTATCAGGCTCCTAGCTACGGAGTCAAATACCCCTCTGGAGACAAGGGTGTTTTACCGTTTATATTTCCGCAAATACCACGAATTTTAAAAGCAATTAATGCAGAAAATAAGCAGGTTAGCGCCATTCTCAAGACAAAAACAGTCGATTTAATTATAAGTGACAATCGCTATGGCTGCCGCCAGAAAGAGACCCCATCAATTTTCTTGGGCCACCAACTCAACCTTGGAACTGGGTCAATTTATCACTTAGTCAATCGCTCTCATGCCAAATGGATAAACAAGTTCTCCGCTCTTTGGGTTCCAGATGATGAAAATAGAAGTTTAAGTGGTTCACTGAGCTCAAATAAGCACATAAAGATTCCACTATCATTTGTTGGGGACTTAGGCCAATTTCCAAAAGCCCAAAGCGAAGCGACAAAAGACATAGACTGCTTGATTCTCCTGAGTGGAATAGAAGAGCAAAGAAAAGCTCTAGAATCCAAACTAAGAGACTTAAACTGGCCACAAAACAAAAAGATTGTATTTGTTAGGGGGATCATAAAACCTATAGACACCTTAGAAAGATCTGGTTTAGAGATAAGAGATTTTGCAGAACACGAAGAATTAATGGACCTTTTGGCAAGATCAAAAGCAGTTCTCTGCAGGTCAGGGTATTCTACGGTTATGGATTTGCAGCCCTTCGATTTAATTCGGGTATTCGTTCCGACACCAGGCCATAATGAGCAAATATATTTGGCAAAAAGAAGTTCAAGTTTGTCAACAAGCGCCGTTAGTTTAAACCAAAAGCACCTGGAAGAGGAACGTTTATTTAAACTCCTTTGTTTAGATAAAAACTAAATTCACTTCCTTTTCCGACCTTACTTTTGACGCTGATTTCTTGATTATGAGCTTCGAGAATATGCTTTACAATAGATAGTCCAAGTCCAGAGCCTCCTTGATCTCTGTTTCTACTTTTCTCCACTCTGTAAAAGCGTTCAAAAACACGATTTAGATGTTGTTTGTCCATACCCTCTCCATTGTCGACTATGTCTACCTTAACTCTTCCGAGTTGGGATTCGTCAATACGCACTTCTGTAAAACCGTTGACCCTACCGTATTTAATCGAATTCTCTATTAGATTGAGCAAGACTTGTTCAATTTTTTCCTTATCGGCATTTACGATAATTGGAAATTGATGAAACTGAGCAAAACGAACTGTAATTCCCTTTTTAGAGGATTTTAAATCCAAAATATCAAAGATGTTTTGAATTAAGTCCAGTAGGTTAAAGTTCTCCATTACGGGATTGACGTCTTTGGTTTCCAGTTTAGATATCATATCTAAATCTTTTACCACGGCCTCTAAGCGGTCTACCCCTTTGATTGCCCGTTCCAAATATTTTTCCCGAATTTCTTTGTCTTCTCCAGCTCCCTCCAAAAGTGTAATCAAGTAGCCTTGAATTGTAAAAATTGGAGTTTTCATTTCATGTGCTACATTTCCCAAGAATTCCCGTCTATAGGCCTCTTGCTTGTTGAGGGATACTATTTCCAAACGGTTTTTTTCTGCCAGTTCTTCAAGCTCCGAAGACAATTCATCTAAATCAGTAGTCATACTGTTTTGGCTGACGTCTTTTACGTCGAGAACCGAAACCCGCTTCATAATCCCCTTAATCCTTTTGTAAATAAATCGCTCTACACGAAATTGAATCAATAAAAAACTGAATAAAAAGAAAAAGAGCAGACCTGAAATCAAAAACGGAAAGTTTAAGCTATCAAAGAACAAAAGCATCAAACCACAAAAAGAAAGGCCAACAAACAAAGTTAGCCATGCGCTTGTTATCAATGCAAATTTATAGGTCTTGTTCAAACTTATTCTGTTACGAATTTATAGCCGACCCCTTTGATGGTCTTGAAGTAGTCGTCACCAATTTTTTCTCTCAGCTTTCGAATGTGCACATCGATAGTTCTTCCCCCAACAACAACTTCATTTCCCCAAACATTGTTGAGAATAACCTCTCGTTTAAAAACTTTGTTTG
>JBELHR010000007.1:41913-45315 GCA_042091275.1 Flavobacteriaceae bacterium
ACTTCATTTCCCCAAACATTGTTGAGAATAACCTCTCGTTTAAAAACTTTGTTTGGCTTGGAAGCGAGCAAAGAAAATAGCTCAAATTCCTTTTTTGGCAAATTGATTACTTGACCGTTTTTAACGATATGGTATTCATCCCGATTTATGACAATGTCCCCCGCAACAGTAGTGTCTTGAATTTCTTTTTGATCAACCCGTCGCAATAGAGATTTCAATTTACTAATTAGGATTTTTGGCTTAATAGGTTTTGTGATATAGTCATCCGCGCCAGCTTCAAACCCAGCAATATGAGAGTAGTCTTCACCGCGGGCGGTCAAGAAAGCAATCATGGTATGATTTAAATCTGGATTAGCTCTGATCTTTTCACAGGTTTCAATACCATCCATTTCAGGCATCATAATGTCCAGAAGAATCAGATGAGGTCCAAAGGCTGAAGCTATTTCTATTGCCTCTAAGCCGTTGCTGGCTTTTTGAACGTTATAACCCTCCTTTTCTAAATTAAACCCGATGATCTCCAAAATATCTGGCTCATCATCGACTAATAAAATTTTTGTGTCCTGATTTTTCATAACTCTTAAACTAAGATCTAGCAAACTTACTCAATAAATTAAAAGTACGACAACTTTTACAAATCCTTAATGTGTTTACAATTTGCTAACATCATATTGTTCTTTTAATAATAGTCAGCTAACGTTATAATCACAGAGTGGACATACTTTTGCCCCAGATTATAAACAAAAAACGAATCATATTTATTATGAAAAAATTATTAGTATTAGCCTTGATTTTCACTGGCATAAGCCTGCAGGCTCAGTCTCTTTCAGGATTAGTTTTTGACGGAGATAATGCGAATGAACCCCTTCCTTTTGCAGATGTATATATCAAAGGAGGAACAAAAGGGACAACAACGGATTTTGATGGTAACTATGCACTCTCTTTAGATTCAGGAGACTATACTTTGGTTATTAGTTTTATCGGTTACGAAAGTCTAGAAGTTCCTTTTACGATAGTCGAGGGCGAGGACAAGGTCTTAAACCATACCTTAAACGCATCTCAAGGAGTTTCCCTAGATGAAGTACAGATTGTGGGAACAGTTAATATGGAAAGAGAAAGCGCCTTGCTCGTCGAACAGCAAAAAGCAACTGTCATTAAAGAGAGTATTGGTTCCCAGCGATTGGCGGAAATAGGTGTTTCCAATGCGGCTACTGCAACTACTAAAATTTCAGGTGTTGCTAAAAGTGAAGGGTCAGGAGATATTTATATTCGCGGTCTAGGAGATCGTTATTTGTCTACAACGATGAATGGTCTTCCAATACCTTCAGATAATGTTAACAACAAAAACATTAACCTGTCGTTGTTTTCAACAGACGTTATTAATAACATCGGAATTAGCAAGACTTACAATACGAGTACCTATGCGGATCAAGCATCTGGAAACGTGGATATAACCTCTAAAAAATACACTAGAAAAGGCTTTAGTTTATCAGCATCCACAGGAGCAAATACTGCGGCAGCGGGAGTAGATCAATTCCGTCAGACTATTATCATGGACGATGTCAACTTTTTGGGACTTCAGTCTCAACAGTATGCCATAAGCGATGCAATTATTTATCAAGGTTGGGATTCAAGAGTAGGAAACAGTCCCATTAATTATGATTTTTCACTTTCAGCATCATATAAATTTAAGCTTTTCGGAAAAGATTTAGGTTTGGTTGGTTCTGTTTCGAATAGCAAATCTTTTGAATATAGAGAGGGGATTTTCAGAAGTTACAGAGCAAACATTTTAAATACTTCTTATCCAGATACAGAAAATAGAGGGACAAGAATTAACGACACTCCTGATGTAGAAGAATTTATTACTTTTTTGAATACCACAGCCTATATCCGTGGAGATTTTAAGATCAATGAAGACCACAAGATTGCTTACAACACCTTATATGTTATTGCAGGAGAGGACAAGCTCTACGAGCAAGGGCGTAATGGCTTAGGATATGTTTTTGACCAACAGCCTATTGAAACTGGGTCTTTCGTTAGAGATCAAAATTACAAGCAAACGACTTTAATTGTAAACCAATTGATGGGAGATCATCAGTTTGGAGAAAGAAATAAACTTTCTTGGGCAGGTGGATACAACTACGTAGTTGCAAAGGAGCCAAATAGAATACGTAATGAGGCAATTATCTTGGACGAGAACAACGTTACTTTTGCCGATGTATCCGATTTTTCTCAAAGAAAATCTGAACAAAGAATTCAAGACGTTGAATATAACGCATATGCATTGAATGAGTACCAGTTTGGGGCTTTAGACGAAGACGACCAAAGAGCTTATAAATTAAATGTTGGTTTAAATTATCGTCACAAGGAGCGAAACTTTAATTCTCAATTTATTGGAGTTTCAACACCTGGTTATACACCTGGTTTTGCAAACTCAGGGTTCTTGGTGCCTAACGTAGATGATATATCTTCTATTTATATCCCTGAAAACTTTAGCAATAGTGCTAATCCTAAGTTGACTTTAAAGGAGCAGCTTCCTGACTTGTTCAATGGGGAACTGGATATTATGGCTGCTTTTGCATCGGTTGATTTTGGTTTAAATAAACGTTTCTCAGGTAATATTGGCGCTCGTTTTGAAAGAGATGTGTTCAATGTAGATTGGGATGTTAAAAACTATATTGGCCCTGACGGACCTCGTCGTTATGCTATTGAAAAGGAGTACACATCTTTATACCCAAGTGTGAATTTAAAGTATGCTTTGACCGAAAAAACATTCTTGAGATTTGCTTCAAGTATGACACAAACGCTACCGGAATTTAAAGAATTCTCCCCATTTCAATATGAGGAGCCAACAGGACGTGTAATTCAAGGTAATCCAGACCTAGAAAAGTCGGATGTTATTAATGTTGACTTGAAACTTGAGTTTTTCCCAAAAAGTGGAGAGTTGTTATCTGCTACAGCGTTCTTTAAAAATATTAAAGACCCAATCAACTTATCCCTTACAACAGGTTCTTCAGGATTTTTTGAATACAACAATACAGGTGATCAAGCTACCGTATTTGGTTTGGAATTGGAAGGTAGGTTGAATCTTCTCGAAAATGAGGACGGACAAGGAGTGGTAAGCGCTAATGCGAATGTGACGCTTATGTCTCATAACCAAGATCTGCTGGAGAAGTTTGAATACTATGATATCAAAGAAACAGGTCTTCAAGGAGCTTCTGATGTAATCGTGAACGGATCTTTAGTATATAACAACAGAAAAGAAAATACATTTATTGGGTCTCTTACTGCAAACTATGCATCGGATAAGATTTACGCATTAGGAAGTCCAGAAGATTTTGCAAACAGCGATGTGTTGTTCAACCACCAGATCGTTGAAAAAGGATTTGTAACCATGGACATGGT
>JBELHR010000007.1:45415-74294 GCA_042091275.1 Flavobacteriaceae bacterium
TTATGTTTGGTACTTTGGAAGAGAATTATACTTTAGATGCAAATGTTATATATGAATTGACAGGTCAATTCTTAATTGCAGAGGGCGCGAGTTTGACTATTCCAGCAGGAACAAATATTGTTGCTGACGCTGGAGGGACAGAAGTTTATATTGGAGTTCTAAAAGGAGGTCAGATTTATATTAATGGAAATGCTGCTAACCCTGTTGTTATGGCTTCTGTAAACCAGGAAGCTGGCGAATGGGGAGGTCTTACAATTTGTGGAGATGCTGAAACTACTGCTGGATCTGATGCTACTGCAGAAGTAGGAGGTTTTACTTACGGAGGTTCTAATAACGAGGATAGTTCAGGAAATATTTCTTACCTACAAATTGTTGGAACAGGAGCTCAAATTAACTCGGAATCTCAATACAACGGAATTTCTTTTTACGCTGTTGGTTCTGGAACTGTTGTTAATAACGTGGCCGTTATTAACGGAGCGGATGATGGTGTTGAGTTTTTTGGAGGATCTGTATCGGTTTCAAATCTATATTTAGAAAACAACGACGACGATTCAATAGATTGGACTGAGGGATGGTCTGGAACGGTGAATAACGCCTATATTTCTCACTCAAAACCTGGTTTTTCAACTGCTTTTGAAGGAGACAAAGACAATGCTAATCCTCAGTTTAACAATATCACAGCTGTATCGACAGTAGGAGGGACTGCTTTGCAATTCAAAAAACAATCTGGTGGAACAATAACAGGTCTTTCTCTTTCTGGATACGATGTGGATCTAGACATGAAAGACGGAGGAGATGTTACCAATGTGGTTTTTGACGCTGGAGTTGAGCCAGTACTTTTTTCAGATCCAGCAAATGATGAGTTCTTTTATAGCCTGAATGGTGCTGCCGTACCTCCTTCAGTGGATGTAAACGACTTTTCATGGGTGGACACGGATTTAAACTTTGACAGCAATATTCTTCAAGGTGCTGTTACAGGTACGCTTACCCTTGATGCTTCTATTGAGTACAACCTAACATCCGCATTAATTGTTCAAGATGGAGGTAAATTAGTTATTCCTGCAGGAACAAAAATTACTGCAAGAGATGGTGGAACAGGGGTGTATATAGCTGTTTTAAAGGGAGGAATGATCGAAATCGACGGTACTGCTGACAATCCAGTTGTTATGTCTTCTACTAGCGCTGAACCAGGTGACTGGGGAGGATTGACAATCTGTGGAGACGCTACAACATCAGCTGGAGTAGATGCTACTGCTGAGGTAGGAGGATTTATCTACGGTGGATCTAATGACGAAGACAACTCAGGTTTTGTAAAATATTTAGTTTTAAAGGGAACAGGTGCTCAAATCAACTCGGAGTCTCAATACAACGGAGTTTCTCTTTACGCAGTTGGATCTGAAACAGAATTATCTAATATCGCGGTTATCAACGGTGCAGATGATGGAATTGAGTTTTTCGGAGGAACGGTTTCTGCTTCTAATTTATATCTAGAAAACAACGATGATGATTCAGTGGACTGGACCGAGTCTTGGTCAGGAGGAATAACAGATGTTTATATCTCACACACTGTTCCTGGATTTTCTACAGTTTTTGAAGGAGATAAAGACAATGCTAACCCAACATTCACAAACATCACTGCTGTTTCTTCAGTAGAGGGAACTGCTTTACAATTCAAAAAAGAATCAGGAGGTTCTATAACGGGACTGTACTTAGAAGGATATGCAGTTGATTTAGACATGAAAGATGGAGGAAGTCTATCAAACGTTCAAATCGACGGAGCTAATCCAGACGCTACTTTAATCGGTGGAGAAGCTTCTAAATACACGTTGAATTCTGGTAAAGATGCTGCCAAAGTGGATATTTCTACTTGGAATTGGATCGAAGCGGGATTGTAATAGTATAATACCAAATAAAAAAAGCAGGCTCTTAGAGCCTGCTTTTTTGTTTTAAGCCTTTTCGCTTAGTTCCAGCCAGCGCAGTTCTTTTTCTTCTATCTCATCAATGATTTTTTGAAGCTTAATTGAGGCCTGGTTTATCTCTTCTCCTTCTATTTCACCTGAGGCGAATTGCGCTTCCAGTTTTTGTTTTTTCTTTTCGAGCTTTTCAATCAGATTTTCCAGATTATTATATTCTTTTTTTTCGCTGTAACTGAGTTTGCTCTCCTCTTTTTGCTTGGTCTCTTTGGGGGCCTTTTCGGTTTTGCTTTTACTCTCTGCTTTAGGAATGGAGTCTTCGTAAATCCTGTAATCTGAATAGTTTCCAGGAAAATTCTCTATGTTACCTCCAGAATTAAATACAAAGAGGCTATCGACGATTTTATCCATAAAATATCTATCGTGAGATACTACTATTAGATTCCCAGGAAAGTCCAGCAGAAAGGATTCTAATACGTTTAGCGTGACAATATCGAGATCGTTAGTAGGCTCATCCAGAATCAGAAAATTAGGGTTTTGAATAAGGACGGCACACAAGTATAGCCTCTTTCTCTCCCCTCCGGAGAGTTTTTCAACGAAGTCGTGTTGCTTTTTGCGGTCAAAAAGGAAGCGTTCCAATAACTGTCCTGCGGATATTTTATTTCCTTTTTCCAAGGGAATATACTCTCCGAACTCTTTTATAACGTCAATGACCTTTTGTCCAGGGGAGGCTTTTATTCCATCTTGGGTATAATAGCCAAAAGAAATAGTCTCTCCTTTGATAACCTTACCAGTGTCCGTCTCGAGCCCTCCGGTTATGAGATTTAAAAAAGTCGATTTTCCGGTACCATTTTTACCGATTATTCCGATGCGCTCTCCTTTCTTAAAAACATAGTCAAATCCAGTTACAATTTTTTTGTCGCCAAAAGCTTTTGTGATTTTATGCAGCTCTAAAATTTTGGATCCCATTCGAGTGGGATTGATGGCGAGCTGAACTTTGTGTTCCTTTCTTCTATTGTGAGCTGCTTCTTTTATATGCTGAAAATCATCCACTCGTGATTTTGACTTGGTAGTCCTCGCTTTAGGCTGTCTACGTATCCAATCGAGTTCTTTATTGTAGAGGTTTTTAGCCTTTTCCTGTGCTATTTTTTCCAAGGCCAAGCGCTCTTCTTTTTTTTGGAGAAAGTAAGAGTAGTTTCCTTTGTATTTGTATAGTTTGCCTTGATCTAGTTCGATTATTTCGTTACAGACACGTTCTAAAAAGTAACGATCGTGAGTAACCATAAAGAGGGTGATTTTTTCACGAGCAAAAAAGTGTTCCAGCCATTCGATCATTTCCAAATCTAAGTGGTTAGTTGGCTCATCTAAAATCAGTAAATCGGGTTTGTTCAAAAGAGATATTGCTAAGGACAGTCTCTTTCTTTGCCCTCCCGATAGGTCTTTTACCAAAGTTTGTAAGTCGTCTAATTTTAGCTTGCTCAGGATCTGCTTGTATTGGGTTTCAAAGTCCCAAGCTTGGTAGCGCTCCATTTGATCAAAAGCCTCTTGGTATTGATCTCCGTTTTCCGGATTGGCCAAGGCTTTTTCGTAAGCCGATATAACTTCTAGAATAGGATTGTCTCCTTTGAGAATACATTCCTCAATACTGCTGTGTGGACTGAGGTCATCCTCTTGGGCTAAATAAGCAATTTTTAAACCTTTTCGGTGAACAATTTGACCGGAGTCAGGACTGTCTTTTCCCGCAATTATATTGAGTAAAGTACTTTTCCCAGTTCCGTTTTTGGCGATAAACGCTATTTTTTGATCTTTGTTTATTCCAAAAGAAATATCTTCAAAGATTACGCGTTCTCCAAAAGACTTGCTGAGTTGTTCTACAGATAAGTAGTTCATGAATTTAATTTAAGGTTTAAAGGATAAAGCAGTCCAAATAAGAAGCACTTTTGTCTTGAGAAATTCCATTTTACCCCGCGAAATATTTTATTTTAGACAAAAATACATCAAAATGCAGGATAATCTGATTTCAATTAGAGATTTAAGTATCAGTTTCGGGTCAAAGCAAGTGGTAAAAGACATTTCCTTTGATATTGAAAACAATCAAATCCTTGCATTAGTAGGAGAATCGGGAAGCGGAAAATCTCTTACGGCCCTATCTCTAATTGGGTTGTTGCCAAAAAACGCTGAGGTTCAGGGGGAGATTATTTTTAAAAACCAAAACCTTTTGAGCGCAGAAGAAAAGGAATGGCAACAGTTGAGGTCCAGTAAAATTGCGATGATTTTTCAAGAACCCATGACTAGTTTAAACCCAAGTTTGACTTGCGGTTATCAGGTAGAAGAGGTCCTTAGAGAACATAGCGATCTCTCCTCAAAAGCAATTCGTGGAGAGGTTTTAAATCTGTTTAATCAAGTGAAGCTTCCGCGGGCTGAAAAGATGCTCAATCAATATCCACACCAACTCTCTGGTGGTCAAAAACAGCGAGTTATGATTGCTATGGCTCTGGCCTGTAATCCGCAGTTGATCTTAGCAGACGAGCCCACAACCGCATTAGACGTAACCGTTCAAAAGGAAATCTTAGAACTCCTTAAGGAGATTCAAAAAGAGAGAGAAATGTCTATTTTATTTATCTCTCACGATTTGGCCTTGGTCAGTGAATTTGCACAGAGGGTAATGGTTATGTACAAAGGAGAAATTGTAGAAAAAGGGTCTGTTTCAAAGGTTTTTCTGCAGCCCGAAAACAACTATACCAAAGCCTTGATAAACGCGAGACCGGATCTAAATAAAAGAATAGCCAAACTACCAACGGTATCCGATTTTTTACAGGGAACAGAAAGCGGTACTGTCATCTCCGATCAGGAGAGGGCTTTGTTCCACAAGAAAATTTATGCGGCAGCCCCAATCTTGCAGGTCAAGGATTTGGCTCTGTACTACGGCAAGACCAAAACCTGGCTTTCCAAAGATTCATTGGTAAAAGCTATTGACGGTATTGACCTCAATCTTTACAGAGGAGAAACGCTTGGACTTGTGGGGGAATCGGGCTGCGGTAAATCCTCCTTGGGAAGAGCTATTTTAGGATTAGAAACTCCGCAAAGAGGCTCTATATTTTACAAAAATAAAGATATTACAAGGCTCAAGGGCAAGGAATTACTCGAGTTTAGAAAAGAGGTTCAAATCATTTTTCAAGATCCATATTCTGCTCTAAACCCCAGAATTTCTGTGGGCGAAGCAATAATGGAGCCTATGAAAGTTCACGCAATTGGAAAAAACAAACAGGATCGAAAGAGAAAAACCTTAGAGCTTCTCGATCAAGTTGGTCTGGATAGCTCCGCTTTTGATCGATATCCACACGAATTTTCAGGAGGCCAAAGACAGCGAATTTGTATTGCTAGAACCATAGCCGTTAAGCCTAGAGTAATTATTTGCGATGAATCGGTATCTGCTTTGGACGTTTCTGTTCAAGCCCAGGTGTTAAACTTACTAAACGACCTCAAGAAGCAATACGAGTTTACTTATATTTTTATTTCTCACGACCTTGCAGTTGTCAAGTATATGTCGGATCAATTACTAGTTATGAAGGCAGGTAAAATCGAGGAAAATGGTGAGTCGGACTCTATTTACTCTAAACCAGAGAGTCCCTACACGCAAAAGTTGATTGATTCAATTCCCAAGGGGCTCTAAAAAAGGTGGAAAAAATAGCTTATTATTGCAAGGTTGATTTTGGTTTTATGCGCAAGACGATTTTTCTTAGTTTGATGTTTCTTACTCTCTATTCTTGTGGGAGTCTAAAGCGTAGTTTTAGCCCTTCTGAGGTCGGTGACTACTCTACCAAGACAGTCAGTAAAAAGAATCGAGAAACCACACCTGATCACCAATACGTTTTGTCTCGTGCAACGGTTGGCTATAAAAGTCCAAATAAAACACTCAATCTCTCGGCGAAAATTAGAATGCAACAAGATTCTATTATCTGGATAAGCGCATCTGTTTTGGGTCTTCAAGTTGCCAAAATTATCATGACCCCAACACAAATTAAATTTTATGAAAAATTAGGTAAGTCCTATTATTCGGGGGATTATCAAGCTTTAGAAAATATTTTAGGCATAAGAGTAGGCTTTTATGAAGTACAGCGAATTTTGACTGGAATGCCCGTTCAAGACTTGAGCGAGACGAAATTAGATCAGGTTGCCGATTCAACCTCTTATAAACTCCGATCCAACTCAGGTCTAGACGATTACGACTTGGTATATCTCCTAAATGCCATTAGTTTTCGACTCGAAAAATCCGAAATAATAGATAACAAATCCGAGAAAATTCTCGCGAACATAAGTTATAAGGACAGTATCAAAGTAAACAATAGTTCTTGGCCTGCCTCCATAATCTTAACCACTTATGATCGCAAAAACGTAATTAGATTGAACCTGGATTACAAGAGAATAGAAGAACGCAAATCTTTGAGCTTTCCATATAAAGTGCCTGCTCGTTACACCGAATTTAGCTTTTAGAATGAATAAAATAGCCTTCTTTTTTCTGTTGATAATAAGTTCTGCAATGCATTCTCAGACGAGAGCAGAACTAGAGAGTCAAAGGACAAAAATCCAGAACGAGATCAAGGAGACTAGTATACTACTCGGTCAGAATCAGGCGACCCAAAAAGATCTTTTGGAGAGAATAGAAGATTTGACGAGCACAAGAGAAATTCAAAAAGAGTTGATTGTCAACCTGAATAAAGAGTTGCTTTTGATAAAAAAAGAAATTAAACAGAACAAGTCCAAGATCAAGGCTCAAGAGGCAGAGCTAGAAGGATTAAAAAAGGAATATTCTGATATGATTTATCAAGCCTATAAAAGCAGGTCAAAGCAATCAAAGCTCCTTTTTATATTGTCCTCGGAAGATTTTAACCAGGCTTTTAAACGCTTAGAATACTTGTCTCAATACACGGAGTTCCGTCAGGAACAAGCAGAATTGATCGTGGAGAAGAAGAAAACATTTGACGCGGCGCTGGTCCAATTAGAGGAGGATGAAAGAGAGCAGTCGGCGCTTTTAAAGCTCTCGAAAATAGAGCAAGAGAAGTTAAATAAGGACCAACTCGAGTTAAACTCTTTAAAAGAGGAGGTTTTGGAAAAAGAGCGTTTTTACAAACGACAAATAAAAGCCAAGCAGAAGGAAGAGGATAAAATTGAAGGAGAAATAAAAGAACTCATTCTAAAAGCAATTGCCGACTCAAAGCCCAAAGTTCCCAAAGAAACAAGGCCCAAAGCGGATGCTTATACCGGTTTTGCCTTGAGTCCCTCAGCGGTTGCCTTGGAAAAAGACTTTGAGAGTAACAAAGGAAAACTCCCCTGGCCTGTTGATCGTTATGTGATTACTCGAAAATTTGGGACCCAATCGCATCCCACCCTGGTAGGAATTAAGATCAAGAGTAACGGAATCCGCTTAGCTACTGTTGAGAACTCCAAAGCAAAGAGCGTGTTTTCGGGTACTGTTTTGGCAATTCAAGTTCAAAAAGGAGGTAAAAAAACCGTACTTATCCAACACGGTAACTATATCACCATTTATAAAAATCTTTACAACTTAAGAGTTTCCAAAGGAATGGACTTGGTCACTGGACAAGAATTGGGTACGATATTTACAGATAAAGTAAGCGGAAAAACTACTCTAGGGTTTGTTTTGATGAAACAAGTCAGTCAGCAAAATCCTCAAAGCTGGTTACTCAGCAACAAATAAGGCCTTGAGCTCTGTGGCATCCTCAGCTTTTAATCTTCCAGAGAGAACAAGAGAAAGTTGTTTTCTGCGGAGGGCTCCATCATAGCGCTGCTTTTCTAGGTCTGTTTCTGGACTCAATTCAGGTACAGGAACGGGATACCCACTGTCGTCCACTGCAACAAAAGTATAGATACCTTCATTTGCTTTGGTCTTGAGACCGGTTTCTCTGTCTTCGATCCAAACATCACAAAAAATCTCTAATGAAGTCTTGAAAGCCCTAGTTGGTTTTGCCTCGATAGTAACAACGCTTCCCAAAGGAATTGTTTTGGTAAAATTCACGTGATTAACACTAGCAGTTACGACAATTCTTCTAGAATGCCTTCTCGCAGCAATACTACAGGCACGATCCATTCGCGCTAATAATTCTCCACCAAACAAATTGTTCAAGGGATTTGTCTCACTAGGTAAGACGAGATCTGTTAAAACAGTAAGGGAATCTTTGGGTGATTTTGCTTGCATATGGCCTGTGTTTATATGCAAAGATACATCTATTTTTGTTCTAAAACCCAAGCATCAGGTGCTCCAGAAAGGCGAACCTGCTTTAAAAGTTTTTCGGCCTCTAGCCTGTCTTGAAACCCACCAAAACTAACTTGATATAAGTTCCATTTGTTGACCCCGAGTTCAGACGCATCCTCAAAACCAGATTTTAGTAATTGAGACACTTTTTTCTTGGCATTATTTTGGTCTCTAAAGGCTCCGGCTATGACAAAATAGGTCTTTGTTATCTCCACTTCTTCTACGAGCTCTATTTTTTCTGCTTTATCCGAGCTAGACAATTTTTTAACAGGTACTAAAATAGTCGGCAAATTGCGGTCAATTGCAAAAGTTGCAGTTTCTATTCGCTCTTGCTTGTATTGATCCTCAACACGGACTTGTTCTGTTCTAGCTTGTCTGTATTTCGAATAAATCTGTTCTGCACCTACAAGGCCGATAACAGATAATCCAATTGCGAACACTGCAGCGTATTTTAAATAATTGGTTCTAGAGGAAACAACCTTTGTTTTTGCCTTTGGAACTCTTTGAATCAAAGGCTTTTTGACTTGCGCCTCAATTTCTTTTGCAATCACTGCGGATAGTCCAAAAGAATCGGTGAGAAAGTTTGTGCTATTTTCTGGCTCGAACAAAATCTGCTGTTCAAGCCCCAAGTGGAATCGTCCAATTTTGGCTAAATACAAATCCTGAAAACGAAGCTGTTTTTTCCAGTCTTCAACTTGAGTGTCTATCAGGTTTTGAGCAGAATTATAAGATAAATCTTGGTCTTCAGCCACAAAATTCACCAAAACGCCATCGTTTTTTACAAGCATACTATTGAAAGAAACTTCCTTAGATGGAGGATAAATACTGTGGGCTTGACGATCGATAGCCGCTGACTTAAACTGTGTTACAAAACCTCCAAAACCCGGTATAATCACACAATCATATCGATATAATAATTGAGAAATAGAATAGGCTAAGTCGATTTTCATAAGCGTGTTTTCAAAAGTGGTACTAACAAATATAAAAAAATAAGTGTTTAAGAATAGTCTTTAAAACAGAAAACCTAAACTTTTTTTCGTTAACCATTTACAGAAGATTGACGTCCATGAATATAGCATTAAAACAAAAATATCTAAGTCTCTTTTTTATAACAGATTTGAGTTTGAGGGACAAGAGTATTTTGATCTCGAGTCTAGGAGGTATTCAAAATGTTTTGGAGGGTTCTATGGATTATTTTAAAGGAGATAAGTCTAAACTAGAGCTATTGCGAAACAAGGCCAAGTCTCCTGCCATTCAAAGGCAGGTAGACCTAGAGATTAGTTTTTGTCAAACCAATGAGGTGAGAATACTCTGTTTTGAGGAAGAAGATTATCCGCAACGCCTAAAAATTTGCTATGATCCGCCGATACTATTATTTATCAGGACAAAAACTGAGGTGGATTGGAATGATAAGTTCTTGAGTATTGTCGGCACGAGAAGATCTACTTTTTACGGGGAATTAGCATGCAGAGAGCTCTTGGATGCTGCAGCTGTTTTCCGTCCAATAATTGTGAGTGGTTTTGCAAGGGGTATAGACCTTTGCGCACATAAATCCTCCCTAGACTTTGGTTTGAAGACAGTTGCAGTCGTCGCTTCCGATATCACGGCCCCATACCCCAAACAAAATCATAAATATATAGACCAGATATTGCAACACGGCGCTTTTTTGAGTGAGTCCAGTTACAGGACCTCCTTAAAGAAGTTTCATTTTGTTCAGAGAAACAGGTTGATTGCCGCTCTCTCTCCGGCAACTGTAGTAATCGAGTCGGCATCGAGCGGAGGGTCTTTAATAACGGCTAATTTAGCCCTGAGTTACGGTAGGCTAGTTTATGCGGTTCCCGGTAGACTAGGAGACCAATATAGCCGAGGTTGTCTAGATTTGATCCGTAAAAATCAAGCACAGTTGTATCGAGATATAGAACAAATTTCTCAAGATTTATTTTGGCCCAATCCCGAGGATAAAGAGAGAATTTTAAGTGATGATTTAATGGAGGTTTTGAGTTGTTTCAAGCTACACAGTCCAATTTACCTTCAAGATATTTTGCAAAAGACCCAATCTTCTGTCACTAAAATACAAGGACAGCTTACGGCTTTGGAAATTCGCGGTCTAATATGCAGTAACGGACAGGGAGGCTACAATCTTAAATAGATTTTTTTGTGGACAAAACCCCCTCTATAACCACTGTGGAAAGAATCAAAACACCTCCGATTAGGGTTGTAATACTGGGAGTTTCATTTAAAAATAAAATACCGAGAATTATACCATATACCGGCTGAATACTGGATAAAATACTGACCGTACTAACCGAGAAATTCTTAAAGCTTCGTATAAATAGACTGTGGCCCAAACAGGTTGTAAAAAGCGCCAAACTCAAAAGAGCGGGAAGTGCGGAGGGAACTTCGTCTAAAGGAAAAAAGAATAGACTAGGAAACAGAAGTATAGCGGTGACGAGCATCTGGTAGAACATGATTACCGGAGCTTCGACGTTGTTTACAGATGATTTTAGGACTAAGTTTCGCAAAGAATAACTCAAGGCAGACAAGGTGCCCCAAAGTATTCCTTGTGTTTTGGTGTTTTCCAAGCTAAATTCGGGAAGAATTAAATACATGCCGAGGCAAATAATTATTGCCAATAAAACCTGTATCAGGTTAACCTTATGTTTCGTGAAAAGAGGTTCCAGAAAAGCGGTAATGACGGGGTAAGTAAACAGAGACAACATACCTATTGCAATACCTGAGAGTTGGAGAGCATAGAAGTAAGTGACCCAGTGAATGGCCATCAAAACCCCGCTTAGAAGTAATGTTTTTCGACCTTTAATCTTTTTTAAACTCCAGTTGAATTTACGCCACTTGATTATAACGATTAGGATGAAAAGAGACAGTAAGGCTCTCCACCAAATACTTTGAAAGGGGTTCATTGTCAAGGATCGACCCAAGGGTCCTGAAGTAGCTATCAGCAGTAATGCTAGATTTAGCTCGGAGAATTTACCTAGTTTAAACTGTTTCTTCATCAAATCTGACTGAGGATTTCTCTAGCTTTTTGAATCTTATCTATTCGTATGAATGTGATCAGTAATTTAAGTCCAGATTTGGTCTCTTTTTCCTTCATCACACATGTTTTTGGGTTTTTCTGAACATAGTCAAGCACTCTTTTAAAGGCTGGACTTTGATAAAAATCACTTTGTTGATCGGAAACAAAATATCCAATCATACGTTTCTGTTTTAAGACTAATTTTTCAATTCCAATGTCTTTTGCCAACCACTTCATTCTTACACTATCCAGAAGATCTTCTGCTTCTTCAGGAAGTGGACCAAATCTATCTACTAGATTTTTCTGGAATTCTACGAGTTCTTTTTCTGAGTTAACCGCACTCAAATCTTGGTATAGACTGAGTCGTTCGGCCACAATATTTATATAGTCATCAGGCAAAAGAATTTCAAAGTCGGTGTCGATTTGAACCTCTCGAACAAATTCTTTCTTTTCTTTTGGTTCCTCCTCAAAAAGGTCTTTAAATTCAGCTTCCTTGAGCTCTTCGATCGCTTCCTTTAGGATTTTTTGATAGGCGTCAAAGCCAATATCATTTATAAATCCACTTTGCTCCCCTCCCAATAGATCTCCAGCACCTCGGATTTCTAAATCCTTCATTGCTATATTAAAGCCACTGCCTAGATCAGAGAATAATTCCAAGGCTTGAATCCGTTTTCTAGCGTCCTCTGTCATCATATGATAGGGAGGTGTGATAAAATAACAGAAGGCTTTTTTATTGCTTCGTCCAACTCTTCCTCTCATTTGGTGAAGATCGGATAATCCGAAATTATTCGCATTATTTATAAATATTGTGTTGGCATTAGGAACATCCAAGCCACTTTCAATAATCGTGGTTGAAACCAAAACATCAAACTCTCCTGCCATAAAAGACAGCATAAGAGCCTCTAGCTTTTTTCCTTCCATTTGTCCGTGACCAATGGCAATTTTAGCATCTGGATTCAGTCTTTGAAGCATCCCAGCAACTTCTTTTATATTTTCAATTCTATTGTGGATAAAGAATACCTGTCCACCTCGGGAAATCTCATAGGATATGGCGTCTCTGAGAGCCTCTTGATTAAAGCCAATCACATGAGTCTCGATTGGATGTCTGTTTGGAGGAGGAGTATTTATAACAGATAAGTCGCGAGCAGCCATCAAGGAGAACTGAAGCGTTCTTGGGATAGGTGTTGCGGTTAGAGTCAAGGTATCTATATTTTCCTTAAGTGTTTTTAGCTTGTCTTTTACGGCCACCCCAAACTTTTGCTCCTCATCAATTATTAAAAGCCCCAGATCTTTGTATTTGACCTGTTTTCCAACAATCTGATGGGTTCCGATCAGAATATCAATTTTTTTATCTGCGAGCTGAGATAAAATTTCGGTCTTTTCTTTAGCAGTTCTGAAACGGTTTAAATAATCTACTGTTACGGGAAAATCTTTGAGACGCTGGCTAAAGGTCTTAAAGTGTTGAAATGCGAGTATGGTTGTGGGTACCAAAATGGCCACCTGTTTTCCGTTGTCTACAGCCTTGAATGCAGCTCTTATTGCAATTTCAGTTTTACCAAACCCTACATCTCCGCAAATTAATCGATCCATGGGTTGATCGCTTTCCATGTCTGCTTTTACATCTAGAGTAGCCTTCAGTTGATCGGGAGTGTCCTCAAACAAAAAACTAGCCTCCAATTCGTGCTGCATATACGTATCCGGACCATAGCTCAAACCCTTTTGAAGTTTTCTTTTGGCATAGAGCTGAATCAGATTATAAGCAATGTGCTTGACTCTAGATTTGGTTTTGGCTTTAAGTTTTTTCCATGCACCTGAGCCTAATTTGTGAATCTTAGGAGGCTTCCCATCTTTTCCGTTAAATTTGGAAATCTTGTGAAGAGAGTGAATACTGATATAGAGAATATCTCGGTCACCGTATATCAGTTTAATCGCTTCTTGCTTGTTTCCTTCCACATCTATTTTTTGAAGCCCTCCAAACTTTCCAACCCCGTGATCCATATGGGTTACGAAGTCTCCAACCTCTAATGTGTTCAATTCTTTTAAGCTAATAGCCTGCTTTTTGTCATAGCCAGTTTTAAGTCTAAACTTGTGGTATCTCTCGAATATTTCGTGGTCAGAATAGCATTGAATATTTTGAGCAGCATCAACAAACCCTTTGTATATCGGTAAAACGAGCCCCTCGTAATCTACAGAAACATCCATGTCCTCAAAGATATCTGTGAAGCGCTCCACTTGTTTCTCATTGGAACAACAGATATAGGTATGTAGTCCTTGTTCTTTTTTGGAAACGAGGTCTTGAGACAGGAGGTCAAACTGCTTGTTAAAACTCGGCTGAGGTTTAGACTGAAAGTCGATGCTAGAATCCACATTTTCTTTACTGCTAATGACGAGTCTTGAAAATTTTTGAATTTGCCCTTTAATCAAGAGTCCATCGCAAAATAAATCGCTTGGTTTTGCGTGTTTTAGCTCTTGAGAAAGATCTTCAAAGGCCAATTCCGCCTTGTTGTAGAGTTTGTCGAGACGATCGGTGAGACGCCCAGTGTTTTTGTTGATAATTATTGTTTCTGAAGACAAATATTGCAGAAGACTCTCCCGTTTTTCTTCCAAGTGTTTGTTTTCCACATTAGGCATTATCTTCAATTCCTTGACGCGATCCGAAGACAACTGAGTCTCTATGTCAAATGCTCGGATACTATCAATTTCGTCTCCAAAAAACTCCACTCGAAATGGTTTGTCGTAGGCATAACTGAATACATCTATAATCCCCCCTCTAACCGCAAATTCTCCGGCTTGACTTACAAAATCCACACGGTTGAACTGGTATTCGAAAAGGACTTCATTTACAAAGTCCAAGCTCAATTCCTCGCCGACCTTTATTTTTAGAGTATTCTTTTCTAAAGATTTTTTAGTGATAACCTTTTCAAAAAGAGCGTCTGGGTAAGAGATGATACAAGAAGGCTTTTTTTGAGAATTAATTCTATTGAGAACCTCCGATCTAAGCAGCACATTTGCATTGTCGACCTCTTCAATTTGATACGGTCTGCGGTAAGAACCCGGATAAAACAAAACAGATTTGTCTCCGAGTAAATTTTCCAAATCGTTCAGGTAGTAGGCCGCTTCTTCTTTGTCTTCGAACAAAAAGAGAAATGGTTTGTTTAACTTCTTAAAAAGGGAACTACTGACAAGAGACAATAAAGACCCGTGAATACCGTTGATATTCACGTGATTTCTTCCGGCTTTAAATTGGTTGTAGAGGTCCTGTACTCGTTGATCGGAATCGTACAGAGACTGAAGTTTACTCAAGCTCAAGGTATATTTTTTAACAAAGATAATTGTTTCCCTCAAATGAATTTACCAATACAAATGAAAAAGCTATTTTTGAGAAATTTTTAATACTTATGTCGGATACAATCGCACAACTTGTAGATTACGCATCAGAACACCCCATTATAGCAGCCCTATACGCTGGAATTTTCACATGGAGTTTAACGGCTCTTGGGGCAGCATTGGTTTTTTTATTTAAACGAATGAACCGTGCGGTTTTGGACGGAATGCTAGGTTTTACTGGAGGAGTAATGGTAGCGGCTAGTTTTTGGTCTCTTTTGGCTCCGGCTATTGAGAACAGTCCTGGAGAAGGATTTGCAAAAGTACTTCCCTCTGCTATCGGTTTTGGACTGGGAGCAGTAGTACTATTCGGTATGGACAAGTTAGTTCCTCACCTTCATATCAACTTTGGAGAAGAATTTAAAGAAGGAATCAAGACCAGTTGGCACAAGACCACGCTTTTAGTTACAGCAATTACCCTTCACAATATCCCTGAGGGTCTTGCAGTAGGAGTTCTTTTTGGCGCCGCGTCCACTTTGGTGGGAGTAGAGCAGACCGAAATGATTATTGCAGCGATTACTCTAGCAATAGGGATAGGAATTCAAAATTTCCCTGAGGGTTTTGCAGTTGCCATGCCTTTGCGAAGACAAGGAGTATCCCGAAGAAAGAGTTTTTTCTACGGACAATTGTCTGCCGTTGTTGAGCCAATCGCAGCTGTCGGTGGTGCTCTAGCAGTGTCCTTTTTCACCCCAATCTTACCATACGCACTTGCTTTTGCTGCAGGAGCTATGATTTTTGTTGTGGTTGAAGAGGTTATTCCCGAAACCCAACAAGATAAATATGCGGATATTGCGACCTTAGGTTTTATCGGAGGTTTTATTATAATGATGTCTCTCGATGTCGGTCTAGGATAAAAGACGATTTATATGGAAAGTGAATTCAAAGTCTACAGCGCCTCTGCGGGCAGTGGAAAAACCTTTACCCTCGTTAAAGAATATTTGAAAATAGTATTGGGGACTAAGGATCGTTTCGCTTTTCAAAAGGTTTTGGCCATTACCTTTACCAACAAGGCTGCTGCTGAGATGAAAGAAAGAGTCTTGGGAGCTCTCAAGATGTTTTCTCAGGTAGATTTAAATGTAAAATGGCCCGACCTGTTTGAATTGCTACAGATAGAAACAAAGATTCCACCTTCTGTTTTAAAATCTCAGGCTCAATTAGTTTTGCACGAAATCATGCAGAATTACGCTTCGTTGAGTATCACAACCATCGATTCTTTTACACATAGACTGATAAGAACTTTTGCCTTTGACCTTGGAATTCCAATGAATTTTGAGATTGAAATGGATGGTAAAAAACTTATTTCGGAGTCCGTAGACCTCTTACTCGATCAACTGGGAGAGCACGAGGAGATTACATTGGCATTGCAGCGTTTTATTGAAGATAAAATCTCACAAGATCAAGACTGGAACATAAGTAGAGATTTGAATGAGATTGCAGGTATACTGACTAGAGAGGTTGATGCAATGGAATTTAAAACCTACGAAAGCACACCCATGTCCGGTTTTTTAGAACTTGAAAAATCCTTAAAAGCTGCCGAAAAATCCATCGCTGAGAGATTGACGACTCCTGCCTCAAGTGCATTAGAAGCGCTAAGGACTCAAGGCCTAAAACCAGAAAACTTCGCCTATTCTGGTAGAGTTTTTAAACAAATAATGAATTTTTGCGATCCTTTGAAAAAGGATCTAACTAAAATTTCAGAAATTCAAAAATTGGCTGATGGTAAGAAGCCCTATAACGCCAAGGCTGATGCCGATCTTAAAGACCGCATTGACACTGTTTTTCCTGTCTTGCAGAGTAACGCAGAACAAATCATTAACCTTCTTGAGGAGGGAGAGCATATTAAAATTAATTTTTATCAAAGTTTAAGAAAGGAGCTTATTCCCCTCGCGGTTCTGAATAGAATAAACCTTTTGCTGGAAGAGTTAAAATCTGACGGAAATATAAAATTCATCGCAGAATTCAATCGATTAATTTCAGAGGCAATAATTGACGAACCTGCACCTTTTATCTACGAGAGATTAGGGGAAAAATACAAGTATTTCTTTATCGACGAGATGCAAGACACCTCTGAGCTGCAATGGGAAAATTTGATGCCGCTAATGCACAACGCCCTGGCTTCGGAGGGAAGCAAGGTTATGCTTGTAGGTGACGGTAAGCAATCGATTTACCGTTTTAGAGGCGGAAAGGCGGAGCAGTTTATCCATTTGTCTTCTTCAGATACTTCTAAGATATTTAATTTAGATAAGGAGGTTGTAAATTTAGATACGAACTACAGAAGTTTTTCAAAAGTGATTGAGTTTAACAACGCTTTTTTTACTTTTTTGGCAAATCATTTAAACGCGCCTCAATACCTAAAAATGTATGCGGAACAAAACAACCAACTTTTAAACTCTAAGAAAGGAGGTTATGTTCAGTTGAGTCTAATTGACAAGGCGGATTCGTCAGAAAACACAGATGAAGTTCTCTTGCAGTTAGAGCAAAACATTCAGAATAGGGACACTCGATATAAGCTCGGTGAAATTTGTGTTCTTGTTAGAACTAGTAAAGATGGAGTTCGAGTTGCAGATTATTTGAGCGAAAAAGGCTATTCAATTGTCTCTTCGGAAACTCTTAGAGTGGCCAATTCGGAGAAAGTGATTTTCTTGGTGGACTGCTTGAAAAGCATTCTTGACAAAGAGGATAAAAGAGTTCGAATGCGTATGGTTTTATTCTTGAGAAAGCACCTTGGGATAGAAACCGATCAAGACGAATATTTTTCTGCCTTTCACAAGGATACTTATGCGGAATTTCAAGAAGCTATTCATCGGGTTTTAGGAATTGAGTTTTCGCTAAGTCATTTCGAGAACCTCCCTTTTTACGACAGCATAGAGTACCTTATTCGCAGCTTTAAATTATTGGAGAATTCAGATGCATATGTTCAGTTTTTCTTGGATTTTGTATTGGATTATCAGCAGAAAAACTATGTTCAATTATCCGACTTTATGGATTATTGGGAACTAAAATCGGAGAAACTATCTATTGTTGCCCCTGAAAACGACAACGCGATAAAGATTATGACGATTCACAAGTCCAAGGGTCTAGAGTTCCCGATCGTTATATGTGCTTTTTCTCATAGTATTCAACCTATGGCCCGAACTAAGATTTGGGCTAATATGCCGCAGAACTCCATCTTTGAGGAGTTTAAAAGATTGAGAATAGGGGTAGGAAAAAAATCAGATGGAATATCCGATCAAATTGACCAAGAGCTGAGCCTGTTCAAAAACGATTTTGACTTAGATACAATTAACTTGATTTATGTGGCTTTTACCAGAGCCTCAGAACAACTCTATGTCTTGATGGAGAAGTCGAGATCAAAGGGGTCACAAGAGTTCTTAAAGGACTTCGTAGAGAACTCTAGTTTTGATTGGGATCTTCAATCCGAAGAGGGAGTCTATTCTAGCGGTAGTGCAATGCGACCAGAAAACGCAGAGTCCGGAGTAAAAAAGGATTTTGAATTCCAAAAGGAATTTATTTCCAGCCCCTGGGAAGACCACGAAATAAAAGTCGTTCAAGAAGGGTCTAAATACTGGGACTCAAGTCAAGGAGAAGCTATCGCCTTTGGTAATAAACTGCATGAAATAATGGCTGAGATTTACTCTTTTAGAGATGTTGAGTTTAGTCTGGACAGCGCTCTAAACAAAGGGGTTATTTCTCGTGAGGAGCACCCTGCCCTTCAAAAACAAATAGAACAAATTGTAAGTTCCCCTGAACTAAAGGACTATTTCCAAGAGGGGCTGAATATCTATAACGAAAGAAGCATGATTGGTGATCACGGGGAGCTTTTGATTCCAGACAGATTGGTTTTTGACCATCAAAAAGTGGTTATTATCGATTATAAAACAGGAAAAAAAGACATTAAATATCTGGACCAGTTAGACGGATACGCATATGTATTGAAGCAAATGGGTTTTCAGGTGGAAAAAAAGATTCTAATTTATACAGGAGAAAACCTTGAAATTGAGGTATACAACTAATGAGGATTGATTAATTTTGATTAAAATTCTAAACTATGTACGGTAAAATAAAACAACATCTAGAAGCAGAGCTGAAAGACATTAATGAAGCAGGCCTTTTTAAAAAGGAACGAGTTATTACAACCTCCCAAGACGCGGTAATTAAGACTACCGAAGGAAAAGAAGTAATTAATTTTTGTGCAAACAACTATTTGGGCTTATCCAACAATAAAGAGGTTGTTCAAGCTGCAAAAGACACCTTAGATAGCCATGGTTTTGGAATGTCCTCTGTGAGATTTATTTGTGGGACTCAAGATATTCACAAAGAGTTGGAGGAGAAAATTGCAGAATTTAACGGGACGGAAGATACCATTCTTTACGCGGCGGCATTTGATGCAAACGGAGGAGTCTTTGAACCTTTATTAGGTCCAGAAGATGCTATTATTTCGGATTCCTTGAACCACGCATCTATAATTGACGGTGTCCGATTGTGTAAGGCAGCGAGATATCGTTATGCGAATAATGACATGGCGGATTTGGAGAGTCAACTTATCAAAGCAAATGAGGCTGGTCACCGCTTTAAAATTATTGTGACAGACGGTGTTTTCTCCATGGACGGTATAGTAGCGAGTTTGGATCAGATTTGCGATTTAGCAGATAAATACGACGCGCTTGTTATGGTGGATGAATGTCATGCGGCAGGATTCATCGGAGCCACTGGTAGAGGAACTGCCGAAGCTAAAAATGTCATGGGCCGTGTGGATATTATCACTGGAACTTTAGGAAAAGCCCTCGGAGGAGCGATGGGTGGATATACAACAGGGAAAAAGGAAATTATCGAGGTCTTGAGACAAAGATCTAGACCTTATCTGTTTTCGAACTCCTTGGCTCCAACCATAGTAGGTGCCTCTCTAAAAGTTTTTGAGATGTTATCCAACTCAACAGAATTAAGAGATCAACTAGAGTGGAATACAAATTATTTTAAGGACGGAATGAAAAAGGCGGGACTCGACATCGTAGACGGGGACTCGGCAATTGTTCCTGTCATGTTATACGACGCAAAGTTGTCTCAGGAAATGGCAAACCGCCTCTTGGAGGAAGGTATTTATGTAATTGGGTTTTTCTATCCTGTCGTGCCAAAAGGCAAGGCTAGAATCCGAGTTCAATTGTCAGCGGCTCATACTCAAGAACATTTAGATCACGCTATTGCGGCATTTACTAAAGTTGCAAAAGAGCTTAAGGTGATTGATTAATGAAATCATTTTTAGAAGAAAGTTTAGATGAAATTTGGAAGGACTCCTCCAGCTTGGAGGAGTTTACTTTCGTTTTGCCTAGTCAGCGAGCTTGTGTTTTTTTAAAGGACTTGATCATAAAAAAATCAGCCAAAGCGAGCTTTCTTCCAAAGATAATCCCCATTGAAAAATTTATAGAGGAACTCTCCGGTTTGACTCAAATAGATCGCGTGGAGCTGCTCTTTAGTTTTTATGAGGTTTATCTGGAATCCCAGCCAAAAAAGGTATTGACCTTTGACGCTTTTTCCAATTGGGCGACAACTGCTTTACAAGATTTTAATGAGATTGACAGGCATTTAGTGGATTCAGATCAATTGTTCAATCAATTGAGCGATATCAAAAAATTGGAAGAGTGGAAGGTGGACGCTGTTCCTGAAAAGAAGAATAGCTTGATGCGTTCCCACCTAACCTTCATGGAGCAATTGGGTCAGCTTTACAAAAGGCTTAGATCAAAACTCTTAGATGGGGGAAAGGGTTATCAGGGTCTTATTTACCGAGAGGCACGCGAGCAAAGTGAAGCATTTTGTGCAAATCAAAAGGCAAAATCTATCTTTTTGATGGGTTTTAACGCCTTAAACAAAGCAGAAGAATATATTTTTCAGGACTTACTCTCTTCGGGCACAGCTGAGGTGTATTGGGATGGGGACGATTATTATATGAAAAACGATCATATAGCAGGTCGATTCTTAAGGAGATACAGAGATAATTGGCCCTTTTACAAGAATACACCCTTTCCTGAATTTCCCAACAGATTTAAAGGTCGAGAAAAAACATTTACCAGTGTAGCTGCTCCAAAAAACATCTCTCAAGTAAAATATTTTGGGGAGTGGTTATCCCAGCAATCTTCGTTGGAAAATACCGCTGTGGTTCTAGCAGATGAGAGTCTTTTGGGTCTTTGTTTGTCCTCTTTGCCAAAAGAGGTAGCAAAGCTGAATGTGACTATGGGGTTTCCCCTTAGAAGCATTCCAATGTCTAGTTTGTTTGAGTCTCTATTCCATATGTACAGCAACCAAAAGAGACTTAAGCTGCCTGCTGGGGTATATTATTACAAAGACGTCTTGGGTGTTTTTAAGCATCCCGATTTACAAGTTTTATGGCAGGGTTTAAACAACAACGTTTCTAGTGAACTCCAAAAGAGTATTCAAAAAGAGAATCAGTTGTTTTTGAATTTTCAAGATATTGAAGGAGTGTTTTCGGAACTGGATATAGCTACTCGTTCGGTTCTTCAAGGTTTTTTTGTCCAAGATTTTAAAACCGATGTGTTTTTGAACCAAACCTTGAATTTAATCCAACTATTAAAACCCTTTAAGGAAGGAATAGAAAAAGAGTTTTTATTCCGATTTCACAGGCTTTTTGAACAGTTGAAGAACTTGAATCACGGATGTGAGTATTTGAAGGAAATTCAAATAATCCACGAGTTTTTTAAGCAGTTACTGAGTGAGGAAAACCTCTCTTTCCAAGGAGAGCCTCTAGAGGGATTGCAGATGATGGGAATGTTAGAGACCCGCTCTTTAGACTTTAAAAACATATTTCTCGTCGGTGCAAATGAAGGCATTCTTCCTTCCGGAAAGAGCGACCACTCTTTTATTCCATTTGATGTGAAAATCGAACACGACCTGCCAACATATTTGATAAAAGATGGGATTTATGCCTACCACTTTTTTCGTTTAATTCAAAGATCGTCAAAGGTTATAATGACGCACAACTCGGAAACAGACGGTCTCGGTGCAGGAGAGCAATCTCGATTTGTTACTATGCTGGACCAAGATAATTTGCTGTCAGAGAAAAAGACCGTCGGACCAATAATTCCCTCCCTAGAGAAGGGTGAAGTGGAAATTGTAAAATCTCCAAATGTAGAAAAGCGCTTGCAGTCTTTTGCAAAAACAGGGGTTTCTCCATCCGCTTTAAATACCTATATAAACAACCCTCCACAGTTTTATTTCGAAAAACTTCTCAAAGTTTACGAGGCAGACAAGATAGAGGAGACCATGGCGGTGAATACTTTGGGAACGATTATCCACGATACTTTGGAAATGCTCTATAAACCCTATGAAGAGAAGATTCTTACAGAGGCTGTTTTAGAGGGTTTTCTCAAAACATATCAAGTGGAATTGGAGACTCAATTCAAAAAGTCATTTAAAAAAGGGCGATTTAAAAAAGGCAAAAACTACGTCACTTTTAAAGTGGCTCAAACTTATATAAGTTCTTTTCTAAAAGAAGAATTAAAAGATATTAAAGCAGGAGCTAGCATTCAAATAATAAGCTTGGAAGAAAAACTTGAGCACTCTGTCACCGTTGCTGGAATTCCTTATCCAATTAAATTGAAGGGTTTAGCCGACCGAATAGATTTGCGAAACGGAGAGATTCGTATTGTGGACTACAAAACGGGAAGAGTAGACCCCGCTAAGCTTTACGCAGGAGATTTCTCGGACCTAGCAACAAACACCAAGTTTAAATATGTTCTTCAAGTACTATTTTATACGGTACTCTATGTGGAGAACAACCCGAATTTGGACATAAGTACCATCAAAAGTGGAATTATTAGTTTCAAAAACTTCAAAGAAGGTTTTATGACTTGTAACTTCGCCAAAGGAAGAGCTAAAGATTTTGAATTGACTCCAGAACGTTATCAAGAATACAAGGATGCTCTTGAGGGATTATTGTTTGAAATATTTAGTCCCAAACTAAGTTTTAAAGAAAATCCAGACAAACAATACGCATGGGTATAACTAAAATAGAAAACTTAAGGATAGAAGGCCCCAACGGGAAACCACTCGTTATGGATGTTTTTCATAAAAATACCCAAGGGGAGCTAATTCTCTTCTGTCACGGCTACAAGGAGAACAAACACTGGGGAGCATGGGATTTGATGGGGGAATATTTTGCAGAACGCGGTTATGTTTTTGTCAAATTCAACTATAGCTTTAATGGGACAAGTCCAGAAAACTTAGAGGAATTCTCTGACCTAGAAGCTTTTGCTCAAAACAGAATTTCTTTTGAGCTCAAGGACACTTTGAAAATGATTGACTTTCTGTTTTTACAAGCCGATTTCAGAGATTTGTATTTGGATCACCCAAAGCACCTTGTCGGTCATTCAAGAGGAGGAGCCATGTCTATTTTGGCTGAGGCTTCTTGCTCCCATTCTTTTGATTCGGTCAGTGCATGGGCGGCGCCAGCAAATTTTGGATACTTTATGCCAAATGGCTGGAAGAAGTGGTATTGGAAGTTTAAGAAAAGAGTATATCTGAATCACCCTCGGACTGGTTTGAAACTTCCTCATGATTTTGGGTTTTATCAGGACTTTTACGAGCATCAAGACGAATTGAATTTACCAAAAGCACTCCAAAACTCGTCTGCTAGACACTTGCTTATCCAAGGGGATAACGACGCAGTAGTCAGTCTCGCTCAGGCAGAGGAACTACACGCGAGCTCCCAAGGATCTGAGTTATTAATCCTTCCCGGTATGAATCACAATTTGGGCAATGTCACTCCTTGGAAAGGGGAACAACTGCCAGAATATTTACAAAAATGTGTCGATAAGACATTAAATTTTATGCAAAATGAAAATTGAAAAAGCTTTAAGTAAAGATGTTTCTGAAATAAAGTTGTTAACCGAATCTTGTGCAGCTCACATGATTAGTCAAGGGATTTTTCAATGGAATGAACACTATCCTTCTGCGAAAGCTTTTGAAAGAGATATTCAGAGAGGGGAGCTATACAAATTGACCCAAGACGAAAAAATCATTGGAACCATTGTTTTGTCCAATATTAAAGATGAGGAATACAAGGATATAAAATGGACGGGAGATGAGGGTACTCATTTATATATTCACAGACTTGCCGTTCACCCAGAATATCAAGGGAAGGGATGTGCCAGAAACCTTATGGATTTTGCAGATAACTTTGCACGGGAACAAGGGTATTCCTGGATGCGATTGGACACCTTTAGTCAGAACCAAAGAAACCAAAAGTTTTACTTAGCGAGGGGCTTTAAACAGGTTGGGTCCATTTATTTTCCAAAACAGAGCGTTCATCCTTTTTACTGCTATGACCTACCGATTTAAGGATATAAACAAATTAGCTATTCCCGCTATTATCTCCGGAATAGCCGAACCACTATTGTCCTTGACCGATACTGCAATAGTTGGTAATATTCCTAACGATTCGATAAACGCTCTTGCTGCAGTTGGAATTGCTGGAAGTTTTATTTCTGCAATGGTTTGGATACTAGCCCAAACACGATCCGCTATTTCTGCTATTATAGCCAGGAATTACGGAGCAGATAAATTAGGAGAGGTCAAAACTCTTCCGAGTCAAATACTTTTGATTAATGTTGTTCTAAGTCTTTTGCTCTATGTCTTGACGGTTTATTTTGCCGAGGAGATTTTTATGCTTTACAATGCAGATGGGACGATTTTAGAAACGGCTGTTTCTTATTATAAAATTAGAGCTATTGGGATTCCACTAAGTCTTATTGTCTTTACTTTATTCGGAGTCTTTAGGGGGATGCAAAATACGTTTTGGCCCATGATTATTGCCATTTCAGGAGCTGTGCTCAATATCGTTTTAGATTATGTTCTCGTCTTTGGTATAGGAGACTGGATACCGGAAATGGGGGTTATCGGAGCGGCGTGGGCATCTGTAATTGCGCAAGCTTTGATGACCTTGTTATCTATTGTGTTGATTCTCAAAAAAACTCCTTTTAGGTGGTCACTTGGGAACCGTGCCAATCCATCTCTAAAAGAGCTTTTAGGCCTTAGTGTAAATTTATTTATTCGATCTGCCTCTCTAAATGTGGCTCTTTACTTTGCCAATGCTTTTGCCACATCCTACGGGGGACAATCCATAGCCGCTCAGACGGTCGCCTTTCAGATCTGGTTGTTTTTTAGCTTTTTTATTGATGGCTACGCTAGTGTTGCAAATATCGTTTCGGGAAAACTCAAGGGAGCAAATGATCTCCAGGGCTTGAGGTCCTTGGTCTATTCTGTTCTCAAGATAGCGGTTGTTATAGCGACAGGTCTATCTATTATATGCTTTGTTTTCTACAATTATATAGGTTTATTATTTACCGAGGACAAGGAGGTCTTGGTCTTGTTTGGAAAGGTGTTTTGGATTGTACTACTCATGCAGCCATTAAACGCAGTTGCCTTTGTATACGACGGCGCTTTTAAAGGGCTTGCAGAGGCTGTGGTCTTGAGAAACACCTTGATAATAGCTACCTTTTTTGGTTTTGTTCCCGCCATTTATATCGGAGATTATTTTGATCTTGGTCTATATGGCATTTGGATTGCATTCACGGTCTGGATGTGTATGCGAGCAGGGATTTTAATTCGAATTATGAACAGACGTATTTTGGTTTAAATTAGCTAAATTTGCGCATGCAAAAAGGAGAAATTTCAGTTAAGGTTGAAAAGGCGATAAGCGAGGTGACATTTTACCACCCTGCAGGAAACTCTTTTCCCAGCGCCTTATTAGATAATTTGATAAGCGTTTTATCAAAAGAAGACGACAATACAGACTCAAAGATCATTCTAGTTAGAAGCAGAGGAGATCGCGCATTTTGTGCTGGAGCTTCCTTTGACGAGCTTCTTCAAATAAAAAACAAGACAGAAGGGAAGGCTTTTTTTATGGGCTTTGCTAGATTAATTGATACGATTAAGAATTTGAACAAGCCAGTGCTTGGAATGGTTCAAGGAAAAACAGTTGGCGGTGGGGTCGGTTTGGCGGCAGCTTTTGACTATTGTGCCGCTAGCGAATCAGCAGCAGTAAAATTATCCGAGCTAAATATAGGTATTGGACCCTTTGTGATTGCTCCTGTTTTGAGACACAAAATCGGGGTTAGTGCATTGGCCTCGTTGACATGGGATCCAAATAACTGGAAAAGTGCTGAATGGGCATTTGATAAAGGACTTTTTCACCGAGTTTATAAAGATTTGGCAGAACTGGAAAGAGGAGTTTATAAAACAGCCACCCACTTGGCGAGCCTTTCGAATACAGCGCTCCAAGAGTTTAAAAAGGTCTCTTGGGAAGGTACTGAAGATTGGTTGAAATTGATGGAGGAGAGAGCAGAAAAGAGTGGCACCCTTGTTTTGGGAACTGAAGCCAGGGAGTTTTTAAATACATTTACACAAAAGAAATAACAATGGATAGAATTAGAATAACAAAGCAATTTAGTTTTGAGACAGGGCACGCATTATACGGTTATGACGGGCTTTGTAAAAATGTTCACGGTCATAGTTACAAGCTATCTGTAACAGTTATTGGAAGCCCAATAAGAGAGGAAGGTCATGTAAAGAGAGGAATGGTGATTGATTTTAAAGACTTGAAAAGCATTGTGAAGTCAGAAATCGTAGAGAAGTTTGACCACGCGACTGTTTTCAATAAACTCACCCCTCATATTGACTTGGCGAACGAATTGATAAATCGCGACCACAAAGTTATTTTGGTAGACTATCAGCCGACAAGTGAAATGATGATTATTGATTTTGCTCACAGAATCAAATCACAGTTACCAAGTAATATCGAGCTACATTCTCTTAAGCTTCAAGAAACAGAAACTTCTTTTGCAGAGTGGATTGCCTCTGAACAGGGTTAATCGAGAGATATTGTTCCGTTAAATTGATTCATAGTATTACCGATGCCCGCAGCTCCGAAAGAAACGGCAGCTCGGGCCGACTTATCAATTAGTTCAGGTAAAAACCTATTCTCTTCCTTGTTCCACTCTCCTAGGACATAGTCGACCTGTTTTCCTTTCGAAAAGTTCGCGGCCACTCCAAACCTCAAGCGAGGAAAGTCTTGCCTTCCGAGGACTTCAATAATACTTTTTAGTCCATTGTGCCCTCCAGAACTTCCTTTTGCTTTGATGCGTATAGCTCCAAAATCTAGGTTTAAATCATCTGTAATACAAAGGCTGTTGTGTAGCTCAATTTTCTCTTTTTGAAGCCAATAGTTTACCGCTTTACCACTTAAATTCATAAAGGTATTGGGCTTTAGAAGGACAAAAGCTCTCCCTTTAAATCGAAAACGAGCAATATCCCCAAGCTTTTCGGTTTCGAAAGAAGCTCCTTTGTCTTTGGCTAATTCGTCTAAAACTTTAAAGCCAATGTTGTGACGAGTATCCTTGTATTTAATGCCGGGATTACCTAATCCGACAATCAGATATTTATTCATGAGATAAAAATGGTGAAATTTAATCAAGAAAAAAAGCGCCTCCTAAAATAGAAAGCGCTTTTGAAAAAGATTTTGATAGATTTATTCTTCAGTTGCTTCTTCCTCTTTCTTAACGTTACGTGACATTCTCACTTGTGCAACTACCGTGTTGTCTGGGTGTAAGATAGAATAAGCATCCGTCTTTACAGAAGTAACATAAAGCTTGTTACCAATACCCAAGTCCGTGATATCTGCCTCGATAAAATCAGGCAAGTTAGCAGGTATAGCTCTTACTTTTAAACGTCTAACGTTGTGACGTAAAGCTCCTCCAAGTGCAACTCCTTTTGCATTACCTACCAATTTGACAGGAATGTTCATAGTTACCTCTTTGTCTTCGTGTAGTTGATAAAAATCAACGTGTAAAATTTGATCATTTACTGGGTGAAACTGGATGTCTTGAAGAATAGCGTGGAAACTTTCTCCACCTTCTAGTTCAATCGTCGCTGTGTAAACGTTTGGTGTGTACACAAGATTTTTGAATTCCTTTGCTTCCGCAGAAAAATGAATTGCCTTGTCACCTCCGTATAAAACACAGGGTACCTTTCCAGCATTACGCAAGGCTTTAGTCGCTGACTTACCCACGCTTTCTCTTTGAGATCCTTTGATTGTAATAGATTGCATTATATATTTATTTACATTAATAATTTACATTATAAACTTATCGCTGATCGATGTATTGCTTTGAACTTGGTTCATAACGTCGGCGAATAAGGGCGCGCAAGATACAACTTTTATCTTAGGGTTGCTTCTTTTTAAAGGAATTGTGTCTGAAACAATTAGCTCCTCTAATTTTGAGTTTAAAATACGCTCGTGAGCCTCTCCTGAAAGTATAGGGTGAGTACAAATAGCGCGTACACTCAAGGCGCCTCTTTCCATCATAACATCCGCAGCTTTTGCTAGAGTCCCTCCAGTATCAATCATATCGTCCACTAGAATAACATTCTTTCCTTTTACATCTCCAATCAGCTCCATGGTAGATATTATATTGGCTTTTAACCTTTGTTTATAGCAAATAACAACATCACTTTCCAAGTGTTTGGAATAGGCATATGCTCTTTTGGATCCACCCATATCTGGAGAAGCCATAGTCAAGTTCTCCAATCCAAGAGATTCCACATATGGCAAAAAGATGGTACTTGCAAAAAGGTGGTCTACTGGCTTTTCGAAGAAACCTTGAATTTGATCTGCATGCAAGTCCATTGTCATAATTCTTGTCGCTCCTGCTGCTTCTAATAGTTTTGCAACGAGTTTCGCACCAATAGCAACTCTAGGCTTGTCTTTTCTGTCTTGTCTCGCCCAACCAAAATAAGGCATAACTGCAGTAATATGTCTTGCAGAAGCTCTTTTTGCAGCGTCCAAGATCAATAGCATTTCCATTAGGTTATCCGAATTGGGAAATGTAGATCCTATGATAAACACACGCCTTCCTCTTACAGATTCTTCGAATGCCGGTTGAAATTCACCGTCACTAAATCTAGAAATATTGATTTTTCCAAGTTCGGCTCCAAAGTGTTTTGCAATTGACTCTGCCAATTCCATACTCTGTGTACATGCAAATACCTTAGGCGCTAAAGATTGTTCACTCATAATATGTTGTTGTGTTTTAGGGTTTTAAGCCTTTAAATTATAGATGTGGCAAAAGTACTAATATTAAAAGACTTTCGCTCAATAGATTTTTTAAAAAAACGGCTTAGAAATTGAAAAAAAGATTTATTTTTGCCCTTCCTTAATTGCCTTGGTGGCGGAATTGGTAGACGCGCTGGATTCAAAATCCAGTTCTTTCGGGA
>JBELHR010000008.1:0-33524 GCA_042091275.1 Flavobacteriaceae bacterium
TGGATGGTGCCATAGAGCAAATTCTGGGAGATCTCGATCCACATTCGGTATATATATCTAAAGAACAAATAGACCAAGTTCGCGAAAGCATGCAAGGGAATTTCGTTGGGATTGGGGTTCAATTTACCGTAAGAGAGGATACCATTGTAGTTTCCAGGCCAATTGAAGGTGGACCGAGTTACCAAGCGGGGATTCGTTCTGGGGATCGAATTTTAATGGCGGATTTAGACACCCTTTACGGACGAGGATTGAGCAATGCCGAGATTGTCAAAAAGCTCAAAGGCGAAGACAATTCCAGAGTTGCATTGACCGTTTACAGAAAAGCGACAAACGAGCAGTTGGAATTTAACCTGCGCAGAGGCTCTATACCGATCAAATCCGTACCCGTGTATTATATGATTACACCGGACGTAGGTTATCTTAAACTGGATCGTTTCTCTCGTACCTCCTATAGAGAGTTCAAAAGTGGCCTCGATTTTCTTCAGGGAAGAGGAATGCAGACCTTGGTATTGGATTTGAGAGGAAACCCGGGGGGTTATATAGATATAGCCACTAGAATCACCGACGAGTTTTTACCGGACAAAAAATTAATTGTCTATACCAAGGACAACCAAGGGAAAATACAAAATGAATACGCCAGTTCTTATGGTGCATACGAGCAGCAACCCGTATACGTCTTAATCGATGAAGATTCTGCCTCTGCCTCTGAAATTGTCTCTGGAGCCTTACAAGACAACGATCGTGGGGTTATTATGGGGCGCAGAAGTTTTGGAAAGGGTCTGGTACAGCAGGAATTGGAGTTAGGGGATGGTTCCGCAGTTCGCCTTACCATTGCTCGTTATTATACTCCGACAGGACGCTCGATTCAAAAACCGTTTAGCGATTACCAAGACGACTATCAAAGTCGATACACAAGAGGGGAATTATTTTCCAAAGACAGTATACAAGTTATAGATTCTCTAAAGTTCACCACTCCCAAAGGCCGTGTTGTTTATGGTGGGGGAGGTATTATTCCCGATGTTTTTGTCGCTGTAGATACGGCTAGAAACAAACAATTAAACTCTATATTTAGACCAAGAGTCCACGACGATGTGTTTAAATATGTAGACGAAAGGCGATTTGAATTGGAACAAATGGACTTAGATACCTTTGTCTTGACCTATTCGGTCCCTCAAGATTTGATAGATGCTTATGTCAGCGGATCCAAGCTGGAGAATATGTCTGTCGAGCAAAAGGAACTTTTAGCGAACTACTTAAAAGCTCTTGTTGCCCAACAGCTCTTTGATGACTTGGGCTATTATCGTATAGACCTTGCAAATGACCCTATGATAAAAAAAGTTTTAGAGCTCGAATCCCAACAAGGGAAAGATACACTACCTTTGTAGGCGACAAAACCATCTATGAAAATATATTTTGCTTCAGACCAGCACTTTGGTGCTCCGACTAGGGAAAAGAGTTTAATTCGCGAAAAGCGATTTGTAAACTGGCTCGATGAAATTCAATCCGACGCGACCGCCTTATTTTTATTAGGAGATTTATTTGACTTTTGGTTTGAGTATAAAAAAGTAGTGCCAAAAGGTTTTAGTAGAACCCTCGGGAAGCTTTCGGAATTTACAGACAAAGGTATTCCCGTCTATTTTTTTGTAGGAAATCACGATTTGTGGATGGCGAACTACCTCAAAGAGGAATGCGGGGTGGAAATCTTTCGCAGCCCGCAAGAATTCACCTTTAATAACAAGCGTTTTTTTATCGGACACGGAGATGGTTTGGGCCCCGGAGACTACGGTTACAAACGTATGAAGCGTGTTTTTACCAACGGTCTAGCCCAATGGGCTTTTCGCTGGTTTCATCCAGATTTAGGAGTGAGGCTCGCACAGCATCTCTCGGTCAAAAACCGCCTGATTTCTGGCGAAGAGGACGCTATTTTCAAAGGAGAAGACTCCGAATGGCTCATTTTATACGCAAAGGAAAAGTTGAAGGAAGAGCACTATGACTACTTTCTTTTTGGACACCGTCACTTGCCAATGACCTTAGACCTTGGCCAAAACTCTACCTATATAAATACAGGAGATTGGATTAAATACTTCAGTTATGCGGTATTTGATGGGGAGGAACTAAGTCTTCAATACGAAAAACCAAAGCACTCAGGGAAGTCCAATTCCAACTGATAAATCTGTCCTTCCACAAAACCATAGCTGTAGTCATAAGTTTGGTCATCTATATAGCCATCTAAATAGTCGGCATTGATAATATCTAATTCGGAATAAAGTAATTCTCGCTCTCTAAAGATGTTGTCGCAGTATCCAAAATCCTCTACTACTTCAACAGTACAGGACGAAAGAAGACTCACGGCGATAAAAACTAAAATTAGGTAGGCTTTGTTCATAAGTTATTTTTCTACTACTTAAACAAAAGTGATGCCAAAAATAAACCCCACCCTAAAAAGGATGAGGTTTACATAATAAAATTTAGAATTTATCTCTTAGAAACTATAGCTAAATGCCAAGTTAAAGTTAGCTCCTAATTGTCCCATTTGCTGAACCTCAGAGGAGTATACAAAACGGTTTCCTGCTTGAGCAGTATTTGTAGATGCTAAAGTTACGTCTTGATAAACATCAAAAATATTTCCAGCCATTAAACTCAAGGTCATCTGATCTGTAAATTTATAAGTCAAGTTAAGATCCGTAGTTACCTTTGGAGCAAGTGCTTGGTTTGTTCCACCAGCACCAGCAGTTACAATTACCTCTCCCCAACGTGTGTTAACCATTCCAAAATTCCATTTTCTCAAATCGTAATTCAAGTTTAAGATGTATTTAGATTTAGGTCTAGAATTGGTGATTAATCCTTGTTCTTGGGAGTTAAAGATATCGTAACCTTCCGCTGCCATAAGTTCTGGAGTGTCAATCGCATCGATTGTAGTCTCGTTGATATTGGCTGCTAAACTAGCATTGAAAAGACCTTTTCCTAACTCTGCATTTTTGAAGTTCAATACAAAATCCGCTCCTTTTGTAACGGTATTTCCTGCATTGATAAAAAACTGAACCGCAGTTACCCCATTTTGATCCAAAATTTGTTCCACTGGACTTGTAGGGTTTCCTGGAGATCCATTTACGTATCCAATTTGAGAAGAGAACAATACTCTGTCGTCCACTTGTATCTGATAGAAATCGGCAGATACACTGAATTTTTGTCCAAATTTATACGTCACACCCGCAGAAATATTCTGAGATAATTCATGTGTTAAATTCGGTACCCCCAAAGCTTGAACTGCAGGGTTGTTGTTTGCCAATGTCCCTTGTAATAAAGGTTCTGATGAACCAGCTACAATGATATATTGAGAATTTCTCAAGAAACGTTGGTGTAGTGTTGGTGCTCTAAATCCAGTAGAGAAGGAAGCTCTTATCGCTCCTCTTTGATCTCCTAAGATATAACGTCCCATAACCTTGTAAGAGAAATTATCTCCTGCATCTGTATAGTCCTCGTAACGACCAGCTACCCCTAAGAGTAATTTTTCGGTAAGGTCAAAATCCAACCCAACGTATGCGGCGATATTGCTTCGAGACTCGTCTACAACTTCTTCCGGCTTGATCCCTGCAAAGGAATCTGAACCAGCTCCATAATAAGATAAAGGATCTCCTTCGAATGCCTTAAAGTTCTCTAGTTTATATTCCAAACCTCCTGAAAATGAAACCACTTCACTAAATTCTTTAGACAAATCAAAGTTTGCTACAACATTAGAAAGTGCATATCCACCTGGAGCAAAACTTCTTGGAGAAGTTCCGTTATCTGCTAAATAATCTCGGTTTACGGAGTTGTTCACAAAATAGTTTACATCGTTACGACCATAAGTTACACTCAAGTCCGAGTTCCATTCGTTACCCATTACCCATTTAGTTCCAATCGTATTGAAATAATCGTTAATCTTAGTTTCGAAAGTAGGTTGGTATCCATAAAAATCTTCTGGCCTTGCGATGAAATTCGCATCTGCCACATCTCTTCTCCAATACGGAGCTCTGTAATAGGCATAAGATTGTCCAGTACGCGCAGCAAAACCATTATAAGAATAGAATTCTGCATTCTCTCCCAATGGGTGAGTAAAAGTCACAAAAAGATCTCCTTTTTCCATGTTTGGCAACCCGACATGCATTCCCAAGTCTGGATTGTTTTCTGCCCAAGTAACTTCATTTGGACGTGCATCCCCTGGTAGATCAGCTACTCCAGGAGTACCCGCTCTGTTCGTTTCTCTTTGGTTGTAATATGCTAAAGTCAAATTTAAGTGACCACCATTTCCAACATTCAACGTAGTGTTGTAATCCGCAGCGAAGTTAAATCCATCACCTTCTGAAGTAATTCCCGTTCTCGCAGTAAACGCTGAAAACTCGTAGTCTTTCTTCAAAACCATATTGATTACCCCTGCAATCGCATCGGAACCATATTGAGCCGAAGCTCCATCTCTTAATATTTCTACACGTTCTATAGCTGCAGTTGGAATAGCTTTTAAATCTACTCCTACCTCACCTTTTCCCGGTGTACGGTTCAAGTAAACCTGAGCAGACTGATTTTTTCTTTTTCCGTTGATCAGTACCAAAGTCCTAGAAGGTCCCATCCCACGTAAATCCGCTGGATCGTAGTGAGCAGTCGCATCGGAAATCGCTTGGTTCTGAGAGTTAAAAGACGGAACCGTAAAGGTTAGCATACGATTGATGTCTTGTTTCCCAGTAGAAGCAAGTTCCTTGGCAGAAAAGTTATCTACAGGTACCGCTGAGGTCAAAATAGTCCTCGGTTTAGATCGGTTACCAGTCAATACGATTTCATCCAAGCCTACATTTTCCTCTTGGAGAGTAACTTTTATATCCTCAAAGTCTGTAATGGTCAGTTCCACAGGACTGTAACCCATAGTAGAGATCATCAGTTTGCTGTTGACTCCACCTTCGATTACCAAAGAAAAGCTTCCGTCGTCCCCAGAAGTAGTTCCGTTGGATGCTCCCTTTTCGTAAATATTGGCATAGGGAATTGGTTGGTTGTTTTGATCGACGACTGTACCGTTGATCGATTGTGCTAATGCGCTAAGAGGCAGTAACATGAGTACAAAAAGCCATGCTTTTTGACTAAATTTTCTTCTTTTCATAAACATTTAAAATTTTGTTAAAACGCGACAATATCACAAAATATGAGCATATAAAAAATAAAAATCACAATTTTTAAGTTAATTTGCTGTCAAACCCCTATTTATAGGGAGTTTTCTAAAAACGCAAGACAGTAAATTTCTTTGCCTCAAAGCCTTAGCCCGAGAAAAACTAAAAAAAATGCTTTAACTATCTTTTAACAAGGGAATTTACATATAATTGTATTTTTGTTTTCACCACTATTTTAAACACAATTTTCAACAGCAATAATCATGAATGTAGACGTACGTGCAATCAATGAAAAAATTGAGAAAGAATCAGCCTTTATCGATTTATTAAACCTAGAGATGAACAAGGTTATTGTCGGTCAAAAACACATGTTAGATAGACTGCTAATCGGTTTGTTGGGCAACGGTCATATTCTTTTAGAAGGGGTTCCAGGTTTGGCAAAAACTTTGGCGATTAACACGCTTTCGGATACCATGAACGGTCATTTTTCTCGTATTCAATTTACACCCGACCTTCTGCCCGCAGATGTTATCGGTACCATGATTTACAATATGAAAGAAAATGAGTTCCAAATTAAAAAAGGACCTATTTTCGCCAATTTTGTGCTTGCAGATGAGATCAACAGGGCGCCAGCCAAAGTGCAATCTGCGCTTCTCGAGGCCATGCAAGAGCGACAAATAACCATAGGAGATTCCCAGTTTAAGCTAGACGAGCCCTTTTTAGTAATGGCGACTCAAAACCCGGTAGAGCAAGAAGGAACCTATACCTTGCCCGAAGCTCAGGTGGATCGATTTATGTTAAAAGTAGTAATAGATTATCCCAAAATAGAGGAAGAGCAACGCATCATGCGTCAAAACTTAGCAGGGACTTTTGCAAAAGTAAATGAGGTCATTTCTACAGAGCAAATTATTCGCGCAAGAGAAGTAGTCTCAGAAGTCTATATGGATGAAAAAATCGAAAAATATATTTTAGATTTAATATTTGCTACGCGTTATCCAGAGAATTACAATTTGGCTGACCTAAAACCTCTCATCAGTTTTGGAGCATCTCCAAGAGGGTCGATCTCCTTGGCAAAAGCAGCCAAGTGCTATGCATTTATCAAGCGAAGAGGTTATGTAATTCCCGAAGATGTTCGAGCCGTAGTTTACGATGTGTTACGCCATAGAATTGGAGTCACTTACGAAGCGGAAGCGGAGAATATAGACTCGATCGAAATAATCAATAAAATTGTAAACGAGATTGAGGTACCTTAAGCTTTAGCCCGATGGATACTAAGGAGATTTTAAAAAAGGTACGCAAAATTGAAATAAAGACGCGACGCCTTTCCGATCATATTTTCTCGGGAGAATACCACGCCTCCTTCAAAGGGAGAGGTATGACTTTTTCTGAGGTGAGGACCTATCAATACGGAGACGATATTCGCAATATAGATTGGAATGTTACCGCGAGGTATAACGAGCCTCATATTAAAATATTTGAAGAGGAGCGAGAGCTTACCATGATGTTGATGGTCGATATTTCTGCTTCGGAACAATTTGGAACTAGTCTCCAGTTCAAAAGAGATACCCTTACCGAAATTGCAGCTACTCTAGCTTTTTCGGCTACCCAAAACAACGACAAGGTTGGTCTCTTACTCTTTACAGATCAAATTGAACTCTTTATCCCACCAAAAAAAGGGCGAAGCCACGTCTTGCGAATCATTAGAGAGCTTATCGAATTTAAGCCTCAGGGCAAAAAAACGGATATAGATGCTGCCTTGCGTTATATCTCCAATATGTTAAAAAAGAGAGCTATTTTATTTGTCCTATCTGATTTTATAGATAACAAATACGCAGATACTCTAAAAATCATTGCCAAAAAACACGATATCACGGGGATTAGAGTATATGATTCCTTTGATGAAGATTTGCCAAATTTGGGTTTGATTCCAGTTTACGATGCGGAGCAAGGAACCACACAATGGGTAAATACAGGTTCCAAAAAGACAAGAAACGCCTATAAAGCGGCTTCTTTGGAACAACAAAATTACTTTAAACAGTCTTTTTCTAAAAGTGGATCAGGAAGCTTTTCCACCCGAGTTGAGGAAAGTTATGTCAAAAAGTTACTCGTTTACTTTAAAGGAAAAGCGAGCTAGTATGAGAATAAAAATATATAAAATAATAGGTCTTCTATTGGTGTTTTGCTCTTTTGCTCAAGCCCAGCAATTGAATCCAAATGTCCGTGTGGATACTAGTAAAATAAGAATTGGAGAACAGTTTCGATATGAAATCAGTCTTCCAAAAACGGTCAATAATGTAATTTTTCCAGAACAGCTCGAGTTGTTTAATCTCGAGACTGTCGGACAATCTGCCATAGACACCTTTCAGGGTAGGGTAATCAAAACCTATTTACTCACGGGATTTGATTCTGGAGCCTTTTACATACCGAGTCAACAGCTCTTGGTCAATAACAGAAGATTTGATACCGATTCGATAAAAATTGAAGTGGCGACCGTTCCAGTCGATACGATTGCCAATCCTATGTTTCCAGTCAAATTAAACGCGGAGGAACCTTATGTTTTCGACGATTTCAAACCGGCACTTCGCGCTGTGATTCTAGGTCTTCTCCTTCTAATTGCAATCTATTTTATCTATAATTACTTCAAGACCAAAGGTTCCAAACAGGCAAAATCCAAGCCTGCCATACCGCCTTATGATTTGGCCAAGAGTCGTTTGGATGCACTAGATCAGGAAGCCTTTGTCAAATCCGGCAGAATAAAGGAATATTACAGTGAGCTAACCGATATCTTGAGGACTTATCTCGAAGATGAATACCTTATTCCAGCCAAAGAGTCCACTACCGATGAGCTAGTTGAATATATCAAAGATCTAAAACGTCTAAACCGAACAGGAGTAGAGGACAGTGTTGTAGTCAAAATTAAATCTCTTTTACAGGATGCGGATTTAGTCAAATTTGCCAAATCTAATCCATCGGAGATACAATTGGATCAAGACAAAAACAAAACCGATTATTTAATCGATCAATTCAAAGAGGGCTTACCTCAGGTCGCAGAAGTAGAAAAGGAGGGACAAGATGTTTAATTTTGAATTCGCCAGCCCATTTTGGCTTTGGATATTACTTGTAGTTCCCTTACTTGGGCTGTGGTATTTTTATACCGATAGACGACAAGTAGCGCAACTAAATATACCGAGCGCCACTTTTTTTAAGGCAAAGACCTCTTGGGTAGTCCGCACAAGACCACTCTTGATTCTCTTGCGTCTGATTGCTTTGACCCTAATAATCCTTGCACTTGCTCGTCCTCAAATCGTAGAGATTTCAACAAAGACTAAAAGTAACAAAGGGATAGACATCGTTATGGCAGTGGATGTTTCGGCCTCCATGCTCGCCAGAGATCTACAGCCCAATCGTTTAGAGGCGCTCAAAAAAGTTGCTACTAATTTTATCAACGATAGGCCTTCGGATCGCATCGGTTTGGTAGTCTACGCCGGCGAGAGCTTTACAAAAACTCCAATAACTTCGGACAAGAGAATTATCAACCGCAGTCTTCAAGAAATAAAATGGGGAGATTTGGAAGGTGGAACCGCTATTGGAATGGGACTGGGCTCCTCCGTAAACCGATTGATTGACTCCAAAGCCATTTCCAAGGTTATTATCCTACTTACAGACGGAGAGAATAACGCGGGAAATATTGATCCAAAAATGGCGACAGAATTGGCTAAAGGTTTTGGTATCAAAGTGTATACAATAGGTCTGGGAACCAAAGGAACCGCATTGTCTCCATCAAAAATTGGAATCGACGGCAAGCTTATTTTTTCCGAACAAAAGGTAAATATTGACGAAGAGCTCCTCAACTACATCGCCGAACAGACCGGTGGACGCTATTTCCGGGCTACGGACAATTTGCAGCTTCGCGAAATTTACAAGGAAATCAACAAATTAGAAAAAACAGAAATAGAAGAATTTAAATATTACAATTTCCAAGAGCTGTATCGCCCACTGATTTTATGGGCTCTGGGATTATTGGTTTTAGATTTTATTTTGAGAAACACCATTTACAGAAGTTTTATTTAGATTATGTATAGAATTGAACAACCCGCATATTTTTATCTTTTCATTGGCTTAGGGCTGATGGTGGTGTTCTTTATCGCAGTTTTATGGTGGAAAAAATCCATTCAAAAACAATTTGCTAAATCGACTATGTTTCGTCGCTTAGCTCCAGACTATTCTCCATTTAAGTTAAGTGTAAAAGCGGTTTTTCTGGGCTTAGGTATTGCTTTTTTAATTCTTGGACTTAGCAACCCTAAAATTGGAACCAAGCTAAAAACCATGAAACGAGAAGGGGTGGATATTGTGTTTGCACTCGACGTTTCCCGATCTATGGATGCTAGAGATATCGCACCGAGTCGATTGGAAAAATCCAAACTTTTGATTTCTCGTATCATCGATAAGTTGGGTGCCGATCGCATCGGAATAATTGCATATGCCGGAACAGCCAAAAGTCTATTGCCGATAACAACAGATCACGCTGCGGCAAAAATGTTTCTCGACGGGGCCAATTCCAATATGCTTTCTTCTCAAGGTACTGCGCTGAGTGATGCCTTAGTTTTGGCCAAGACCTATTACGACAACGACGAACAGACCAATCGTTATTTAGTCATCATATCCGATGGAGAAGATCACGAATCCAATGTATTAGATGCAGCTGAGGGTCTCGAGGCAGAAGGGGTAAAAGTTTTTACTATTGGGGTAGGTACCGAAAAAGGTGCTCCAATCCCAACAGTGCAATACGGAAATACCGTAGAGTATAAAAGAGATAGAGAAGGAGAGGTTGTAATTACCAAAAGAACGGCAGAAGTCTTAGAGGAATTGGCAGATTCTGGCGGTGGAAACTATTACGACGGAAACGATACGGAAAACACCGTGGCCTCTTTTAGCGAATTAATTGCCAACGCCGAAAAAACAGCCTTGGAATCCAAGGAGTTTTCCGACTACAAAGACCAATTTCAATGGTTTTTGGCAATTGGATTGTTTTTCTTGATTCTCGATGCCTTTATTTTTGAGAAGCGAACGGCTTGGGTCAAAAGAATTGATTTATTCAAAGAAAAAACGCAGAAATCATGAGAATAGTATTAGTCTTATTTTTCGTTTTTAGTATTCAAAATATAAGCGCCCAAGACAGGGACAGTATTTCTGGTGCGCGAAAGGCAAGAGCTCTTGTTCGTCAAGGGAACGAGTTGTTTCAAACCGAACAATTTACAGATGCATCCGTGGCTTATAAAAAAGCCTTGGAACAGAACCCTAGCTATGCCAAAGCGGCCTATAACTTGGGAGGAGCTCTGTATCAAACTGAAAATTACGAAGAGGCCTTAAAAGCCTATGAGCTCTCTGTAAACAATGCGACCTCTTTGCCCGCTGCTGCCCAGAGTTTTCACAATTCGGGTAATGTGCACATGCAAACTAAAAATTACAAGGAAGCCATAGAGGCTTATAAAAATTCTTTGCGTCTAAACCCTTCGGATGAGGAGACTAGATATAATTTAGCAGTCGCTCAACAAAAACAAAAAGACCAAAATCAACAGGAGCAAAACAAAGATCAAAACAAGGATCAAAACAAGGATCAGAAAGACCAAAAAGAGCAACAAAACAAGCCTGATCAACAGGATCAAAAAGACCAGCAAGACAAAGGCGATCCAAAAGACAAACAAGATCAAGGGCAACCCAAAGAAATGACTCCTGAGCAGATGAAGCAAATGCTGGAAAGTTTAAACAACGAGGAGAAAAAGACCCAAGAGAAGATGAATGCCAAAGAGGCAAAGGGCAAAAAGAAAAATAAAGAAAAGGATTGGTAAAATGATGTCTAGAGGTTTTAAAATAGGACTTATTGTATTTCTCACCTTTTTGGGATTACAGGATATTTATGCCCAGGACCAACCGGAACTAAGGGCTACCGTATCCAAATCTAAAGTAGCCAAAAACGGAAGGCTTCGTGTGGAGTTTACAGTGAATCGCCAAGGAGCAGATCACTTCAAAGCACCTAACTTTACGAATTTTAGAGTTATTTCAGGACCTATGTCCTCCATTAAGCAATCTTGGATAAACGGAAAAAGCACCTATCGACAAAGTTATATTTATACGGTAAGCCCACAGAAATTTGGCGAATTGAGTCTCGGAGCAGCTGAAATTGAGTTTGAGGGCAAAATTTTAAAATCCAATCGCGTGAAAATTCAGGTGGTCTCTGAAAAAGAAATGCCCAAAGACCCGAATGATCCCGAGTATATAGCCAAGGAAAATGTGCATATGGTGACTATGGTTTCCGACAAAAGTCCTTATGTCGGGGAAGGTATCTATGTGGAATATCGCCTCTACTTTAGCGAAAATATTGGGCTTTCAGATGCGGTTCCACGCAACGTGCCAAATTACAATGGATTTTGGAATGAAGAGATAGAAAGTAAAGGCTTTCAGCTTAAATATGGAGATTTTAACGGAGAGAAATATCGTTATGTCACGATAAAAAAATCTTTGCTTATCCCTCAGAGATCCGGAGAATTAATTATTGATAATATGGGGGTAGATATCAGTTTACAGGTCCCTACAAATCAAGCGGACTTCTTTGGTAATCGCTTGATGAACTCCCTGACCAAAACATTTGATACCGGGAAAAAAATAATTAGGGTAAAAGCGCTTCCCGAGGAAGGTAAGCCTCTAAATTTTGGGGGAGCTGTAGGAGATTTTGACCTCTCTTTTACCACCGACAAAAAAGAATTAAAATCCAATGAATCCCTAGCTGTAAAGGTTGAGATATCTGGAATGGGTAATTTAAAACTTTTTGAAATTCCGGAGATAAGTGTCCCCAATGAATTGGAGCTTTACGCCCCAGAGCGCAAGGAAAAAGTATCCAACTCAACGAAAGGTATTAAAGGCTCTGTTTACGACGAGTATACTTTAGTTCCTCAAAAGGGCGGACGCTACACCATTCCATCAGTAGCTTTTTCATATTTCGACCCGGAGGACAAAAAATATCACGAACTAAAAAGCGAAGATCTCTTTTTGACCGTAAATCAAGGGAACTCCATTCAAGCCATAAGTCCAGGAACCTCCTCGGTAGACAAAAAAGAGGTGATCTCAAACGACAGTTTCCGTTATATCGCAACTACAACGGAATTCCAAGATCTAAAAAAGGAGGCTTTTTTCGGTTCTTCTAAATTTTATATTTGGTTGTTGTTACCGATGATTGCAATCCCGATTGGAATCTTTTTTGGAAATGCTCGTGCCGCCCGTGCTGCCGATTTGAGTGGGGCAAAGAGGAGAAGAGCAGACCGTCTTGCCAAGAAATATTTGTCTGAAGCTAAGAAAAAAATCAAGAGTAAGGAAGAGTTTTACGGAGCTTTGGAGCGAGCGCTTCACAACTATCTCAAGGCAAAATTATCTGTCGAGACAACCGATATAAGTCAAGATAATATTCGTTTGCTATTGGAAGAAAAACAAATTAGCTCTGAGGCGGTTGACGCCTTTATGCAAGTATTTGAAGATTGCGAGTTTGCGCGTTACACACCGATTACCGATCTGATGATTCGCGAGGAATACGACAAGGCAAAAGAAGCCATAAGTTTAATAGATAAGCAACTGTAGCATGAGGACATTAGTATTGATTTTGACCCTAGGACTGCTGAGTTTTCAAGATATAAAAGCTCAGGATATAGATTCTACACAGCAAAATTTGCAAGTCTTATTTCAGGAGGCTAATGATGCCTATCGCTCAGAGGACTACGCTTCTGCCCAAGAAATCTACCAAGCCATAGAAGACTCTTCTTGGGTCTCTGCGGAATTGTATTTGAATATAGGGAATACCTTTTATCAGCAACAGCAGTTAGCTCCTAGTATTTATTATTTCGAAAAAGGGCTTTTGCTGGACCCCGCAAACCAGGATTTGACAAAAAACCTAGAGATCGCAAATCGCAATACTATAGACCAAATAAACGCCCTTCCGCAAAGCGTTTACCAAAAGATAGACGTTAAGTTTTTTAAGAGTTTGTCTGTGAATCAATGGGCCTTGTTAACGGTACTCATGAGTTTTGTTTTTGGTTTGAGCTTTTTGTTTTTTCACTTTTCAGTCACTCCTACCAAGCGTCGTATATTTTTTATATCTAGTATTTTATCAGCCGCTCTTCTTTTGGCCAGTTTAGGTATAAGCTTTAAGGAGTACAGTGAGTTTGAGGCCGATCGACCAGCAATTGTTTTTGTTCAAGAAGTCAAGGTCAAAAATGCTCCTCTAGAAAACGCAGAAGATGAATTTTTATTGCATGAAGGAACCAAAGTTCAAGTTTTGGATCAGATAGACCTTTGGAGAAAAATCAGCATCAAAGACGGAAGTCAAGGATGGGTCCAAAGCAAAACGATAAAAGAACTCAAATGAGCAAGCGATATCTAATCTCTGGAGGAACCGGTCTGGTGGGGTCCGCCCTTGTAAAAGAGCTGAGCAAACAAGGCCACCACATACATATTTTGACTCGTAACCCTCGCGCCTATTCCTCAAGTGATCACGTGACTTATTTTGAATGGAATCCAAAGCAAAACATTTTGGACTCCGAGGCGCTAAACGGGGTAGAGCATATTATTCATTTGGCAGGGTCTAATATAGCAGGCTCTAGTTGGTCAGAGGATTATAAAAAAGAGCTAATGGACTCCAGAATACTCGGGACCCGATTATTGTGCTCTGAGCTCAAAAAACAAAGTCATAAGGTCCAATCCATTGTGTCGAGTTCGGCAGTGGGCTTTTATGGATCTTATCTAGATAATTCCTCCAAAAAATTCTCGGAAGAGGAGGCTGCGGAATCGGTAGATTTCCTATCCGATCTCTGTGTGAAGTGGGAAGAAGAACTCCAGAGACTCAGTGCCTTTGCAAACAGAACAGTTATTTTGCGTTTTGGGCTGGTCCTGTCAAAGGACGGCGGTCTATTCCAAAGGCTTAAGCCTGTTTTTGAACTATATCAAGGAGCGGTTTTAGGCGGCGGTAAACAAGGGTTTTCGTGGATTCACATAGAGGACCTGACAAAACTTATATTCTGGTCCGAATCTCAGAAAGGAATATTTAATGCCGTAAGTCCAAATCCGGTTAGCAATGCCAGCTTTACTAAGGCTATGAACAAGAGCATGGGTAAGTTTTCACTCCTCCCTCGAGTTCCATCCTTTTTGATTCGAACAATTTTCGGAGAGCTTTCCACACTTTTTTTAAAAGGACAATACGTAAGTGCTCAAAAGATTCTAGATATGGGCTTTGAATTTAGACATACCGATCTTTTAGAGACCTTAAATAGTCTGCTCAAAAAGAGATCCAGAACTAACTAAAGGATACATCTGTTCCACTAGTTCTATAAGGGGAGAGTACAAGATACTGGCCTGTAGCACATCGGAATCAATAAATTCAAACTTGCCGTTTACCAGAGAGAAGAAATAGAGAACAATACTCAGAATTAAACCTACTTTTAGCAAACCAAAAACCCCTCCTAAAAGCTTGTTGAGCCATCCCAAAAGCGCAAAATCTGCAGCTTTGGTGAGGAGCTTGCCCGCGAGGGAAATAGAAAAAACGATGGCGATAAAGGTCAATGCAAAAGCAGAAATTTCAATATACTTCTCGTTCCAGGACAAATAATCGCTGAGAAGATTTCCAATATAATGAGAAAAATAAACGGCACCGTAGACTCCCAAAACAAGTGCTAGAAGGGAGGCAATCTCAACAAAAAAACCTTTGAATAAGCCTTTTATAAGACCGTAGAGAAGGACGATGCAAATAATTATATCTATAGTTTCCATGAATGTGTTTTCCACTTTGATAACTAAGGTAAATATAACTAAATTTACCACTTAAACGATTTTATGCACAAGGAAGAAAAGCTCAAAGACGATTGGGAAGCAATAGTCAAATTTATATCCAATAAGTTTGGAGAGGGAGAGCGACTAGATCTGGATTCTATCATCTATTTGATTGGAATTCAAGAATTGGGTCAAGGAAAGAGACGCTTTAAAAAGGATGAGAAAATAAACCTGATGCACATTGCAATTTGTCGTTTACTCGAACCCTATGGCTACTACGAATTCGACTTTTTCGACGAAGAGGGTTGGCCTCATTTTAAATCGAATGAGACGCTTCCAAATTTAAAAGCAGGGGAGCAAACGGTTTTGATGAAAGAGGCAATTGTAAAATACTTTAAAGATTCATTTGATGATTAAAAACACCTTAGTATTAGTTTTCTGTTTATTTCAGTCCTTAGCGATATTTTCTCAAAATAGAATAGAGGGAAAACTCGAGAATTCTTCGGATTTCACCTATGCTTTGCTCTACAAAGTAAATGGGACAGAACGAAAGTTTATCGCCAACAAAAATCTCATTAACGGAAGCTTCCGATTTGACTTGGCGGAGAATTTACCCGCGGGAGTATACCGCGTAGTTTTCGATTATAGAGCTGGGGTATACTTGGACGTTTATTACAACACAAAAGAGTCCATAAGCTTTACCCTCGATCCTTCCAACCCAGATTTTACGGTGAGTTTTACAAGCTCTGTCGAGAATAAAATATTTTATGAATTTTTCCAAGAGAAATCTCTGGCTCAAATTGATTTAGATCAAGCTCAAGTCGATTTTCTGTCCGATGCGTCCAAAGCAAATTCAGAATCTTATAAAACAAATAGAAAAGAACTGATTGCTATCCAAAATGCAGCTTTGCAAAATTCGGTAGGTCTTTATGTCGCGCCTTTTATCATTGCCAATATTCGAAATAATCCGAAAGATCCGGTAAGTAATGGTTTGGAATATTTGCAATATGTCAAGGACCATTATTTTGATAATTTAGATTTTAGAGATAAAACAGTTTTAAACTCAGATTATTTTTACACAAAAATAAGCGACTATGTGTTTTATTTGAGTCGTTCCCAAAATCCTGCGAATCAATCTGAACTTTACAAAGAGGCTATCGGTTTCACTTTAGGTCAAGATTCTTCTCAAGAATTTAAAGCGAACGTCACGGAAATGCTCATCAAACAGTTTAAACAGTATGAGGATCTGGAAATGGTGAATTTCTTAATGAATAATTACTATGAGAAATTTCCAATAGCATTGCAAAATCAGGACTTTATAAAAGATACTAGATTGGCCTTGTCCACTGCAGTAGGAAATATCGCCCCGGACTTTAACTGGAAAAAAGAAGGTGTTGAAACTTCCCTCTTTGAGGAGTTGGGAACCAATTCTACCATACTCGTTTTTTGGTCTAGCAGTTGTGGTCACTGTTTAAAGGAGATTCCAGAACTATATAAAAATACGGCGGGAGATTCCAGTATTCAGGTGATTGCTGTGGGTATGGAGGAAGAGTCGGAGGATTGGGATCAAATGATTCAGTCCATGCCAAAATGGAAGCATGTGCTCGCATTGGAAAAATGGGAGAATCCTATCGCTCGTAGCTACAATATAATTGGGACACCTACTTATTTTGTATTGGATAATAGCGCTATGATTATTCAAAAACCCAAAGACTTGGGTGTGTTAAACCAATGGCTTGAAAACCAGTGAAATACCTACAAGTAGGGAGTGGGATATATCCGTATAACTAGGTATTGTGCTATTCTTTGAATTCCTTTATTTTTACAATAACGAGGCTAGGGTTTATTTGTGAAAACATTAAATGCTTGGAAAAGGAAGATTACCAAACCCAATGTTTTAGAGTTGTCCTCTAACCCCTTAAATTGAAAATCACCATAACTGCTTACAGTTATGGTGATTTTTTTTAGAGCCCCATCCAATGCTTGATCACCGGTTTGTCAACCGAAGAGATTTCCACTTTGATAAGATCGATGCGAATATCTTTATCCAATCCCTTGCTTTGGGCGTAGTAATTCATGCAGGACTGAATTCTTCGGTACTGCAAAGAGCGAAATATCGGAGCGATGGAGCGCTTGTCTTTTCTGGTTTTAACTTCTACTGCGATGAGGTTTCTACCATGTTCAAAGATCAAATCTACTTCGAAATGTCCCAAACGATAATTTTTAGCCAAAAGCTTATAGCCTTTTTCGATTAAAAAGTTACGTGCAAGAGCCTCGCCTAAACGTCCGAGCTCCTGCTTTTTCATATTAATTCTTAAAACGAATTTTACTCTCCTTATGGCTGGATTTAATCGTTACCATTCTACCCAAAATTAAAGTCATATTTAAGGAGTTGTGGCCAGCGGGGAAATTGAAAAGTATTGGAAAATCGTAATTTTTAAAAACATCTAGTATTAACTCTTCGGTAGTCAAACCAAAGGGGGTACTATTTATTCTTGCTTTACTTATGTTTCCTACGACAACACCTTTGCAGTTTTTGAAATAGCCATTTCGATCCATTTGTCGCAACATCCGATCCAGGTGATAGTCGTATTCTCCAATTTCTTCAAAAAAAAGTATCTTTCCTGAAACATCTAGGTCTGTCGCTGTTCCTAGCATGGTTTGTAAGAGGGTTAAGTTACCACCTACTAAAATTCCAGAAGCCTTACCCTCGCGATTTAGAGGATTTCCGGGGATATCGTATACTAATTTCTTCCCGAACAACACTTCCTGCAGAGAATTCATACTCTTGGCAACATCTTCCTCGTCGTCTAGCATATTGATGGGCATAATCCCGTGAATACTCTCTATTCCTAAGTTGTTTATCGCATTGTGTAGAACCGTAATGTCCGAATAACCAATAACCCATTTAGGATTTGCAGAAAACTTGGTAAAATCGACAGCATCTATTATTCGTGCCGTACCATAGCCTCCGCGTGCTGCCCAAATCGCATCTATGGAGGGATCGTCCAAAGCCCATTGTAAATCTTTGAGACGCTCCGAATCACTAGAGGCAAAATGGCCGCTTTTTCCGTAAATATTCGGTCCAGTTACTACCTTTAGACCCCAGGATTTTAGGATGGAAATTCCTTTTAAAATGGATTGATTATCCAAAATAACTCCCGAGGGAGCAACCAGGGCAACTGTGTCTCCCCTCTTTAGATAATCCGGTCTTTTTAATTGTATTTCAGCCATTTTTGTTAAAGGTATTTCATTTGAGAAAACTTGTTGGGCATTTGTAGAATCCATTAAGAGCAGATAGAAAAGCACAAATCCGAACCGTATACTTGACATATAATATATATTTGCTTTAAATGTATCAAATTCCACTAATTTTCAAATTAGAAACTAGATTTATTCTTAATTTTGACATCGTTAAGATAACGTTATTTACACACAAGAGATTATAGGCATGGAGAATAATAAATATACAATTACCGCAGCGCTTCCTTATACCAATGGACCAGTTCACATTGGACATCTTGCAGGAGTTTATGTCCCGGCGGATATATACGCGAGATATCTCAGACAAAAAGGAAAGGATGTACTCTATATTTGTGGTTCTGATGAGCACGGTGTTCCCATTACTATAAAAGCAAAAAAAGAAGGGGTTAGTCCCCAGGATGTAGTAGATAAATACCATGCGATAATCAAAAAATCTTTTGCTGATTTTGGAATCTCTTTTGATAACTATTCGAGAACATCGGCCCAAGTGCATCACGATACAGCTTCGGATTTCTTTAAAAAGCTGTACGAAGACGGAAAGTTTATCGAAGAGACAAGAGAACAACTCTACGATGCTGAGGCAGAACAATTTTTGGCGGATCGATTTGTGATCGGTACTTGCCCAAAATGTGGAAATGAGGAGTCTTATGGCGATCAATGTGAAAAATGTGGAACCTCACATAATGCGACGGATCTAATAAATCCCAAATCAGCCATTACTGGTAATATTCCCACATTAAAATCCACAACCCACTGGTATCTGCCATTGGATCAATACGAGAACTTCCTCAGAGAATGGATCTTGGAAGGTCACAAAGAGGATTGGAAGCCCAATGTTTACGGACAAGTCAAGTCTTGGGTAGACGATGGTCTAAAACCGAGAGCTGTGACTAGAGATTTGGATTGGGGGATACCCGTTCCTGTCAAAGGAGCAGACGGTAAAGTACTTTATGTTTGGTTTGATGCACCCATCGGTTATATCTCTGCAACCAAAGAATGGGCAGAACAAAACGGCAAAGACTGGGAGCCTTATTGGAAGGATAAGGACACGAAACTAGTTCACTTTATCGGAAAAGATAATATCGTTTTCCACTGTATAATATTTCCGGCTATGCTCAAGGCACACGGCGATTATATTCTACCGGAAAATGTTCCCGCAAATGAATTTTTAAATTTAGAGGGAGACAAGTTATCGACTTCAAAAAACTGGGCAGTATGGCTACATGAATATCTAGAAGATTTTCCTGGGAAACAAGATGTCTTGAGATATGCGCTTACCGCAAACGCACCAGAATCCAAAGACAACGATTTTACTTGGAAGGATTTCCAAGCCAGAAACAATAATGAGTTGGTCGCCATATTTGGAAACTTTATCAACAGGGTAGTGGTCTTGACTCAAAAATACTATCAGGGAATTATTCCTCAAGCAGGAGAGTTTACCGACCTAGATGAGGAAACGCTTGAACAACTTCAAAAGTTTCCGAAAACTATAGCGCGCTCTTTGGAGAGGTATCGTTTTAGGGAAGGAATGAGTGAACTTATGAATCTCGCCCGTCTCGGGAATAAATATTTAGCGGACGAGGAACCTTGGAAGCAGATAAAGACAAATCCAGAAAGAGTGCAAACCATCATGTATGTCGCTTTGCAAATTGCAGGGGGTCTAGCAGTTCTATCCGAGCCATTCTTACCCCATACTTCTCAAAAGCTAAAAGCTATGCTTCGCCTAGATCCAAAATTGGTTTGGGACAATGTCGAGACTAGAGAAGAACTCCTCGCTTCAGGACATGAAATTGATAAAGCTCAATTGTTATTTGAGAAAATTGAAGACGCTGCAATACAGGCACAAATCGATAAATTAGAAGCCTCTAAAAAAGCAAACGAAATGGCAAATCGAGTAGTTGAACCTCAAAAAGATACCGTCACTTTTGAAGATTTTAGCAAATTAGATATCCGATCAGGAACTATTCTATCTGCTGAGAAAATGCCAAAGGCAAAAAAGCTCCTGGTACTTCAAGTAGATACGGGTATTGATGTCAGAACCATTGTCTCTGGAATTGCAGAGCACTTTGCTCCGGAAACTCTTGTTGGTCAAAGAGTAAGTGTTTTGGTTAACCTCGCTCCAAGAAAACTCAGGGGAGTGGAGTCCCAAGGAATGATTTTGATGTCCGATACAGCAGAAGGTGGTTTAGCATTTGTACAAGCGGATTCTAATTTTGAGGTTAGCAACGGAGAACAGTTGAGTTAGGATATGCTCAGGACAGATTATATTATTAGTCAAACCAACCTGAGGGCTATTGCAGTTGAAAATTGTTTGAGCCTATTGGATACGGATTGCACCATACCTTTTATCGCTCGTTATAGAAAAGAGAAAACAGGAGGTCTGGATGAGGTTGAAATAGGTCAAATAGTCAAGGCGGAAAAAGATTTTTCTCAACTGGAAAAACGCAAATTATCCATACTCAAGCAGCTTGGAGATCAAGGAGTAAACAACCCTTCACTAAACAAGGAAATATCGGCGGCAACAAGTCTAAGTACCTTGGAGGATTTATACCTTCCCTACAAGAAAAAACGAAGTACAAAAGCAGAAGAAGCTAGATCTAAGGGCTTAGAACCTCTGTCTAAGATAATTTTGACCAAGCCTAAGCCTTATGTATTACAAGAAATTAAACGACTTGCAAAAGGTTCCCTTTCCAAAGAGGAAATTGTCTTAGGAGCCCAACACATATTGGCGGAACGCTTTGCAGAGCGTATTGGGTTTCGAATTCGTCTGAGAAAAGCCCTAGAGAGAGGAGAATTGTACTCTAAAAAGAGCTCAAAGACGCTCTCTGAGGAAAAAACACAAGTGTATAGAGATTATTTTGACTGGAAAGAACCCTTGTCTCGTATACCTTCCCATAGAATGCTGGCAATAACTCGCGGTAGCAATGAAGGAGTTTTAAGGGTAAAAATTCAAATAGAAGACAAGCGAATAATCCTAGCGATGTGCGAGCAGATAGGTAGAGGTAAAGATTTAGATATGAGTCTAGTTGAACCTGCGGTAAAAGATGCTTACAAGCGACTACTATTTCCTGCTATCGAAAAAGAAGTACTCAAATCAGCCAAAGAAAAGGCAGATCAAACAGCGATAAAAGTTTTCTCTGGAAATCTAGAGCAACTTTTGCTCGCCTCTCCACTCGGAGAGAAGCGAATATTGGCATTGGATCCAGGATTTAGAACTGGTTGTAAATTGGCCTGTATTGATGCCCAAGGTTCCCCCCTTTATTCCGATACGATTTATCCCAACCCTCCACAAAATCAAATCCAAAAGTCAGGTTCTTTGATCAGAGAACTAGTCGATCGTTTTGATATTGAGGCCATAGCTATCGGGAATGGTACCGCATCTCGAGAGACAAGCAACTTTGTCAAAAACCTGAAACTTGGAAAAGATATACAGATTTTTACGGTCAACGAATCAGGAGCCTCCATATACTCGGCATCCGATATTGCTAGAGCCGAATTTCCAGATTACGACATAACCATAAGAGGAGCAATCTCAATCGCAAGAAGACTTGCAGATCCCCTAGCCGAATTGGTAAAAATCGACGCAAAGAGCATCGGAGTCGGTCAATATCAGCACGAGGTAGATCAAGTAAAATTAAAAGAGGAATTGGACAGAGTCGTGGAATCTTGCGTGAACAAGGTTGGAGTAAATCTCAATACTGCATCCTATTCCCTTTTGACTTATGTCTCAGGTATAGGTCCAAAGCTAGCGGAGAAGATTGTTGCATATCGCAGCGAAAACGGTAATTTTAGCAATAGAAAAGAGCTTAAAAATGTTCCGCGTTTAGGTTCCAAGGCATATGAACAATCTGCTGCTTTTTTGAGAATTGAGGGAAGTTCAAATCCCTTAGACAATTCCGGAATCCACCCGGAATCCTATTATGCTGTGCAAAAAATGGCTAAACATCTCAAGACGCCAATCGAAACTATTTTGGGTAATAAAGAACTTCTGGACTCCCTAGTTCTCGAGGATTATACAGACGATCGCCTTGGTCTGCCCAGTCTACTGGATATTCAAAAGGAATTAAACAAGCCCGGAAGAGATCCTCGTTCTAAAGCAGAGAGCTTCTCCTTTGATCCCAATATTAAAGATATATCTGATCTTCGCGAAGGGCTAGTTTTAAAAGGTTTGGTAAATAATATAACCAACTTTGGTTGTTTTGTGGATATAGGAATAAAGCAAAGTGGCTTAGTACATATTTCGAGACTCAGTAATAATTTTGTCAGCGATATCAATCAAGTCGTAAAGTTGGGCGATATTGTAAGTGTTAAAATTATCGAAGTAGATAGTTTGCGTAAAAGAGTGCAACTCGCAATGGATTTTTAAATTTTGGATAAAAAAAGTCTTAGACATAAATATAAAACTTTAAGAAAGGCTCTTTCTCAAGAGGAGTTTCAGTCAAAACAAAAACAGGTCCTAAATAACACCCTACAATATATTTTAGCCTCTGAGGCCAAAGTAATTCACAGTTTTATTGCTATTTCTAAATTATCTGAACTTCAAATTGAATTAATCTTCGAGCCTTTGTGGGATGCGGGAAAGACTATTGTAGTCTCTGTCTCGGATTTTAAAACCTCGAGCTTGAGGCATTTTATACTAGAGGCAGATACGGAATTGAGAGAATCTAGTTTTGGAATAAAAGAACCCGTGGGTGCAAAAGAGATTTCTGCTAGTGAATTAGATTTAGTTTTAGTCCCTCTTTTAGCTGCTGATATTGCGGGAAATAGAGTAGGATATGGCAAAGGCTTTTACGATCGTTTTCTAAGAGATTTAAGTCCCCAAGCTAAATCTATAGGGCTTTCTTTGTTTGACTTAGAGTCCGATCTCATATCGGATATACATCCCAATGACATCCCTTTAAACCTCTTTATTAATCCTGAGGGCGTGGTTAATTTACCTATCAACGAACCGCTGGAAAAGTAATTATTTTTAGTTTTTTTTGTAAGTCTAAAGTTTTACTCTACCTTTGAAGCTTAAACCTCAGGGTAATACATTGAAAAATATATTCACATATAGCTCACTTGTAACAAAGCACGATACTGCTCTCAGTACCGTTGTTCGCCCTATGCCCCGTCGTTTTCGTCGTCGCCCTTAAGGGTTATCTACTATTTTATGGAACTTAGGTGAGTCCGGTTCCCATTTCGAAAACACATACATTTCTTTTTATTTTTTTTAAAAACCAATAACAATGAAAATTGTCATTGCCGATAAGTCGCATTGTATCTATGCGCAAATTATTTGTGATACCATTGCAGATTCTGCCCAAGTTAGAGGAACCGGGATCGCAAAAAGGACAGCAGAATACATCATTTCCAAAATGGAAAATGGGGACGCAGTTATCGCTCTAGATGGATCTGCCTTTGCGGGTTTTTGTTATATAGAATCTTGGGAACACAATAAATTTGTGGCAAACTCAGGACTTATTGTTTCCCCAGAATTTAGAGGTCAAGGCTTGGCAAAAAAAATCAAGCAAAAAGTATTTCAACACTCTAGAGAGAAGTTCCCAAACTCAAAAGTATTCAGCATTACCACTGGTCTTGCCGTAATGAAGATGAATACCGACCTAGGCTACAAACCAGTTACATTTTCTGAATTAACAGATGATCAATCCTTTTGGAAAGGATGTCAAACTTGTAAAAACGTAGATGTACTTACAAGAACAAATCAAAAAATGTGCTTGTGTACTGGGATGCTATACGATCCAAAAGCACCTGAAGCCTCTCAAAAGAAAGAAAAGATTAATAAGAAAGTATGGACAAGACTCAAAAACATAAAACAATCAAGATTCTTAAAAAAGCAACAAAAATGAAAAAATTAGTTATTGCTTATAGTGGTGGTTTAGACACCTCATATTGTGCCGTCAGTTTGAGTAAGGCGGGTTATCAAGTGCATGCCGTAAGTGTAAATACAGGTGGATTTACTTCTCAAGAGGTAGTTGAAATCGAACAAAACGCTTATAAAATGGGTGTGAGTACTTACAAAAATATTGACGCTACAGAGACGTATTACGATAAGGTTATCAAATATTTGGTATTTGGGAATGTTTTAAAAAATAATACCTATCCCTTGTCCGTCAGTGCGGAGCGTATCATTCAAGCTATTGAAATTGTTGAGTATGCAAAGAGCATTGATGCGAAATATATTGCACATGGCAGTACGGGGGCTGGAAATGATCAAGTGAGATTTGATATGATTTTTCAAACACTTGCACCGGAAATCGAAATCATTACTCCGATTAGGGACGGTAGTCTGTCTAGACAAGAAGAAATCCAATATTTAAAGGCAAACGGGGTTGATTTGTCTTGGGAAAAAGCTAAATATTCTATAAACAAAGGGCTTTGGGGAACTAGTGTTGGCGGAGCAGAGACACTGACTTCAGATCAATCTTTGCCCGAGGAGGCCTATCCATCACAATTGATTCCGCAGGAGCAGCAAAAATTAGTGTTGACCTTTACGAAAGGAGAATTAACAGCTATAAACGCTGTCGCTAAGAATGCTGTTCAGAATATTGAGTCCTTAAATCAAATCGCCTCTACTTATGCTATCGGAAGAGATATTCACGTCGGGGATACTATTGTGGGTATCAAAGGAAGAGTAGGCTTTGAAGCTCCTGCTGCATTAATTATTCTAAAGGCCCATCATTTGTTAGAAAAACACACTTTGACCAAATGGCAACTACAACACAAAGAGTATTTATCTAGTTTTTATGGAATGCATTTGCACGAGGGGCAATATCTCGATCCTGTGATGAGAGATATGGAGGCTTTTTTTCAAAGTAGTCAAGATAAAGTGTCGGGTGATGTAGTGGTAAGTCTAAAACCATATCACTTTAGTTTAGATGGCGTTTCTTCCTCCAATGATTTAATGAATGCTTCATTTGGAAGTTATGGAGAGGAGAATAAAGGTTGGACGGCAGAGGAGGCTAAGGGCTTTATAAAAATAACTGCAAACCAAAACAAAATATATCAACAAGTAAATAATAACTCATGATTACAGTCGGAATTATAGGTGGAGCGGGATATACCGCTGGGGAATTGATAAGACTATTACTCGACCATGAGGAGGTCGAAATCAACTTTGTATTTAGTACCTCAAATGCAGGAAATAAATTATATCAAGTACATCAAGATCTTCTCGGTAGCACGGAAATTGTATTTACAGATGTGTTTAATCCCAATGTAGACTTGTTGTTTCTGTGTTTAGGGCACGGTAATTCAAGTCTATTTTTAGAAAAGCACAAGCCTGCATCACATACTAAAATCATTGATTTGAGCAACGATTTCAGGTTAGTTGGAGACGCTGAATTTATGGGTAGAGAATATGTCTATGGTTTGCCAGAACTAAATAAAGAAGCTATAAAAAGAGCATCGGCTATTGCCAATCCCGGTTGTTTTGCGACTGCCATACAGCTAGCTATGCTCCCATTAGCTTTTGCTAAAAAACTTAAAGAAGATATTCATGTCAATGCAGTTACAGGTGCGACAGGTGCTGGAACAAGTTTGTCCCCTACAAGCCATTTTACATGGAGAGATAATAATTTTTCCCATTATAAACCGTTTACGCATCAACATTTGGGCGAAATTAATCAAAGCCTAAATCAGTTACAAGAAGGCTTTGCAAGTAACATTCATTTCATGCCAAACCGAGGAAACTTTTCAAGGGGGATATTTGCCACAGCCTACACAAAATACTCTGGGAGTTTGGAAGGGGCTATCACCTTGTACAAGAAGTTCTATCAAAATCAATCGTTCACCATAATCAGTGAGGCTCCCATTCATCTCAAGCAAGTAGTCAATACAAATAAGTGTATCCTCCACTTGCATCTGCACGAAGGTAAATTACTCATCACAAGCGTTCTTGATAATTTACTAAAGGGCGCTTCTGGTCAAGCAGTTCAAAACATGAATTTGATGTTTGGTCTCAAGGAAGACCAAGGTCTAAAACTCAAAGCAACTTATTTTTAAATCTATTACTATGAAAATTGCCATAATAGGAACTGGAAACTTAGGAAAGTCCATCGCAAAGGGATTAATCAAAAACAATGCTATTACAAGCTTGTATTTGACCAAACGAAATCTAGATCAGATTTCCGAATTTGAGGGTTATAACAATGTGACTCTAACTACAGACAATCAAAAGGCTGTAAAACAATCGGATATTATAATTTTTGCAGTTCAACCGGCACATTTTGAATCTATTTTGCATAGCATCAAGTCTGTTCTTAATGAAAATCATGTTCTTATTTCGACCATAACGGGTTATGTCATTCCAAAGATGGAGGCTATTGTAGGTGAAAATCAACACATCATAAGGGCGATGCCTAATACCGCAATTGCTGTGGGAAAATCAATGACTTGTATATGCGGAAATCAAAAAGGGCAACAGCGCATTGCTATTGCAGAGGCCATATTCAATAGATTGGGACATACCCTGATTATACCGGAGTCTCAAATGCAAGCCGCAACCGTAGTTTGTGCCAGCGGGATTGCTTTTTGGATGCGATTGATTAGAGCGACTACCCAAGCGGCTATTCAGTTGGGATTTGATGCAAAAGAAGCACAAGAGCTCGCTATGTATACCAGCGAAGGGGCTGCTAATTTACTAATTACTACAGCGAACCATCCGGAAGAAGAAATTGATAAAGTTACCACGCCTATGGGTTGCACAATTCAAGGGCTTAATGAAATGGAGCACAAGGGTTTAAGTTCTTCGCTCATTCAAGGAATGGTTGCCTCATTTCAAAAAATTAATACCATAAAAAAAGAACAAATATGAGTCTGTTTGATGTATATCCACTATTCGACATTACACCGGTAAAGGGTAAGGATGTTTATATTTATGATGATCAGGGAACACAATACTTAGATCTTTATGGAGGTCACGCGGTTATTTCAATTGGTCATGCACATCCCAATTACGTGACAAATATCAGTAAACAAGTTGCTGAGCTCGGTTTTTATAGTAATTCCATTCAAAACCCCTTACAAGTAGAGCTAGCAAATCGTTTAGAAGTACTATCAGGCTGTAAAGACTATCAATTGTTTATGTGCAATTCTGGAGCTGAAGCCAATGAAAATGCGCTGAAACTAGCATCCTTTCAAAATGGAAAACACAAGGTCCTTGCGTTTCGCAATTCATTTCACGGAAGGACTTCTGCAGCTGTAGTGGCGACCGATAATCCCAAGGTAGTAGCGCCAATCAATGCTCAGCAAGAAGTAGATTTTGTGGAATTAGGAGATTTAGATAGCGTTGAGGTTATTTTGAAAAAAAATCAAACCTGCGCAGTAATTATAGAATGCATTCAAGGGGTAGGAGGATTAGACCAAGCCACAAGTGAATTTTATCGAGGTTTAGAAAAACTTTGTATCACCCACGACACGGTTCTTATCGCCGATGAGGTACAATCTGGTTTTGGTAGAAGCGGAGATTTTTTTGCTTATCAAAAACACAATATCACACCAGATATCATTTCCATTGCAAAAGGTATGGGAAATGGTTTTCCAGTAGGAGGTATTTTAATTCATCCGAGAATTAAACCTTGGCATGGTATGCTGGGAACAACCTTTGGAGGTAATCATTTGGCTTGCGTTGCAGCACTATCGGTCTTGGATGTAATTGAAAAAGAGAATTTAATTGACAATACACGAGATATGTCCGAGTATTTTATAAAGAAAGCCTCGACTATTGCGAAGATTAAGACCCTCAAAGGGCGGGGATTGATGTTGGGTATCGAGTTTGATTTTCCAATTTCAGAACTTCGAAAAAGATTGATTTACAAGCACCACATTTTCACGGGTAGTGCAAAAAACCCCAACCTCATTAGAATATTACCACCATTAACAATTCAGAAAGAACATATTGATGCTTTTTTTGAAGCTTTAAAAATTGAATTAAGCAATGAAACATTTTAGTAGTTTAAAAGATATAAGCTCCCCTCAACACTTAATTGAGGAGGCATTAATGCTCAAAGATTCTCCTTATAAATTTGACCAATTGGGAAAGGGTAAAACTCTGTTGATGCTTTTTTTTAACTCGAGCTTGAGAACGCGATTAAGTACCGAAAAGGCAGCCTTGCAATTGGGAATGGATGTCATAACATTAAATGTAAACGACGCGTGGAAGTTGGAGTTAGAGGATGGTACAACAATGAATCTCGATACATCAGAACACATCAAAGAAGCCGCACAAGTCGTATCGCAATATGCGGATATAATTGCGGTTAGAGCCTTTCCAGGTCTAGAGAATAGAAAGGATGACGAAAAGGAAATCATAATTAATAGTTTTAAGAAGTATGCGAGCATTCCTTTGGTAAACCTAGAGAGTTCGACAGAACATCCCTTACAAGCACTTACGGATGCAATCACTATTGAAGAGCTAAAAACAAAAAAGCGTCCCAAAGTGGTTTTGTCTTGGGCTCCACATCCCAAAGCTCTACCCCAAGCAGTTGCAAATAGCTTTGCGACAATGATGCAACAATTGGATGTAGACTTTTGTATTACACATCCTAAAGGCTATGAATTGAATTCGCAGATCACAAAGGATACGCCTATCCACTACAATCAGAAAGAGGCTCTAAAGGATGCAGATTTTGTGTATGTAAAAAACTGGTCTAGTTATAGTGATTACGGTAAAATTCTATCTCAAGATCCCGACTGGATGCTAACTCAAGATAAATTAGCTCAGGCCAAATTCATGCATTGTTTGCCCGTGAGACGTAACGTAGTGGTGACCGATGAGGTGTTGGATAGTGAACAGTCTATTGTCATTCAGCAAGCCAAAAACAGAACGTTTGCAGCCCAAGCGGTTTTAAAAGAATTATTAAAAGAACTCTAAATCGCTTTTGCGAAATTCAAAATATGAAAAGACTAAAAGTTATAAAAATTGGAGGTAACGTCATTGATGACAAAGACGCCTTAAAAGTCTTCCTCAGAGATTTTTCAAATCTTAAGGGACCAAAAATTTTGGTACACGGTGGAGGAAAGCTGGCTACTAAACTAGCCACAAAGCTTGAAATCCCGGTAAAAATGGAGGATGGTAGGCGCATTACTGACAGGGATACTTTAGAGGTCATTACTATGGTCTATGCCGGGAGCGTAAATAAAAATATCGTTGCAGAGTTGCAAGCAAACAACTGTAATGCTATTGGTTTTACCGGCGCTGATGGCAACACTATCTCGAGTAAAAAACGAAGCGTAAGCCCAATTGATTTTGGCTATGTGGGGGATATAGAACAGGTAAATACAGGGGTTTTACAGACCTTATTAAAAAATAACATCACTCCTGTTTTCTGCGCAATTACTCATGACTCCCAGGGACAGTTACTCAATACAAATGCCGATACCATTGCAAGTGCTTTAAGTGTGGCTTTTGCCAAATTCTATCGAGTAGAGCTCTCTTATTGTTTTGAGAAAAAGGGGGTTTTAAAAAACGTGGAGGATGAGGATTCTTTAGTCAAAGATATCAATACCTCAAACTATCAGCGCCTGATAGATACTGGCGTGGTTTCAGATGGAATGCTCCCCAAACTCAAGAACTCTTTCCATGCAATTGAACACAATGTCGATAAAGTATTCATAGGGAAACACGAGATGATTTTTAAAGGGAATTCGGATTATACAACTATTTCAAAATGAAAAAGCAACTTATAGAACAAGCGATAGTGCTGCTAAAAAACCTAATTGAAACCCAATCCTTTTCCTCTAAAGAAGAAGGGACTGCTCTTTTAATTGAGAATTGGTTTAAGGGATATAATATTCCATTTCAACGATCTAAAAATAATATTTGGGCCACCAATAAATACTTTGACCAAGCTAAACCGACACTATTGCTCAATTCGCATCACGACACGGTAATGCCTAATAAGGGGTATACTAAAGACCCGTTTAAGGCCATTGTTGAAGATGGTAAATTATATGGTTTAGGGAGTAATGATGCAGGGGGGTGTTTGGTGTCCCTAATGGCAACTTTTACTTATTTCTATCAAAAGCCGAACTTAAATTACAACTTGGTCATAGTCGCTTCGGCAGAGGAGGAGAGTAGTGGTAAAAATGGTTTAAACAGTATGCTGTCTATACTTCCAAAAATCGATGTTGCCATAGTGGGAGAACCCACGTTGATGCAACTTGCTATAGCGGAAAAAGGACTTGTAGTCTTTGATGTTAAAGTAAAGGGTACACCGAGTCATGCCGCACATCCAAACGGGGACAATCCAATCTATAATACCATAAATGTTTTAGAGTGGTTTAGAGATTTTAAATTTGAAAAAACCTCTGAGACTTTGGGAGATGTCAAGATGACTGTCACCCAAATTAATGCTGGGAAACAGCACAATGCAGTTCCATCTGCTGTAGATCTAGTTGTTGATGTTCGCGTCAATGATGCCTATTCCAATCAAGAAATAGCAGCTTTATTGGAAAAGGAAGCACCTTGCGAGTTAACCCCGAGGAGTTTAAGGCTAAACTCTTCATCCATTCCTTTGGAGCATCCTTTGGTACAATCCGGTATTGCCCTCGGTAGAACAACATATGGTTCGCCTACTTTGTCAGACCAAGCCGCTTTGAACTGTCCGTCTTTAAAATTAGGACCTGGTGATAGTAGGCGCTCTCATACCGCTGACGAGTTTATTTACTTGTCAGAAATAGAACAGGGTGTAGAAATATATATAGAATTATTAGAATCCGTATTAAATTAACTTATTATGAAACTTTGGGACAAAGGCTATTCAATAGATAAAAAAATAGAACAATTTACAGTAGGTAACGATAGAGAAATCGACCTTTACATTGCTAAATACGATATAATAGCATCGCTAGCTCATGCAAAGATGCTCGCTAGTATAGGGGTTATTTCTGCGACAGAATTAGATCAACTTACCACAGAACTCAATAAGCTTAAGGCTACAATCGATACAGGAGATTTTAATATCGAGGATAGTTTTGAAGATGTACATTCCAAGATTGAATTTGTACTAATCGAGGCTTTAGGGGATACAGGAAAAAAAATTCATACTGCACGTTCCAGGAACGATCAAGTACTGACTGCTTTGCAATTGTATTACAAAGACAATCTTGCGGAGATAGAACAAAAAACAAAAGCCTTTTTTGATTCTTTACTCCAATTAGCGGATACTCACAAAAGTCAATTATTACCGGGATATACCCATTTACAAGTGGCGATGCCCTCCTCTTTTGGCTTGTGGTTTTCATCCTATGCAGAATTGTTGATAGATGACGTCTATGTTTTAAATGCGGCTCTCAAAGTAGTAGATCAGAATCCTTTGGGTTCAGCAGCAGGATACGGCAGTTCCTTTCCCATAGACAGAGCGTTTACTACCGAGGCGCTTGGTTTTTCTACATTAAAATACAATGCTGTGGCAGCACAATTAAGCAGAGGAAAAAGTGAGCGTATTGTCGCTGCAGCCCTTGGGAATTTGAGTAGCACTCTGTCGAAGTTTGCGATGGATATTTGTTTGTATATGAGTCAGAATTTTAACTTTATTAGCTTTCCGGATAAACTAACCACAGGAAGTAGCATCATGCCACACAAAAAGAATCCGGATGTATTTGAATTGATAAGGGGAAAGTGCAATAAAATTCAGGCGCTGCAAACGGAAATGATTTTAATCACCAATAACTTGCCAAGTGGCTATCACAGGGATTTTCAACTTTTGAAGGAAAACATGATTGATGGGATTGAAGATTTAAAGAACATATTAGATATTTTCAACTCTAGTATTCAGCAAATTATAATTGAGGATATTGACCTTAAGGAGGAAAAGTATAAGTATTTATTTACAGTAGATAGCATAAATAACTTGGTGGTCGATGGAATGAGTTTTAGAGAGGCTTATAAAAAAATAGGCGCCGAAGTAGAAAATGACACCTATCAGCCCGATCTAGGAAAAGAACACAGTCATATCGGTAGTATTCACAACCTTTGCTTAGAAGCTATAAAGTTAAAATATCCATCTAGAAAATAGAGTCAAAATTTACAACAGGAAGTCGCTAATTGCTCAACATCAAGAGTTCATTAGCGATTACCTCTGTAATATATTGCTTGTTTCCATCTTTGTCATCCCAGGAGCGATTTGTTAATTTACCCTCAAGAGCAATCTCTTTTCCTTTGCCAATATAGTTTTCAACGATTTTGACGAGTGCGTTTTTGACAACAATAAAATGCCAATGCGTACGCTCGACTTTGTTGCCTTCTTTGTCTTTATAGCTATCGTCTACAGCCAAGTTAAATCGCGCTATTTTACCGCCATCGTCAAAGGTTATAATTTCTGGATCTGCTCCGAGTCTCCCTATCAGTTGTACTTTGTTTCTAAGTGAGTTCATAATGTGTTTTTTGACAAATATAGGAGCAAGGAAAGTCGCTAATCGGTTCTTAAATATTTAAGTTGGTTTTTGCTTAACTTTAGACTAGATTTGAAAGAAAACGCTTTCATATGAAGAAATTTCTTTTTCTATACTCCGTATTAATAAGTAGTATTTACTCTTATTCTCAGGAGATTTCAATAATACCACAACCCAATTCTCTCCAAATAAACAAAGGCAGTTTCGCGAGGACCTCGAATTTTCTCGTCGAACAAAAAGGAGGAGATTTGTCCAACGAGATTTTATTTTTTTACGATATGATCGATTTGATTCCAAGTACTAATCGTGAAGGGGTGTCAAAATTAGTTCTGGAAATTGATTCAAATCTACCTATTGCAGAATCTTATGAATTGAAAATTTCTGAATCTAAAATTGAAATATCTGGAGCCGATTCACATGGAGTTTTCTATGGATTGCAGACCTTAAAACAAATAGCATTACAAAGTGAGGATTCAGGTCTTCAAGCCTTAGCGATACAAGATGCTCCTCGATTCGCTTATCGTGGAATGCATTTAGATGTGGGAAGGCATTTTTTTGATGTGGACTATATCAAGACCTATTTAGATCTTATTGCATCTCATAAAATGAATCGATTTCACTGGCACTTGACCGAGGATCAAGGATGGAGAATTGAGATCAAAAAATATCCTAGGCTAACGGAGGTAGCAGCTTTTAGGAAAGAAACTATAATGGGTAGATGGAGTTCAAGATCCACAAGGAACCCGAGTTATGACCAAAAGCCTTACGGTGGGTACTACACCCAAGATGAGGTAAGGGAAATAGTACAATATGCCGATGACTTGCATATCACTGTAATCCCTGAGATTGAAATGCCAGGACATGCCTTAGCTGCGATAAGCGCTTATCCTAGTTTGGGAAATACAGAAGAGCAATATGAAG
>JBELHR010000008.1:33624-74161 GCA_042091275.1 Flavobacteriaceae bacterium
TTAGCTGCGATAAGCGCTTATCCTAGTTTGGGAAATACAGAAGAGCAATATGAAGTTGCTACTCGATGGGGTGTTTTCCCTCAAATATACGCCCCGAAAGAAGAAACTTTTCAATTTTTAGAGGATGTATTGACGGAAGTGATGGCTCTTTTTCCAAGTGAATATATTCATATAGGAGGGGATGAGGCACCAAAAAAACAATGGGAAGAAAGTGATTTTGCCCAGGATTTAATCAAAGAAAAAGGCTTGGCAGACGAACATGAGCTGCAGAGCTATTTTATAAAGAGAATAGAAGATTTTCTAAATGAAAATGGACGTTCTATCATCGGATGGGATGAGATTTTAGAGGGCGGTGTTGCTCCAAATGCTACGGTTATGTCTTGGAGAGGAATCTCAGGAGGAATTGCCGCTGCTAAAGCAGGTCATCAAGTTATTATGACGCCGACGGATGCCTGTTATTTTGATTATTATCAAGCAGAGCCCACAGAATATGAGCCATTGGCTATAGGTGGATTTTTACCAGTTGAATTCGTTTACAATTACGAACCGGTGCCAAATGTCCTTAGTCCTAAAGAAGAGAAGTATATTTTGGGTGCGCAGGGGAATTTATGGTCGGAATACATCAAGACACCAGAACAGGCAAATTACATGGTTTTGCCCAGAATGACTGCCCTTTCTGAAGTTGTTTGGTCTTCTAAAGAAGCAAGAGATTACCAGTCTTTTGTCGAGCGACTACAAATATTTCAAGAGATTTATAAAGATTTAGGAGTTAATTACGCCCAACACCTTTTTACACCAGATGAATAGAAGAAATTTTATACAAGCAAGTAGTGCGCTAGCTTTGACAACAATGGTCAAGCCGAGCTGGGCATTGAATGGTTCCAAAGATTCCAAATTGAACATCGGTTTGATTGGTGTGGGTCTTCGAGGGACAAATCACCTTGAAAACATATTACTGCGCAAGGACTGTTCTATTCGGGCGATTTGTGATATTGATCAAAATCGAATTAAAATTGCCAGAGAATTAATTGAAAAAGAGCAAAGCTCTAAGGTCGAATACTTTTCAGCAAATGAATTAGATTATCAAAACTTATTGGCCTTAAAGAACTTAGATGCTGTGATTATATCCACTCCTTGGTTGTGGCATACGCGAATGGCGGTCGATGCAATGGAGGCAGGGGTATATGCAGGATTAGAAGTTTCAGCAGCTAACACATTGGAAGAGTGTTGGGATTTGGTCAATACTCATGAGAGGACAGGAACCCATATGATGCTTTTGGAAAATGTAAATTTCAGACGAGATATTATGGCTGTGACCAATATGGTTAGACAGGATGTTTTTGGGGAGTTAGTTCATTTTCGATGTGGATATCAGCACGACCTGAGATTTGTAAAACTCAATGACGGAAAGACTGCTTATGGCAAGGGGGTCGAATTTGGAGAAAATGGAATTTCAGAATCCAAATGGAGAACAGAACACTCTTTGATGCGAAACGCAGATGTTTATCCCACCCACGGTCTAGGCCCAATTGCTATGATGGCAGATATCAATAGAGGGAATCGTTTATTGTCACTTACTTCCACTGCCACAAAATCTATAGGTTTGCACAATTATATCGTCGAAAATGGAGGGGAGAATCACCCCAATGCAGACTTGAAATTCAAGCAGGGAGATATAATTACTTCAACCATTGAGACTTCGAGAGGGGAAAGTATTATCGTGACTCATGACTGCAATCTTCCGCGCCCGTATTCCTTAGGTTTTAGAGTTCAAGGAGGGAAAGGACTTTGGGAAGTAGACGGAAACAGAATTTATATAGAAGGTAAGTCACCTGCACATCGTTGGGAGGACGATCAGAAATGGTTAGAACAATACGATCATCCGCTTTGGAAGGAATTTGGAGACTATGCTGCAGAGGCTGGTCACGGAGGTATGGATTTTTTTGTACTCAATGCTTTTGTCGAGGCAGTTAAAGAGAACAAAGCACCACTGATTGACTGCTATGATGCTGCTGCTTGGTCGGCAGTTACGCCGCTTTCGGAGTTGTCTATCGAAAATAACGGGGCCCCTCAGGCTTTTCCGGATTTTACTCGAGGCCAATGGATGAAACGTCAGCCTGATATTTGGTAGGCAAAGACAATATTTAAAGAGTCCTAAGCGTTTTTAAATAAAAAACAATGCTATGCGACACTGCGAACAATGCGGTCATAAACTCGTGGGTAGGACCGATAAGAAATTTTGTAATGACTATTGCCGAAATTCCTTTAACAATAAGCGCTATAGAAAGGAGCTTTTTGAAAAACGAAAAATAGAGGGCGTACTCACAAGTAATTATAAAATCCTAAAATCTATTTGTACCTCAAACAAGGTTGCGGAAGCCAGTATAAACGATTTGAGTTCTAGAGGTTTTAAGATGAAATACTTTACCAATTTATCTCTTAATGGAGATGGCGAGGTACTTCGACAATGTTTTGACATGGGGCTTTTGACCAAGCAGAATGGCAAATTATTTGTCGTCAATTTAAGTTCAGAACTCAAAAAAAATTACCACTCCTGATGTTTGGCATTTAGAATGGATTTTAAGACATCGATCTGACTTACTTGTCCGACTAACTTTCCTTCGTGAATAACAGGAAATCTCCGTCTCTTTTTCTGGGTAAAACGATTGCAAACATCGAATACGTCCATCTCAGCGTCCACGGTTTCTACTGGAGTAACCATAAATTCTTTAATTTTATGAGAAGCCATAGGAATATTGTAATAGCGACATTGAGAAATCTCTCGAATGCAATCTCCTTCAGAGATCATACCAATGACATAACCCTGATTATCCGTAACAGGTCCACCTGAAATTTTATTTTTCACAATGGCCTCCATGACCTCTACGACTGTTTGTTCAGGAGAAAAAACAATGAGTTTACGCGTCATAATATCGCGAATCAAAATAGGATTGGAACTCGTTTTTTTAAGTCCAATTTTAGCGGAAACAAAACTTTTAATACCCATAATCCATTTTTTTTAGTCTCTTAAAGATAATCATTAAAACAATACCTTGTTATAATTTAGTAAGGCAGTAGTTTTTTTATACATTTAGAGGAAGTATTTATATCCCTAAGAGTAAGATTTTTATTTATGGTTTTTAAGCATTATTTCCGTTTAGTTTTAGCTGTCCTTTTTATCCTATCATCCGTGTATTTTGCGTTTGAATCACTAATACCAAATGTCCCTAAAAAAACGGAGCTTGAGACTTCAGATTTTTCAGTTTACAAGGCACAAGAGCAATTGACCGCAATGACGACTCTACCGCATTACAGTGGATCCGATGAGATTGAAAAGGTTCGAGCTTTATTGGTAGAGGAACTATTGGAATTAGGGTTTTCCGTTCAGATTCAAGACGAAATAGGACAAAATAGAGAAGGTCGTTCCACTACCCGAGCTCAAAATATTATTGCCGAGATGAAGGGAGACGGAAATGGGGATGCAATTTTGATGATGACCCATTACGATTCTGCTACACACTCTTCTTACGGGGCTAGTGACGCCGGAAGTGGTGTAGTCACTATTCTAGAGGGTGTACGAGCGTTTTTAGCAAGTGAGCCTGCTTTTCAAAACGATTTAATTATACTATTTACCGATGCTGAGGAAATCGGCTTGTTAGGGGCCGAAGCCTTTGTGGAGTATTACGAAGATTTAGATAAGATCAAATTAGCGCTAAATTTTGAGGCTAGAGGGTCGGGAGGAAGATCTTATATGTTTATGGAAACCAATGGTAAGAATCGCAAATTACTCGATCAGTTTACGCGAGCTCAAGTTCAAAAACCGGTTGCCAACTCCCTGATGTACAGTATTTACAAAATGCTACCAAACGATACAGACCTAACGGTTATAAGAGAGAAAGGAAATATTCCAGGTTTTAATTTTGCATTTATAGGAGATCATTTTGATTATCACACTTCTCAGGACATAGTCAGTCGACTAGACGTTGAAACCCTCCAACATCAAGGAGATTATTTGTTGAATAGTTTAGTCTATTTCGCAAATGCCGATTTGAGTGATTTGGAGTCGGAATCGGACGATATTTATATAAACATTCCGTTTATCAAGTTGCTAACCTATCCTTTTTCTTGGTCTATCCCTCTTGTGGTTATAGCGTATTTTATCTTCTTAGTACTTTTGTTTGTCGGACTGGGTCAAGGTAAATTGACTATTTCAGGAATTATGAAAGGCTTTGCGCCCTTGCTATTGTCTGTTGTTTTATCCCTTGCTTTCTGCGTGGTGGGATGGAGACTTCTTCTGAATATATTTCCCCAATATCAGGATATCTTGCATGGATTCACTTATAATGGATACGATTATATTGCAGGATTCATGGCAGTATCTGCATCGATATGTCTGGGGGTATATCAATTTTATATCAAAAAGGAGGACGATGCTAATATAGCGGTAGCTCCTATTTTCTTTTGGATCTTTATAAATATAGGTTTTGTAATTTTCTTGAGAGGAGCAAATTTCTTGATCATCCCAGTGTTTTTTGGTTTGTGGTCCTTGCAGAGAATGCTGTTTAAGACCAAGGACAACCTCTCTAACTTTTTGTTTCTAGCCCTTTTGACCATTCCTTTAATTGTTATAATGAGTCCCTTAGTGCGTATGTTTCCTGTGGGATTAGGACTGAAGATGATGGGAGTTAGTGCTGTTCTTGTCGTAATAAGTATAGCAATAGCAATTCCATTTTTCATTAAAGTTTCCAAGCGTAAATGGATAGCTAGACTGGCTTTTGTCGGAGGTCTTTTCTTTTTTGGAAAAGCCATTCTCAATTCGGAATATACCGCGGATCAGAAAAAGCCGAACAGTCTAAACTATGTATTGGATCTCAATCAAGATAAAGCCTATTGGGAGACCTATGATAGAGAATTGGATGACTATGCTTTGCAAGCTATGGGCGATAGCCCTTCAAAAGGAACTTATCTGGGAACAACAGGTAGTGGTAAATATAAAACTGGAATTACTTTTCACCAAAATGCAGAGCGCTTGGATATCCCTTTTTCAGAGGCATTGTACTCTGTAGATAGTTTGGGTCAAAATATTTTGTCACTTAAGCCAAACCGTCTGTTGACTGGATATAAAATATCTGCAAATGAACCAATAGATCTCAGATTTTTGGAAATTAATGGACGGGAAATCGACCTAGAGGGCGGGAGTAAAGATCTGGCTAAAGGAAGTGTTTTGACGACTTATCAGCTCGGAAATTCAAAGGATAGCTTAGTGGTTGTCTTTAAGACGAAAAATGGCTTAAAACCTAAATTGCAGGTCTTAGAGTTTTCTCATGATTTACAAGACAACCCATGGATAAAACTAAAAGAGCGCGACTCGATTTCGATGCCAACGCCCTTTGTTTTAAATGATGCTATTCTTGTAAAAAAGAATTTAGAGTAGTTTTATATTTCTGTAACTCTTAGAGTATTTGTTTTACCTTTTTCAAAGGCAGGCATGCTACTCAAGTTAATAACCAAGTCGTCTTTGGCAATATAACCTTGGTCTAAGGCTATTTTATTTACCTCCTCGATGGTATCGTTAGTGTCGTTGTCATTGGTGTATAGGAAAGCTTTTACCCCCCATAACAAGTTTAACATTTGACATACTCTAATATTATTAGAATAAGCTAAAATATCCGCTTTAGGTCTCCAAGAAGAGATGTGGAATGCCGTATATCCGGAGTTTGTCAACGTCATCACCGCTTTTGCTTGAATATTATCTGCCATCATAGCAGCTGCGTGACAAACGGATTTTGTGATATATCTTCCGTTTCTAGTACTTGGAGCTTTTCTTGGAACCTTAATCAGTTCTGACAATTCAACAGACTCAATAATATTTCTCATCTGTTGTATTACTTGTACTGGGAATTTTCCAACAGAGGTCTCTCCAGACAGCATTACTGCATCAGCTCCATCCATAATGGAATTGGCAACATCGTTAACCTCTGCTCTTGTAGGAACCTCATTTTCAATCATAGTCTCCATCATTTGAGTAGCTATAATCACAGGTTTACGTGCCAACTTTGCTTTGTGAACTAGAGTTTTTTGAATAAGTGGAACTTCTTGGGCAGGAATCTCAACTCCTAAATCTCCACGTGCTACCATAATACCATCGGTCTTTAACATGATCTCGTCGATATTTTCAATAGCTTCTGGCTTTTCTATTTTAGAAATCACCGGAATTCTAAATTCTGGGGATTCTTTTGCAATTAGATCGTGAATCCTATCCAAATCTTGAGGATTTCTAACAAAAGACAAAGCGATCCAATCTACTTTTAGGCTTATCGCGAACACTGCATCCTCTACATCTTTTTCCGTCAAAGCAGGAAGTGATATATCTGTATTTGGTAGGTTAACTCCTTTTTTAGACTTCAGAGGTCCACCTCTCAACACCTTGGTAATCACCTTAGATTCTTGATCGGTAGCGGTAACCTCGAATAAAAGCTTTCCATCGTCAACCAAGATTTGTTCTCCGACTTTTACGTCTTTTGGAAAACGCTGATAGGTCATAAAAGCAGTTTTATTGTCTCCTTCGGAAGCTTCAGTGGTAAAAGCGAATTCTTGCCCTTCCTCCAAAACAACTCCCTCTTGCATCACGCCGACTCTCAATTTTGGTCCTTGAAGGTCAGCTAGTATTGCGACATTCACATTCAATTCCTTATTGAGTTCTCTAATCATACTAACCCTCTCGGAAACATCCTCATAATCCGCATGAGAAAAATTTATACGGAATACATTTACTCCAGTTAGTATTAATTCTTTTAAGATTTCTTTAGTCGAAGTTGCAGGCCCTAGAGTCGCTACTATTTTTGTTTTTTTTGCCATTTTTAAAAAATTAAAAATTCTTTAGATTTGATGTCTTTCACCTCCAAATTATAACTCGTTTGAACCTGAGGAATATTTTTGATGGTTTCTATAATTTTTTCTAGTGTATGATCATTAATCTCTCCTGAAAGTTTGATTAGGTAGTCGATATTCTTTTTTTCGGGAATTAGATAGGTCGTGTGTTCAATTTGGTCAAAGAGACCGTAAACCTCGGTTTCTGATTTGGAGATCACTCCACTGTATTTGTTATTTATTAATTTAATCTCCAAGCCAATTGAATCTTGGTCAAATTCAAAAACTGGATAATTGCCTTGCTCCGCTCGATTTCTAAAATCTAAGTCAAACTTGCTTTTTACAAGTGACCAGCCGAGATTTTTATTCAAAAAATAAGCTAACCTATAGTCTTCAAGAACAGAGACAAGGCCGATGAGTTTAAATTCATCCTCCTCGAGTAGATCCCAATCTAAGCTTATTTTAGTCATAATTCGTTCTTACGAAATTCATACAAATTTAGCCATTGAATGGCGAAATCTGAGAAAAATTACGAAATCGTTTGAGGCAGGAATTATCGAATGCGGTCTTGGAGCACAAAATAGGCTCGCTTGGAGGCAATTTCCTCCGCTTTTTTCTTGGATGTGGATCGTCCCTTGGAAACAACTTGGTCGTCGATTAAAAGTCTAACACTGAAGTGTCTTTGGTTTTGATTTCCGCTATCTTCAAAAACATCGTACTTGAGTTGCTGTTTATTCTTTTGAGTCCATTCCACAATAAGACTTTTATAAGAAGAAATTTTACCTTCTAATCTCGGTAAATCCACAAATTCTGCAATTATGGTATTATTTACAAACCGCTCGCAAAAAATATAGCCTTTGTCTAAATATACGGCACCAATAAGAGCTTCGAAGAGATTTCCATTAATATTGTTCCCTATTTTTGATCGAGAGACATTGCTCTTGACAAGTTCGATTAGTTGCAGCCCTTTGCCCAGTTTATTCAAGTGCTCTCTACTGACGATTTTTGAACGCATTTGAGTTAAAAAGCCTTCATTTTGATCTGGAAACTCGTGAAATAAAAAGGATGCCACTATGGATCCTAAAACAGCGTCACCTAAAAACTCAAGACGTTCATAGTTAAGAGAAGATCCAGAGGATCCCTTGAGACGCATGGAACTGTGTGTAAATGCCTCTTCGTATAAGCTGAGGTCTTTTGGGCTAAACTTTAATATGTTTTTGAGATTCTCGTAAAATACGCCTTCATCCTTAGTTTTCGCTTTTGATTTAGGTCGTAATTTTTTGAGAATTCGCTTCATATATCTAGCTTATTCCCATTTTTTAAAAGCTACACAAGCATTGTGTCCACCAAAACCAAACGTATTACTCATAGCGATTTTTATGTCGCGTTTTTGAGCGGTATTGAAAGTAAAATTGAGCTTATTGTCAATTCTATCATCATCCGTAAAGTGATTGATGGTCGGCGGTATAATACCGTGTTGAAGAGCTTTAATAGATGCTATTGCTTCGATTACACCTGCGGCACCGAGTAAATGGCCCGTCATAGATTTTGTCGAGTTGATATTAATGTTGTAGGCATGCTCTCCAAAAACCTTTTTGATAGCAGTAGTTTCTGCAATATCTCCAAGTGGAGTTGAAGTACCGTGTACATTAATGGCATCAACATCTGTAATTTCAATGCCAGAATCCTTAAGGCAGTTTTGCATAACTTTCATTGCTCCAATCCCTTCTGGATGTGGTGCAGTTATGTGATGTGCATCAGCAGAGAGACCTCCACCTAAAACTTCGGCATAAATTGTTGCGCCTCTCGCTACAGCATGTTCGTATTCTTCCAAAACAATTGCTCCTGCACCTTCTCCCAAGACAAATCCATCTCGGTCTTTGTCAAATGGTCTAGATGCTGTGGTCGGATCGTCGTTTCTTGTAGATAAGGCGTGTAAGGCATTAAAACCTCCGACACCTGCGTCCATAACTGTCGCTTCTGAACCTCCGGTGATTATGATATCAGAATGCCCTAAACGGATATAGTTCAAGGAATCAATGATGGCATTCGCCGAAGAAGCACAAGCTGAGACTGTTGTAAAGTTTGGTCCTCTAAGACCGTATTTGATTGAAATGTAACCAGGGGCTATATCTGCAATCATCTTTGGGATAAAAAAAGGATTGAATCTAGGACCTTTTTCCGGGTCATAAGCCTGAACTTCTTTTTGGAAAGTTTCCAAACCTCCAATTCCTGCTCCCCAAATCACTCCAATTCTATCCGGATCTAATTGATCAAAATCTAATTTTGCATGTTGTACCGCTTCTTCCGCGACAACCATTGCAAACTGCGTGAACCTATCCATTTTTCGAGCTTCTTTTCGCTCGATGTGATCCGTCACGTTAAAGTTCTTAATTTCACAAGCAAAACGAGTCTTGAACTTGGCGGCATCGAAGTGTGTAATAGGTCCAGCTCCGCTTTCACCATTCAACAATGCATTCCAATAAGATTCTAAATCATTCCCTATCGGTGTCAATGCACCAAGTCCAGTAACTACAACTCGTTTCAATTTCATATGAAAATTAGTTTTTTGCTTCTTCGATATAGCTGATTGCTTGACCTACAGTACCGATGTTTTCTGCTTGATCGTCTGGGATTTGAATATCAAATTCCTTTTCAAATTCCATGATTAATTCCACAGTATCTAAAGAATCTGCTCCTAAATCGTTTGTGAAGCTTGCTGCTGTCGTTACTTCGTTTTCGTCAACACCTAACTTGTCCACGATAATCGCTTTTACTCTTGATGCAATGTCTGACATAATATTCTATTGTTTAAATTTAAAATCGATGCAAATTTATAAAACTTTATATTTAAACAAGCAAAAGCGTGAAATATTGTCAATCTTATTTAAAAAATTATCGACTTTTGCCCTGTTTAATACAGTTAAACATAGTAAATTTAATTTTAAATTCTGAATAATACAAACGAATGACGAGCTTAGCCATTTTTGCTTCTGGATCTGGAAGTAATGCAGAGAACATCGCACATTACTTAGAAAATCGACCTGATATCGAGGTTAAATTTGTCCTTTACAACAGGCGGGAAGCAGGCGTTGTGGATCGTATGGAACGCTTAAAAATTCCTTCTTATTATTTTTCAAATTCTGAGCTCAGAGAGGGAAAAGTTCTTGAGTTTTTGAAAGCAGAAGGCATAGATTTTATAATTTTAGCTGGATTTTTAGCAAAAATACCTTCTGATATTGTTTCTAATTTCCCAGAAAAGATCTTAAATATTCATCCAGCCTTGTTGCCAAAGTACGGTGGAAAAGGGATGTATGGAGAACATGTTCACAAGGCCGTCAAAGCTGCAGGGGAAAAAGAATCGGGGATAACAATACATTTGGTAAATGAATTCTATGACGAGGGTGCTATTGTCTTTCAGGCAAAAACTACCATTGACGCCACAGATCAAGCGAGTGATATTGCAGCTAAGATCCACGATTTAGAGTATAAGTATTTCCCAAAAACAATAGTCGACTATATTTTGACTCATGGCCAAAAAGAATAAGTTCTATGTAGTGTGGAAGGGTTATAATCCAGGGATATATAATTCTTGGACGGATTGTCAAATTCAGATCAAAGGCTTTACTGGGGCACTTTATAAATCTTACACTAGTAAGAAGGAAGCAGATCAAGCCTATATTTCCGGGCCTTCTGCAATACGGTCTTCAAAATCAAAAGCACCCACATCTTTTAGCAGCGAAATAATTACAACCGCACTCTCGGTGGATGCCGCTTGTTCGGGGAATCCAGGTCTTATGGAGTATCGAGGGGTATTCGTAGGATCTGAGAAGGAAATTTTTAGGCAGGGTCCTTTTAAAAAAGGAACAAATAATATCGGTGAGTTTTTGGCAATTGTACACGCACTCGCCCTTTTGAAGAAAAAAGGATTAAAGCATTTACAAATCTATACGGATTCAAAAACAGCGATATCTTGGGTAAACAAAAAACAATGTCGCACAAATTTAGCTTTTGACTCTGAGAACCAGGATATTCTCGACTTGATTAAAAGAGCCGAAAAATGGCTTAAGGAAAACACCTTTACCAATCCAATTGTAAAGTGGAAAACAAAGGAATGGGGGGAAATTCCAGCCGATTTCGGAAGAAAATAACTAGTTTTTCGTCAATTGAGCTAAAATAACATCGTAAGGGAGGGACCCTTTATTCTCACGTATTAACTTTTGATTTTTGTCGTAGAAGAAAAGAGTAGGTGTCGCCTCAATATCAAATAGTAGAGGGAATTCCCAATTTGCATCGCTCAAAAAAGTAAATCCATGACTTTGATCTACCTTCATTTTTTCGAGAAATTTTTTGGTTAAGCGACTGTCCTCTATACTTACAAACACAATATTGTGGTCCTCAAATAGAGCGCTGTTATCTCTTAGAGTTTCTAGTTCATAAACACAGTGACTGCACTCCGAATTATAATATACAACAAGGCTGTTTTTGTCCTTTGGAAGATTTTGTAAATTGAAATTTCCTCCTTCTAAAGTCTTGAGATCGAGATCAGGAATTTCTTTTATAATTTCTTCTCCCTGAACTTTATAATAAAACTTTCTGCTCAAATCTGCACCTAAATAGATAAGTGCGACCCCTAGCAAGGATAAAATTAAAATTCTAGTTTTTTTATTCATAAAGCTAAAGTAGAAAATTATTTCAGCATATCTATTGCTTTTTTCAAAGCAGCAATAAACAGATCAATTTCTTCAAAAGTATTGTAAAACGAAAAAGAGGCTCTAATTGTTCCTGGGATTTCATAATAATCCATAAGAGGTTGGGTACAATGATGACCGGTTCTAACAGCTATTCCCATTTTATCCAAAATCACTCCTATGTCGTATGGATGAACACCCTCTACATTAAAGGAAATTACACTCGCTTTGTTTTTGGCTTGTCCAAAATAGATAAGATCGTCAAAATCAGACATTTTTTCCATAGCATATTGGAGGAGTTCATTTTCGCGATCCGCGATATTGTTTAAGCCGATTTCATTGATGTAATCTATGGCATATCCCAATCCGATTCCTCCTGCTATATTTGGAGTTCCCGCTTCAAATCTATGCGGAAGTTCGGCATAAGTGGTTTTTTTAAAAGTCACTTGATCTATCATTTCTCCACCACCTTGGTAGACATCTAATTCCATCAATCGATTCTTTTTGCCATAGAGAAATCCGACTCCTGTTGGACCGTACATTTTATGACCAGAACTGACATAAAAATCACAGTCTAATTCTTGTACATCGACGTTCAAGTGAGGAGTAGCCTGAGCACCGTCAATAAGAGTTAGTGCAGCGACACCTTGAGCAGCGGTTATAATTTCTTTTATAGGATTTATTGTTCCTAGCGTATTAGAAATATGAGAAACAGCTACTACGGCGACTTTGTCGTTGAGCATCTCATGAAAGGTAATCATATCCAATGTTCCATCTCTGTGCAGGGGTATCACTTTCAAAACAGCTCCTGTTCTGTCGCAAAGCATCTGCCATGGGACAATATTGGCATGGTGCTCTAAGGTGGAAATTACGATTTCATCTCCTTTTTTTAATGTAGAGTTAAGACCACTAGCTACTAGATTAATTCCCATAGTGGTCCCAGAAGTAAAGATGGTTTCCTCGACTAGGGCTGCGTTTATATAATCCTTAATTTTTGCTCTAGCTTCCTCATAGGCATCCGTAGCCTTCTGACTCAAATAATGTACTCCTCTGTGAATATTGGCGTTTTCCTCTAGATAATAGTCGCTTATAGATTCTATTACCTTTGAGGGTGTTTGTCCTGTTGCTGCATTGTCAAAATACACCAAAGGCCTTCCGTTTACATTTTGGTCTAAAATGGGAAAATCCGCTCTAACCTCCTCTATATTCATACTCATGATCCAATATTTAAGTCGCTTGTAAAGATAAGCGAAGTCTTGTAAAAATCCTTAAATTTGTTTTGAACAACATCAATTTACTTTTGCATGAAAAAAATTAAGATATTCTTCCTTTTACTCTTCCTTCTTTTGGTCGCAGTTGTCTTTTTGAATTACGAAAAGCTAAATATTATTTCGGGTTACGCCTCTAAGAATACGGCGTCTAATACTTTTCTTGTGAACAGAGATCACGAGTCTATTATTCAGGAGGATTTAAACTTTTCTCCTATTGATTTGGCCGATACCAAGATCGATGAGAGTTCTTATAGTGTAGAAGCTTCTGTTTTCGGTTTTATGACTCGAGAGGCAGTCTTTCGCCAAGGACTAGGTGCTGTTTTAGTGAATGATTCCTACGATGCATCCAAGCCCTATCTAAAGCCCAATCGCAATTTCACAAAAAATGAAAATTCCTATCCTTACAATGCCTCTAGCGTCAAAGACAGTCTTTTGACAAGTGTTGATTTTACCGCTTTAAATGAGGTTGTCAGTTCTGCTTTTGATGTTCCTGGTAGCGATGCTACTCCGCGTCAAACAAGGGCAGTAGTGGTTCTTTATAAAAACCGATTAATTGCAGAACAATACGCACCTGGATTTGATAAAAATACGCTTTTACTCGGTTGGTCTATGACAAAGAGTATTCAGTCTACAATGATTGGTGTTTTGGTGGATAGAATGAATTTTGATATTTATGCTCCAGCACCAATTGTCGAATGGGAAGGGGATAAGCGTAAAAATATAACAACTCATAACCTGTTGCAAATGAATTCAGGTTTGGAATGGGATGAGGATTACAACACCATTTCAGATGTGACAAAGATGTTGTTCTTAGATTCGGATATGACCCAAACTCAAATAGATAAGCCTCTGGCTTACGAGCCGAATACCCATTGGAATTATTCATCAGGTACTACGAATGTACTCTCGAGAATTATTCGAAATCAATTTGACTCTCACCAAGCCTATTTAGATTTTCCGTATGAGAGTTTTATCGATAGAATTGGAATGAACTCTATGGTTCTCGAGGCGGATTTAGATGGAAATTATGTTGGCTCGTCTTATGGTTGGGCAACCGCGAGAGATTGGGCAAAATTTGGATTGCTGTATCTCAATAGAGGAAATTGGAATGGGGAACAGATTTTTGACGAATCTTGGGTAGATTATGTGACTCAAGCTACTCCCACATCTGAGGGGATATACGGAGGACAGTTTTGGCTAAATGCAGGAGGAGATTATCCAGATCTACCATTGAATATGTTCTCTTGTAATGGTTATCAAGGTCAGCGAATAAGTATGTTTCCAGACCAAGACCTAGTTGTAGTCCGTTTGGGATTAGGAGATGAAGACGTTTTTGATTTTCAGGAATTCCACCTTGGAATACTAGATGCTATAAAATAAAAAAAGGCGCTTCAAGCGCCTTTTTTCTATAAGTTAAAACCGAGGTCTACTCCCAATTTTTCCGCTATCTGTAAACTTATTAAAGTTTTGAGTGCAGGTATCTTAACATCTTTTAAAACATCGGCTGTAAACGCATACATCAAAAGAGCTTGAGCCTCTTTTTTTGGTATACCTCTAGATTGCATATAAAAGAGTGCATTCTGATCTAATTGCCCAATAGTACATCCGTGAGAACACTTTACATCATCGGCAAATATCTCTAGCTGAGGCTTTGAATTTATATCTGCTGAATCCGATAGTAGGATGGAATCGTTTTGCTGGAAAGCATTTGTCTTCTGAGCAATTTCATCTACAATTACCTTACCGTTAAAGACACCCGTAGATTTTTCGTCGTAAAGTCCTTTATACCACTCGTTAGATTCACAATTTGGCTGCATGTGGTGCATGGTAGTGTGATTGTCTACATGCTGCTTGCCCTCGAGTATCGATAAACCATTCATATTGGATTCGATATTCGAGCCTTCGTGTTTAAAGGAAAGATTATTTCTAGTGATATTACCTCCAAAAGAAAAGGTAAAAAGAGAACAGACAGAATCTCTTTGTTGGGATACATAAGTACTGTCTATTAGGTTGGCATCTTGCCTATCATTTTGAACTTTGTAATAGCTTACGTTGGCATTACTACCGACAAATAGTTCCGTTACTGTATTCGTGAAGTTTTGTTCTCCACCTAAGCTCTGATGACGTTCGATGATTTCTACCTGTGCATTTTCTCCAACCACAACCAAATTTCTAGGTTGAATCAACAAGTCAGGATTGTTTCCGCTCGTTATGTTTACAATTTGAATTGGTTTGGAAACCACAGTTCCTTTTGGAATATGTATATAAGCTCCTTCGCTAGCAAATGCGGTATTTAAATCGCTTAAACTTCCTCCTTCTTTCGCTAATTCATCAAAGTTATTACTGAGAACAGTCTTGTATTTCTGTTTTTGAAGTGCTGAGGACAATACACATATATCCGCCCCATCATGAGTAGTTTCAGAGAGGAACGAGTTAAAAACTCCATCTACAAAAACCAACTTATAGGATTCGATTCCAGGAACAAAATAAGGTTTAACCTGTTTGTGGTCTAGTTCTGTTTCGTGTTTAAAGAAAACAGAATAATTCTTTTTGAGTATTTTACTGATGTTGGTATACTTCCAATCCTCGTTTTGTTTCGTAGGAAATCCTTTTTTCTCAAAACGGGTAAAGGCTGCAGATCTTTTATCGTGCACTGCCGAATCTATGTCGGTGCTGCTTTCGTGCTCAAAGGCCAAAAAAGAAGCAGCTAAGGTTTCTTTTAATTCCATATTAAGCCTTTAATTCTTCTTTGATCCAATCGTATCCTTTGTCCTCTAGTTCAAGGGCCAATTCTTTACCTCCTGATTTTACGATTCTTCCATCGTAAAGAACGTGTACAAAATCTGGCACTATATGCTCTAGAAGTCTTTGATAATGTGTAATTACAACTACCGCGTTATCTTCTGACTTTAATTTATTTACTCCATTTGCGACAATTCTCAAGGCATCGATATCCAGACCAGAATCTGTTTCATCTAGAATAGCGAGTTTAGGTTCGAGCATGGCCATTTGAAAAATTTCGTTTCGCTTCTTTTCTCCACCGGAAAATCCTTCGTTTAGGGAACGAGATAAAAACTTTCGATCAATCTCCAAAAGTTCTGATTTTTCGCGAATCATTTTTAGCATATCCTTAGCCGGTAGCTCTTCTAAACCTTTTGCTTTACGAGTTTCGTTTATAGCTGCTTTGATAAAGTTAGTAACGGTCACACCTGGAATTTCAACAGGATATTGGAAGGAAAGGAATACCCCTTCGTGAGCGCGTTCTTCCGGGGCCATCTCAGAGATGTCTTTTTCGTTTAGAAGAATTTCTCCGCCAGTTACTTCGTATTCTTCTCGTCCAGCAATAACAGAGGCCATGGTACTTTTACCAGCTCCATTCGGTCCCATTATAGCGTGAACTTCTCCAGCTTTAATTTCTAAATTGAGTCCTTTAAGTATTTCTTTATCGCCTATGTTGGCTTTTAGGTTTTCTATTTTAAGCATCTGATTCTTTATTTTATCCTACGGATCCTTCTAAACTTATTTCTAATAATTTTTGAGCCTCTACTGCAAATTCCATCGGTAATTTATTCAAAACCTCTTTTGAAAAACCATTTACAATTAGGGCAATTGCTTTTTCGGTATCAATACCGCGTTGGTTACAATAAAACAACTGATCTTCTCCAATTTTACTGGTTGTCGCTTCGTGTTCTATTTGAGCAGATTTATTTTTTGCCTCAATGTATGGGAAGGTATGTGCTCCACATTTATTACCCATCAAAAGGGAATCACATTGAGAAAAGTTTCGAGCATTCTCAGCGCGTTTTGCAACCTGAACCAATCCTCTATACGAGTTTTGCGATTTACCGGCAGATATTCCTTTTGAAATTATGGTAGACCTGGTGTTTTTCCCTAAGTGAATCATTTTGGTTCCTGTATCCGCTTGCTGAAAATTATTCGTTACAGCAATGGAGTAAAATTCACCTACTGAGTTATCTCCTTTGAGAACACAAGATGGATATTTCCAAGTGACAGCAGAACCTGTTTCTACTTGAGTCCAAGAAATCTTGGATCTGTTTTCACAAAGTCCTCTTTTGGTCACAAAATTATAAACTCCTCCTTTTCCACTTTTGTCTCCTGGAAACCAGTTTTGAACTGTGGAGTATTTTATCTCAGCATCATCCATTGCAATAAGTTCTACAACGGCAGCGTGCAGCTGATTTTCATCTCTTGCAGGAGCTGTACATCCCTCTAGGTAACTCACATAGGAATCTTTATCTGCAACAACTAAGGTTCTTTCAAACTGACCTGTACCTCCTTCATTAATTCGGAAATAGGTCGATAATTCCATGGGACAAGTAACCCCTTTTGGAATGTAGCAGAAGGATCCATCTGTAAAGACAGCAGAGTTTAAGGCTGCATAAAAGTTATCTGTTTTTGGAACTACAGAACCGATATACTTTTTTACCAATTCTGGGTGCTCTTGGATTGCTTCAGATATAGGGCAAAAGATGATTCCTTTTTCCGCTAAGGTCTTTTTAAAAGTAGTAGCTACTGACACGGAGTCAACTACGACATCTACAGCAATTCCGCTAAGTTTTTTTTGTTCGTCCAAGGATATTCCAAGTTTCTCAAATGTTGCGAGAAGTTCTGGATCAACATCTTCTAATTTTTTGTTGGGGTCTGCCTTTTTGGGAGCGGAATAATAAGAAATTGCCTGGAAGTCTGGTTTTTCATAATTCACATTAGCCCAATCTGGTTCTTCCATTTCCAACCATATTTTTAGAGCATCTAGCCTCCAATCTAACATCCATTGAGGCTCATTTTTCTTTTTAGAAATTGCACGAACGATATCTGCATTTAATCCTTTTGGAAAAGTTTCAGATTCGATATCGGTATAAAACCCATATTCGTATTCTTGGGTCTCCAGTTCTTTCTTTAAATCGTCTTCGGTATATTTTGCCATTGTGAGGAGGTTTTTTAAAAGGTGTTTTTAGAGCGCAAAACTCTCTCCACACCCACAAGTTCTACTAGCATTGGGATTGTTAAAAACAAATCCGGTCCCATTTAATCCTCCTGAATATTCAAGAGTAGTTCCCGCTAAGTATAAAAAACTCTTTTTATCAACTACAATCTTCACGCCATTGTCTTCAAAAACTTTATCTTCCGCCACGGTTTCTCTATCGAATTTTAGATCGTAAGACAAACCAGAACAGCCACCACTTTTGACTCCAACGCGGACAAAGTCTTGTGAAGCATTATATCCATCATCGGACATGAGCTCTGCAACTTTTTTCTTTGCAATATCACTAACTTTAATCATAAATAGATTCTTTGTTGCAAATGTACAACATCACAAGTGTTTAGCCATAAGTTGCTGAAAGTAATTTCCGATCTAGCAATAAGAAATATTTATTCCAAAGTAATCAGAAGGGCAAAGAGTAGGCAAAACTCACATAGCCTGCAAAACGAAAGGAGTTTTTCTCGTTGTAGAGTTTGACTAAATCGCTGCGCTCTCGAAAGTTAGCCGTGTATTTTACCGTCATGTTTTTGTTGAGAATAAGTCGAAGCTCTGCATTTAAGGCATAGGTAAAAGTCTTGGAGTCCAAGGCGCTTCTATCGATGATTCCAGCATCCATTCCTATGGCAGCTCCTAACTTGGTTTTGCTGGATTTATTGGGTGGCCAAATAATAAAAGGAATCGCAACAAATACACCGCTTGTGTAAAATTTAGTGGCTTGAAAGCGTTCAGCAAATACTCCAAGTTCGTAGTTATGAGTTTTATATCCCACTTTAAGGATATAATCTAATGCACCACTTTCAGAATCTTCGTAAGGACCGAGGGCAAGCATTTTGGGATCGAGGCCTGTTTCGAAAAACACTCCTTCTTGAGACTGGGCATTTTTTGATATAAACATCAAAAAAAGCAAAAATAGAATTGGTTTGGTAGCCATAGTTTAAAGCGAGGTAGGCTTTAAATGAGTAATAAATATATGAAAATTAACGCTTTAGGCTATTTTTTTAACATTTAGTTAAGATAAAAATCAGGGTACTGCAAGATTTAGAGCTCAGAATTTTCGTCTTCCGTCAAAATGTTGGATTTTTGCATAAAATCAAAAGTATGATCGAAGACAAACAACCTTCACGCACTTCAATTTCAAGTCTTGGCGAATTCAAATTGATAAAACATTTGACCCAAAACTTAGATCTCAACAACGAAACCTCAGATCTCGGTGTGGGCGATGATGCTGCAGTTATAGGCGTTTCGAACAATAAGAAAGTCTTAATAAGTACCGACTTTTTAGTAGAAGGGATTCACTTTAACCTTTCTTATATGCCACTAAAGCATCTTGGTTACAAGGCAGTTGTCGTTAATTTGTCTGATATATATGCTATGAATGCGATCGCTCAGCAAATCACGGTTTCTATTGCAATTTCGAATCGTTTTACTCTTGAAGCAGTTGAAGAGCTCTATGAAGGGATTAAGCTAGCTTGCAAAGTCTATGGTGTCGATTTGGTTGGGGGAGACACCACATCGAGTCAAAGCGGGATGGTTATTTCCATCACAGCTATCGGTCAGCAAGAAGATTCTAAGATTGTCAAAAGAAGTGGGGCAAAAAATAATGATCTTCTCGTTGTTTCAGGAGATTTGGGTGCTGCCTATATGGGTTTTCAAGTGTTGGAAAGAGAACGTCAAGTTTTTGAAGTAAATCCAAATGCCCAGCCAGATTTGGAGCAATATAGTTATTTGGTGGAGAGACAGTTAAAGCCGGAGGCGAGAAAAGATGTAGTGCAGCTTCTCAAGGAACTAGAAGTGCTTCCGACAAGTATGATTGATATTTCTGATGGTCTGTCTTCTGAAATTTTACATTTGACAAAGGCCTCAGGTCACGGGTGTAAGCTCTATGAAGACAAAATACCTTTAGACCCACAAGTAATTAGTTCCTGTGAAGAGTTTCAATTGGATTCTACTATGGTCGCGCTTAGCGGTGGGGAGGATTACGAACTTTTGTTTACGGTCGATCAAAACGATTTTGAAAAAATCAAGGCGAATCCAAACTTTTCAATCATTGGACATATGACAGAGGATTCTGTTTCTTATTTGATGACACGAGGAGGAGGGCAGTTAGAACTAAAGGCCCAAGGTTGGGATTCTACAGAAGCTCAAGAGTCCTAGTTTAAATAATCTTGCTCTTTTGCAAAAGCGCAATGCTTTAGGAACTTCTCTATACTGAAAAGACAATCTGGATAGTTTTCAATTAAACTCATGTGTCCATCAGGCATCACATCCAAATCGGTCTTGTTTCCGGTTATTTGGTCAATTTGCTTTTCAAAAGGTAAAATATCGTCCTTCTTCCCGAGAATTAATAGTTTAGGGTAGGGTCCAAAGTGGAGTAAGATTTCTCTGTCTGTTCTGATTTTCATTCCTTCCAATGCTGCTATAATTCCTTGTTTTGAATTGGATAGCGCGGTATTTTTCAATTCGCGAATTTCGGATTTGAATCGAGTTCTATTTTTAGGGCGAAAGAGCAAGGGAATGGCAATTCGTATAAAACTTTCGTGATTTTTTTTTATTTGTCCTATTGCCCTTTCTCTAGAGATTTTCTTGGCAGGACTATCTGCCCTGGAGGTGGAATTCAATAGACAAAGCCCACGAACTTTTTCCGGGTAGAGTTCGGCAAAAGCCAACGCGACATAGCCTCCCATGGAATGTCCAATAAATATTATCTTTCTGATTTTGAGGTGATCTAAAATCGTGTTTACTTGATCGGCCATGTCCTCCATCGTATGAATATATCCAATATTTCCAGATTCGCCATGCCCCAAAAGGTCAATGGATAGAATTCGAAACGATTTACTTAAATCGAGAACCAACCTGTCAAAAAAGTGCTTGGATTCCAAAAAGCCGTGAAGCAAAACCACACAAGGGCCTTTGCCTTGGTCTAAGAATGAAATTTGTGTTTCTTTGTATGCAATTGTCATGGTTTGTAAAATTAGTTAAAAGTATGACGAAACTCAACTCGCTAAAGACCTTTTAAATGAACTCAAATAATAAAATACTAATAACCGGTTTAGCTCTGTTCTCTATGGTTTTTGGAGCAGGGAACTTAATTCTTCCGCCTTTTCTGGGGTTTAAAGCTGGTGCGGATTGGATTTGGGTTGTTCTCGGATTTTTTCTAACCGCTGTTGTGGTGCCTGTCTTGGCCATTGCCACTCATGCAAAACTCCAAGGAACCTTGGCGGATTTTGGAGCAAAAATTTCTCCAAAATTTGGGCTTGTTTATTCTGTCATCATGTATTTAATTGCTGTTGCTTTACCTACGCCAAGAACTGCGGCAGTTACTCATGAAATAGGTATTGCACCATTTTTTGATAGTCCAGCAATACTCACTTCTACAATTTACTTTACTCTTGTCTTAATTTTTGCATGGAACAGAAGTCGTATTCTTGATACTTTGGGTAAGTATCTAACTCCCCTCATCATAGTTATTTTACTAGCAATAATTGCAGTGGCCATTTTTGTTCCCGAGATAGGATCCATGACCCAATCCTATAGTCACCCCATTTCAAAAGGACTGTTTGAAGGCTATCAAACCTATGATGCCATTGGGGGAGCAGTTGCAGGAGGAGTTCTTATAGTTTCCCTAAAGCTCAAATTCCCCAATCTTGATTTTAAGGCTTATCGAAGCTTGATTTTTAAGTCTGGGCTTTTGGCTGGAGGAGGATTGCTTTTGATTTATGCTGGACTCATTTACGCCGGTGCAGCTTACCAAGATCAATTTACTTCCGATGCCAACAATGTTGAGGTTTTAGTGGAACTGGCACAAGAAACTTTAGGTGTTTTAGGACATTCGGCTCTAGCCGTTTTAGTTTCTCTCGCCTGCTTCTCAACAGCAGTTGCTATAGTTACGGGAACTTCGGATTTTGTCACATCACTTATCGGTGGTTCGGATCGCGTTTTTAAGATAACTGCTATCGTCGCCTCCTTATTAGGGCTGCTTATGGGACAGTTAAATGTCTCCATAATATTAGATATTGGTTTACCCGCTATCCATTTGATTTACCCAGTTACAATTTGCTTGATTCTTTTGAATTTAAGTCCAGAGCGATTCGCGAGTAAAAAAGTTTTTATCTCTGTGGTCTCTGTTGTTGTCTTGTTTTCTGTAGTAGATATATTTAAGTATTTTCTAGGGGATGGATTCTCTGCTCAAGTCGATGCTTATATTCCATTTTCTGAGCAATATCTCGGATGGGTTCTTCCCGGACTAATAGCATTTGTAAGCGCCAATTTATCACAAAAAAAAACCGCTTAGAGCGGTTTTGATTTTTAGCTATTCATTAGATCTTCGATCTCTTCTATTTCAATTGGAATATTTCGCATTAGATTAAAAGGACTGCCTTGTTTTTGAATAACAACGTCGTCCTCCAATCGTATTCCCATGTTTTCTTTTGGGATATAGATACCGGGCTCAACGGTGAAAACCATGTTTTCCTTCATAGGAGTTTTCAGGGCTCCATAGTCATGTGTGTCAAGTCCCATATGATGGGAGGTCCCATGCATAAAATACTTTTTATAAGCCGGCCAATCTGGATCTTCATTTTGGACATCTGCTTTGTCAATTAATTTTAACTTTAAAAGCTCTGAGGTCATCAATTTCCCAACTTCTTTGTGGTACTCTTCCCACATGGTTCCTGGAATTAACATATCCGTAGCTTGATTTTTGACGTCCAGAACAGATTGATAAACCGCTTTTTGTCTAGGGCTAAACTTTCCGTTTACAGGAATGGTTCTAGTCATGTCGGATTTGTAATTGGCATATTCAGCACCCACATCCATCAGAAGCATATCTCCGTCCTTACACATTTGGTTATTTTCGATATAATGCAATACACATGCGCTATATCCCGAACCTAGAATAGGGGTGTAGGCGAATCCACGAGATTTGTTTTTAATAAATTCGTGAATGAATTCTGCTTCAATCTCATACTCCATAACACCCGGTTTTACAAAGGGAAGGATTCTTCTAAAACCCTTGTTTGTAATATCGCATGCCTTTTGAATCAAGTCAATCTCTTCGCTTTCCTTGACACCTCTTATTTCTTGAAGTATCGGGTTTGCACGCTCCCAGGAATGTGCTGGAAAGTCGCGTTTGCATTGTTTTATAAAACGATCCTCTCTCGTTTCTACCTCTCGAGTGGAGCGATAGTGTTCATTAGTATTAAAATATATTAGAGAAGCTTCGGTCATCAATTCAAAAAACACCTTTTTAAAGTCGCTTAACCAATAGACGGTTTGGATTCCAGAGGTCGCCGTGGCAGCCTCCTTTGTCAGTTTTTCTCCTTCCCAAACGGCGATATGCTCGTTAGTTTCTTTTACAAAGAGAATTTCCTTGTTTTTTGGATTTGAGGCACTTGGAAACAAAAGCAGAATACTCTCTTCTTGATCTACTCCACTCAGATAGAAAATATCTCGGTGTTGTTCAAAGGGCAGAGTGGAATCTGCACCAGTTGGAAAGATGTCGTTTGAGTTAAAGACAGCAAGAGAATGATCTCTCATTTTTGCGGTAAATTTCGCTCTATTTTTTACAAACAAACCTGCTGCTATTCTATCGTATTTCATATTAATCGCTTTTAAGAGAAACAAAGCTAATAAAATTAAATTCGAATTTTTGAAGAGTAGAATTAATTGTGATTTTTTGATTAAATTCCCGTGCTTAAAGCTAAACTTATCTATTATGAAATTTAAAACCTTTCTGGGTCTCTTTATTCTGTGTTTTGGAGCGATAAATGCTCAAGAGTCATTGATAAAGGATTTGCCCTTTACCAGTATTGGCCCCTCAATAATGAGCGGTCGTGTTGTAGATCTCGATGTAAATGAACTGAACCCCAATGAATTTTATGTGGCTTATGCCTCAGGAGGTCTCTGGTATACAAACAATAACGGGACGTCCTTTGAGCCCGTAATGGATAATGCTCCAACTTTGAATATAGGAGATATTGCCGTGGACTGGAAAAATGACATCATTTGGGTAGGTACGGGAGAAAACAATTCCTCTCGCTCATCTTACGCGGGAATCGGAGTTTTTAAATCTACGGATCGCGGAGATACTTGGCAAGATATGGGGCTTTCAGATACCCAACATATTGGTCGAATTTTGATTAATCCAAACAATCCCGATGAGGTTTTAGTAGGAGCTCTCGGGCATTTATATACCGAAAATCAAGAGAGAGGAGTGTTCCGAACTCAAGATGGAGGTAAAACTTGGACCAAGACACTCTATGTTAATACGACAACTGGTATTATTGATATGGAAGCAGTTCCCGGAGACTTCAATACCATTTATGCTACTAGCTGGGAGCGCTCCAGAAAAGCATGGGACTTTACAGAGTCTGGCGAAGGATCTGGAATATATAAAAGTAATGACGGAGGTCAGACTTGGTCTCTTATAAGTGGTCCCGAATCTGGATTTCCTCAAGGTGAGGGAGTTGGAAGAATTGGACTAGCTGTTTATGATAAGGATTTGACTTATGTGGTTTTAGACAATCAAGACAGAAGGCCAGCTGAGGAGAAACAAGAATCCTCCGGTCTTACAAAAGAAGATTTTCGAATGATGTCTGTTGCGGATTTTGCTAAACTCGACAACTCTGAGTTGGAGACTTATTTGAGATCAAATAGATTTCCTGAAGAAAATACGGCGAATTCCGTAAAGGAGGATGTGGCCGAAGGAAAGGTGAGTCCGAAAGATTTGGCGACTTATTTGGAAGACGCTAATTCTATAATGATCGATACGCCTGTAATCGGTGCAGAGATCTATGTTTCTGCGGATAGTGGAAAGACTTGGACCAAGACTCATAAGGATTTCCTCGATGGGGTTTATAGTTCTTATGGATATTATTTTGGTGAAATCCGCGTTAACAAATCCAATTCGGATAAACTTTATGTCATGGGTGTACCGATTATAAGTTCGGATGATGGTGGAGAGAATTGGGAGTTTATCGGTAAAGAAAATGTGCATTCAGACCACCAAGCCTTGTGGGTGAATTCTAAATTACCAGGACATATTATCAATGGAAACGATGGAGGAGTTAATATTTCTTATGACGGTGGAGAAAACTGGATAAAAAACAATCAGCCTGCTGTAGGACAATTCTACTATGTCAATGTGGATAATCAGAGTCCTTATAACGTTTATGGTGGACTTCAAGACAATGGAGTTTGGATGGGACCATCGAATTATCAGGCATCAAAAAACTGGAATTCTAGCGGATCCTATCCGTATAAAAGTATAGGGGGTGGCGACGGTATGCAGGTTCAAATTGACTCGCGCAATCCAAACATCGTCTATACAGGTTCTCAATATGGTTTCTATTTCCGTGTAGATTTGGAAACGGGGAAAAGAGCTTATTTGCAACCCAAGCACCAACTTGGAGAAAGTCCATATCGTTGGAACTGGATGAGTCCTATTTTATTGTCTAAACACAATCAAGACATCTTTTATATGGGATCTAATAAATTACATAGATCCCTAAACAAAGGAGAGGACCTTAAAGTAATTTCTCCTGATCTTACTCTAGGCGGCAAACCAGGGGACGTTGCATTTGGAACCCTTACCTGTATTGCGGAATCTCCATTTGAATTTGGGGTTCTCTATACCGGATCAGATGACGGAAGAGTTCATTTTTCTGCTGACGGAGGTACGAATTGGGAAGATGTTTCCCAAGCATTCCCTTCCGATTTATGGGTTACTAGAGTAGTGGCATCCGAGCACGAAAAGTCAAGAGTTTATGTCTCTCTTACAGGATATAGAAATGACGATTTCAAGCCTTATGTTTTCCAATCTGATGACAATGGTAAGACCTGGGTTTCTATCACAGGAAATTTACCAGAAGTGGCTGCTGTCAACGTTATAAAAGAAGATCCTAAGGATGAAAACATATTGTATTTAGGTACGGATAATTATTTGTATATCAGTATGGATAGAGGAGAGAACTGGCAGGTAATCGATGGAGGTTTACCGGTTGTGGCTATGTACGATCTAGTTGTTCAAGAAAGAGAAGATGATTTAGTTGTGGCTACTCATGGAAGATCTATCTACAAAGCAGATTTGAGTTCTTTAAGATCTTATTCCAAAGTAAAAGATGAGGATTTAGCTATTCTTCCTTTGGAGTCCGTAAGGTATTCTTCCCGTTGGGGAGATTCGCGAAGCAGATGGTACGGTTCATTTGAACCTGAATTGAAGTTTGAGGTTTTCTCGGCAAAACAAGCCCTCCTAAAAATTGAAATTTTATCCGAAGACGATAAGCTCTTACAGCGATTTAGTGCGGAAGTAGACAAAGGCTATAATTACCTGAGTTATGATCTTACAGCGTCGGAGTCTTGGATGAAGTCTTATGTCAAAAAGCACAAATCTGTGTCCTTTGAGAAAGCGGATAACGGATTGTTCTATCTTCCAAAAGGATCCTATAAAATGAAAATCGGCAAGGTCGTCCAAACCTTTATAATCGAATAAAAAAATCCCCGCTCTTTCGAGCGGGGATTTTTTTTGCTTTATTTTTTAGCCCTTAATCTTCGAAAGGAGAAAGAGCTAGATTTTGCATTTTACTTCGGTACTCTTTCCAAGGACCAGCAAAAAATTCAGAGATAGAATCTAATTCCGGCTCCAATTTTATTTTGGCATTTTCAAATAGAGTTACTTCGGTTGAAGTTGGTGCTCCGTCCAAGCCCATAGTGTAGCTTCTAGCCTTATACAAATAAGAAAGTGCATTTGGTTCTGGGTTTCTTGTGATTCCCTGTCTTTTGTCTACTTTTCCTAGAAGCTTGTCGAAGAAGTCATCAATGGTTTTCGATAATTCTTTTTGATTTTTGATGAGATCTTCCTTGTTCTCAAGAGAACTATTTTCAATTCTATCCGAATAGTCTTTGATAATAGTCTGGGCTTTTGCCAATTTATTAGTGGCCTCCAAAGCGCGTTCTCTGTAGGAATCAATATCGTTGAGTAAGGCGTCTTTGGCGGTTAAATCTTCCATGTCCCAAGTTTTTCTCGGGTCGTAAATCACCTCGATATTCTGGCTTACTTTTTTACCTGCATATTCCATTTCGACAACATAGGTTCCCGGTAAAACAGGGTTTCCATATGGAGCATTTCCTGTTGCCTTTCGCTCTCTTCGAGAAGGTCTTCCTATTCCGTCTTTTTCCATATACCAGAATGTTCTGTAGAGTCCAGTCTTGTCTGGAGCCTTCATTTTCATCTTTCGAACAAGGACTCCATCTGCATTTGAAATTTGCATCTGAATACTATCTCTCTTGACTTCCTTATTGTCAGAATCCTCAGTTTCTGATTTATTTTTGCTCTTTTTCTCCGCTTTATCGTCCTCGACTGCCTCGGTTTTGATATAGTAGGAAATCATAGCTCCTTGAGGTCTGTTCTCTCCATTAAAGATTGCATTAGCTCCAAATCGCGTCCCTGTAGGTTGCTGATTTATGGCGTTTACAGCAACTGGAGTTTCAAATAAAACGATATCCTCTTGAAAGATATCTGTTCCTTTTGAGGCTATTTCTCTCAATGGTCGAATGTCATCTAAAATATAGAATGCTCTACCAAACGTTCCAATAACTAAATCGTGTTCTCTAGGTTGTATTACCAAATCTTGAGTTGGAACTGTAGGAAATCCATTTTTCCACTTGGTCCAATTATCCCCTTCATCGATAGAGATATAAAGGCCATTTTCTGTTCCTAAGAACAATAATTTTGGTTCTACAGGATCTTGAACTAAAGCGTGAACATAACCGAAGGTATCTGCTTTGTCCGAGAGTAAACGCTCCCAGCTTTTTCCATAATTACGAGTTCTGAACAGGTAAGGCATAAAATCAAATTGGCGATAATTGTTTACCATCACATATGCTTCTCCTTCTCTATGAGTAGATGCTTGAATTTGAGCCACCCAGCTACCTTCTGGCATTCCTTTAATTTTTGGACTTAAGTTTGTCCAATTTTCACCACCATCTCGAGTTATTTGTACATTCCCGTCATCCGTTCCGGCCCAAAGCGTGTTTTTGTCAAAGTGAGAAGGGCTGATAGCCAATATTGTTGTGTGGTTCTCCGCTCCTGTGGCGTCCATCGTTATTCCACCACTCTCGTGCTGTTTTTGTTTTTCTGGATCATTCGTGGTAAGATCTGGAGAGATAATCTCCCAAGTCATTCCTTGGTCTGTCGATTTGTGAACAAATTGACTTCCGAAATAGAGAGTCTCCTGGTCAATTGGGCTAAGGGCAATTGCCGAATTCCAATTAAATCGCAATTTGACATCCGCATCGGGATGCGTCGGTTGGATATACATAGTATTTCCAGTCTCTCTATCGTAACGCCCAACATTTCCTTGTTGAGACATACCGTAACCGTATCGACTATTTTTAGGGTCGGGAACGACATCAAACCCATCTCCAAACATCAATTCTTGCCAATAAGAGTTTCTAATCCCTTGGGATTTTAAAACATAGGCAGGTCCCGCCCAAGATCCATTGTCTTGCATTCCTCCATATACGTTGTAAGGAAAGTCATTATCGACGTTTACGTGATAGAACTGACCTACTGGCAGATTTTCTATAAATCTCCAAGTTTTACCTCTATCGTGACTTATGTTTAATCCTCCATCGTTTCCATCGATTAAAAACTTAGGGTTTTCCGGATGGATCCACCAAGCGTGATGATCGGGATGAATTCCTTTTGTCGATCCGTATGCAGGCATCAATTGATTAAAAGATTTACCTCCGTCTTCTGATACATTGACATAAGTAAAAACAGAGTAAATTCGATTTTCATTTACAGGGTCTACAAAAATGTCAGAATAGTAGAAAGGACGATTTCCAATTCCTGGCTTATCGTTGATTTTTTTCCAGTTAAATCCTCCATCCTCTGAGCGATACAAAGCATTTTTTGAGGCCTCTACAAGTGCATAGACTCTATTGGGATTACTCGGTGCTATAGCCAAACCAATACGACCTAGGTTTCCTTTTGGAAGTCCGTTTTCAGCCGTTTTCTTTTCCCAGTTTTCACCTCCATCATAAGTTATATACAGACCAGAACCTTCTCCTCCTGAATTGAAAGTCCAAGGCTTGCGCTGGTGTTCCCACATAGCGGCAATAATTTTATTGGGATTGCTAGGGTCCATCACAAGGTCCGCAGCCCCCGTCTCTTCATTTACGAAAAGAACATTTTTCCATGTTTTCCCTCCGTCCGTGGTTTTAAAAACTCCTCTTTCGGGATGCGCTCCCCATGGAGATCCGATAGCTCCGACAAAAACCGTATTAGGGTCAGTAGGGTCGATTAGTATTCTGTGAATGTTTCTGGTCTTTTCCAAGCCCATAGACTTCCAGTTTTTTCCACCATCTATACTTTTATATAAACCATATCCCCCTGTTAAACTGTTTCTTGGATTACCTTCTCCTGTTCCTGCCCAAATGACATCTGGGTTGGATTGTTGGATCGCAATAGCACCTATTGAAGATACAATTTCACTGTCGAAAATCGGAGACCAATCCACTCCACCTGAAGTAGATTTCCATATTCCACCGGATGCAGTTCCCACATACATTAGGTCTGTTTGAGAATTTACTACATCAATAGATGTTACTCGACCACTCATTCCTGCAGGACCTATGGATCTTGCCTTCATGTTCGACAACAAGCTCAAATCGAGTTCTTGTGCACTGGTCTGAAGTCCCAAAGAAATTAGTAGAAAGAGAAAAAAAGTTTTTTTCATGATATTAATTTTGGTTAGTTGAGAATCTAAATTACGTTCTTATCCCGTTGGGCTTGTTAAAAATATCTTAAAAACAACATTTATTTGTGATTTGAAGTCAGGTTAACGTCTTATAACATGAGGCTTGGTGGAATTGTGTAAATTAATTCTAAATAAGATATTTTACCCGATTCTAATTTCTAAAAAAGGAGTTTAATGGTATATTTGTCAGGTCTTAAACTAAATAAATAACATGAGTGGATTTTTAACCTCTTCGATAGGAAGAAAAGTTATGATGGCACTGTCAGCCATTTTCTTAATAAGTTTCTTGCTAATTCATTTCTCGATCAACTTGATCTCTGTATTCTCAAAAGATACATTTAATCAGGCGGCACATTTTATGGGAACGAATTGGGCAGTACAATATCTAATGCAACCAATTTTGGTTCTAGGAGTGATCTATCACTTTGTAATGGGTTTTGTTTTAGAAATTCAAAATAGAAAAGCAAGCGGAGTCAAATACGCTATGAATAAAGGTGGAGCAAATTCGACGTGGATGTCTCGAAATATGATTATCTCAGGATTGGTAATTTTAGCTTTCTTGGTTGTTCATTTCATCGATTTTTGGATTCCAGAAATGCAAGTTAAATATATCGATGGAGATATGTCAGGATTTGTTGAAGGAACAAACAATTTCAGATATTATGACGAAGTAGTACACAAATTTGAAAATCCATTAAAAGTTGGTTTTTACGCTTTGTCCTTTGTGTTATTATCTTTGCACTTGCAACATGGTTTTATGTCTGCATTTCAGTCTGTAGGAGTAAAAAAGTCGATACAACACTCTATGAAAGCGGTTGCCTATGTATTCTCATATGCAATTCCTTTCGGATTTATTTTTATCGCTTTATTTCACTTTTTTAATCACTAATTAGTCTCTCTATGTCAGTATTAGATTCAAAAGCACCAGAAGGTCCAATCGCGAATAGATGGACGGATTATAAAAACAAAATTGATTTGGTCAATCCGGCCAATAAAAGAAATATCGATGTTATCGTAGTGGGAACTGGATTGGCAGGTGGATCTGCATCTGCAACTCTAGCTGAACTAGGATATAACGTTAAGTCTTTTGCTTATCAAGATTCTCCGAGGAGAGCGCATTCTATTGCAGCTCAAGGAGGGATTAATGCAGCAAAAAACTATCAAGGAGATGGAGATTCAAACTACCGTCTTTTTTACGATACTGTAAAAGGTGGAGATTATCGTTCTAGAGAATCCAACGTATATCGTTTGGCTGAGGTTTCTGCAAACATTATCGATCAATGTGTTGCACAAGGAGTTCCATTTGCACGAGACTATGGAGGTCTTTTAGACAACCGTTCTTTTGGAGGGGTTTTAGTTTCTAGAACCTTTTACGCAAAAGGACAAACAGGTCAACAACTCCTTTTGGGAGCCTATTCTGCTATGAATAGACAGATTGCAAGAGGAAAAATCGAGATGTTTAATCGTCACGAGATGTTGGATGTTGTAAAAGTAGATGGAAAGGCAAGAGGAATTATCGCCCGTAACTTAGTGACAGGTGAGATTGAACGTCATTCTGCTCATGCAGTGGTTATCGCTTCAGGTGGATATGGAAACGTGTATTTCTTGTCTACAAACGCTATGGGTTCAAATACCACAGCTGCATGGAAAGTTCACAAGAAAGGAGCCTACTTTGCAAATCCTTGTTTTACTCAAATTCACCCTACTTGTATTCCTCGTTCGGGAGATTATCAATCCAAATTGACTTTGATGTCAGAGTCTTTGAGAAATGATGGAAGAATATGGGTTCCAAAGAAAATAGAAGATGCTGAAGCTATTCGAAACGGAAAATTAAAGCCGACTGAATTAGCGGAAGAAGATAGAGATTATTACCTAGAGCGCAGATATCCTGCCTTTGGTAACTTAGTTCCTCGAGATGTAGCCTCTCGTGCTGCAAAAGAGCGTTGTGATGCTGGTTACGGTGTTAATGGTACTGGTGAAGCAGTATATTTAGATTTTGCCTCAGCGATTATGCGTTACGGTAAAGAACAGGCCAAAATAAAAGGTCTTAACGATGCGGATGATGCTAAATTCCAAGAATTGGGTAAAGCAGTTGTCGAGGCTAAATACGGTAACTTATTCCAAATGTATGAGAAGATTGTGGATGATAATCCATATGAAACTCCAATGATGATATACCCTGCGACTCACTATACTATGGGTGGTGTTTGGGTAGATTACAACCTGATGACGACTGTAGATGGCTTGTACTGTATTGGAGAAGCTAATTTTTCAGATCACGGTGCAAACAGACTGGGAGCATCTGCGTTGATGCAAGGTTTGGCGGATGGATATTTTGTTCTTCCTTATACTATAGGAGATTACTTGTCCAATGAAATTAGGACAGGAGCAATACCAACGGATACTCCAGAATTCGATCAAGCAGTTGCAGATGTGGAAGAGCGTCTAGAGTTTTTTGTTACTAATGAAGGAACACATTCTGTAGATCACTACCACAAAAAGCTAGGTAAGATTATGTGGAACAAAGTTGGAATGGCTCGTAACAAAGAAGGTCTCGAAGAAGCGATAAGAGAAATTCGCGAAACCCGAGAGGACTTTTGGAAGAATGTAAAAGTTCCAGGTGGTAAAAATGAAATGAACCCAGAACTAGAAAAAGCGGGAAGAGTTGCAGATTTCTTGGAATTAGGAGAGCTTTTTGCCAAGGATGCTTTGGATCGCAATGAATCTTGTGGAGGTCATTTTAGAGAAGAGTATGTAACTGAGGATGGTGAAGCGCGAAGAGACGATGAGAACTTTGCTTATGTCGCAGCTTGGGAATATACGGGTGATCCGAGTGAAGCAATACTTCACAAAGAGCAGCTTGACTTTAAGGATATAGAATTAAAAACACGTTCATACAAATAAGAAAGATTATGAATTTAACATTAAAAGTTTGGAGACAAAACGGCCCTAAGTCCAAGGGTAAAATTGTAGAGTACCAAGTAACGGAAATTTCAGATCACATGTCTTTCTTGGAAATGATGGATGTGTTAAACGAGTCGTTAATCGAAAAAGGAGATAGTCCTGTTGCTTTTGATCACGATTGTCGCGAAGGAATTTGTGGAATGTGTTCTATGTATATCAACGGGGAGGCTCACGGTCCAGATCGAGGAGTAACTACTTGTCAATTGCATATGAGACAGTTCAAAGATGGAGATACTATTTATATCGAACCATTTAGAGCGAAGGCATTTCCAGTAATCAAGGATTTGGTAGTGGATCGTTCGGCATTTGATAGAATCCAGCAGTCAGGTGGTTATATATCAGTAAATACATCTGGTAATACGCAAGATGCCAATTCTATTCCTATTGCTAAGCATGCAGCGGACGAGGCTATGGATGCTGCTACTTGTATCGGATGTGGTGCTTGTGTAGCTTCTTGTAAAAATTCTTCTGCCATGTTGTTTGTAGGTGCTAAAGTATCCCAATACGCTTTGTTACCTCAAGGACAAGTGGAAGCAGCGGAACGCGTTCAAAACATGGTAAACCAAATGGATTTGGAAGGTTTCGGAAACTGTACCAATACTGGAGCATGTGAAGTAGAATGTCCTAAAGGGATTTCTCTAAACAATATTGCTAGAATGAACTGGGAGTTTATCAAATCCTAGTCCAACTTATATTTTATAAAAAACGCTCGCTTCTCGCGAGCTTTTTTTTGTGCTCTATTTTACAAATGAAAGGATAGTGTGGGAAATAAAAAATAGACTTATTTTAGAATATGGAAACCTTAAAAGCCGTTCTTTTCCAAATGGATATTGTTTGGGAGGACCCCAAAGCCAACTTAGATAAGATTCGAAAAAAAGTAGGAGACTTAGATTCCGATACAGATCTACTAATCCTTCCGGAGATGTGCACTACCGGATTTTCAATGCATCCAGAAAAAATCGCTGAGCCTTGGGAGGATAGTCCGAGTATTGGTCGTCTTCAAAACCTTTCGGATCATAGCGGGATTGCTATTGTGGGGAGTTTAGCGATATCTGAGCGGGAAGCTTTTTATAACAGATTGGTGTTTATACAGCCGGGTAAGGCTATTGAATATTACGACAAGAGACATCTTTTTACCTTAGCAGGTGAGGATAAGGTTTATAGTCCCGGAGAAAATATTGTCGTATTTAACTTTAGGACTTGGAAAATAAAAGTTCAGATATGTTATGATTTGCGCTTTCCAGTATGGTCCAGGAATACAGAAGATTATGATCTGTTGATTTATGTAGCTAACTGGCCACAGAAAAGAATAGAGGCATGGACTACCTTACTAAAAGCCAGAGCAATTGAAAACATGTCCTATGCGATTGGAGTAAATCGTTTTGGGGAGGATGGAAATGGATATACATACAACGGAAAGACTTCCTGTTATGATGCCCTAGGCTCTGAGTTGGTCGCCCTATCTGAGGCAGAAGGTGCTGTTGAAGTGATTTTGACTAAGTCCAGTCTAGAAGAAAAAAGAAATCGCCTTGGCTTCTTAAAGGACCAAGACGATTTTGAATTTATATAGCTGGATTCATCCACTTAAATTTAAAGTCTGTATCAGGAACGACCAATCTGCTGGTGATTCGCTCCATACGCTCTGGTAACTTGAGTAAGTAATCACGAGCTTTTTCAGCCTCTTCAGTCAAGCCTCGGATGTTTTCGATATCCCAAGCGGTATTGAGCTTTTTGAGAATATTGATATAATCCTCACCAGTATATACCCCAATTCGCTGAGCTACCGTCGAGAAATCCTCAAACATAGTTCCTTTGTCTGCAAAAGACTCTCTTAGGTGCAGTGCAGGCATAACAATTTTATGACGCATCATATCTCTAAAAGCGATCATCATTTCGGATGGATCTAGTTCGAATATATTTTTGACAAATGTAGAATAGGCATTGTGATGTCTCATCTCGTCACCTGCAATGATTTTTGACATTTTTGCCAATGCTTTCATACCGCCTTTACGCGCTAATTTTGCAACGTTATTGTGGGATACATAGGTAGCTAATTCTTGGAATGTTGTGTATACAAAATTCTTATAGGGATCATAAGAGGTTCCAATATCAAAACCATCTGCGATTAGATGCTGAGTAGTTATTTCCACCTCGCGCATATTAACCCTTCCAGATAAATAGATATACTTGTTTAGTACATCTCCATGTCTGTTTTCTTCAGAGGTCCATTGTCTAATCCATTTTGCCCATGGATTATCTGGATTTTGCTCAATTCCATCTAGTTGAAGCAACCAAGCTTCATAGGTAGGTAGAGCTTCCTCAGTAATCATATCTCCTACTAATACCGTCCAAAAGTCATCGGAAAGATCTTTTGAAAGTTCTCGAATTTCTTGAACTTCTTCCATAAAGGTTTCTCCTTGAGGATTTGGTAAAAAGTCTGTAGGCTGCCAGATTTCTTCAGGCTTAATCAAATAGTCCTCTGTGAACTTTTCGATTTTATTCCCCAAGGTCAGCATGACCTCTTTTCTCAAATTACTTAACATATTTGTTTTGTTTCAATGCCGTTTACCACAGCTGATTCAATTTCTTTAAAAACTTCATCAAAAGGCCTTCCTTTTGGATCTATAGCCTGTTGAACATCAAACTCTAATTTATTTCCAATATCCAAAGGAAAGGAGCCGTATTGCATTACTTTCCAAGAATTGTTGATACTCACTGGAATAACAAGAGCCGAAGGTGCGAATTTTAAAAGCATTTTTAGACCGTTTTCTGAAAATCTTTTAGGTTGCCCATTTTTGCTTCTCGTTCCCTCGGGAAAGATAACACCTGAATATTTATTTTCTTCTAAATATTTCCCAAAATCTCTTAATGCACCGAGGGCTTGTTTAGAATCTTTTCTGTCGATTAATACCGATCCACCGTGTTTTAAATTAAACGATACACTTGGAATACCAGAGCTCAATTCTATTTTGGATATATACTTTGGGTGGTGCTTTCTAAAAGCCGCTCCCAAAGGGCTTATATCGTAATGACTTTGATGATTGGCAACAATGATAAGTGGTCTGTCCGTGGGAAGTTTAAAGTTGTTTTTAATCTTCACTCGTGATGCCAAGAGAATTAGACTTGCATTGAGACAACTGTATAGTGCATCCACAGTTTTTTTATGCCCTTTATAGCCAAAAATCTTTAGGCAGACCCATTGTAAGGGCCAAAAGACAAGAAGTATTAGACCATAGACCAAATAGTGTATTAGAGTCAGGGGTACAGCTATAAGTGCTTTTAGAGGGGCTATTTTATTCATTCTTCAAATAACCTTGAATTTCAAGGTGTTGGCATGGTTTTATTACGCTGCAAATCTACTGAAAAATCAGGGTATAAAAAAACCTCCCAATTGGGAGGTTTTTAAGTTTGTTCTTTAAGGAATTAGAATCTGAATTTAACAGATGTGTTCCAAGATCTTCCCCATCCAAAATAAACACGGTTTCTTGTGTTTATCCCTTGATAAGTTTCGTCTCCTTCACTTGCAAAAGTGTTGGTAGCAGATCTAGACATGTATTTTGTATCAAACAAGTTGTTTACAGTTGCTGCAACTCTTAAAGTCTTGCCTTTTCCTAAGTCGAAAGTATAATCTGCTCTCAAATCAAACAAATCGTAAGAAGGAAGCTTTAAAGATTCTTGACCTTCAGCAAGAAAATCCACTGGGTTGATATCTGCATAAAGATTTCCTGCATGCGTCCAATCTCCACCAATTCTCAAGTCTTTCCATACTTTGTAGCTCAATCCTGCATTTGCTGTAAATTGAGCAGCATCTCCTACTTTTACATCGTCTAAGTAAAGTGTAGAGCTTCCGATAAAGTTTTGATCGTTGTCAAATACATCCGCTTGAACATCTCCTTCATAAAACCAATCTCCATAAGAAACCATTCCGTTAAAAGTAAGTTTAGAGCTAGGACGGTATACAAAATCCAATTCAATACCAGAGTGAATTTCAGTTACTCCTTGGTAGTTTGCTGAACCTCTTACTTCCTCTGGAGTGTCCTCGTTAAAAGTTACATTTTGAGAGATAAAACGATCTTTCCATGAAGTTCTGTATAAGTTTACGTTAGCATTAAAAGCTTGAGAACGGAAACCGTAACCCAATTCAAATCCTAATACTTTTTCATTTACGATATCTTCGTTGAAGTTATTTCCAAAATTGATCCATACGGCATCAAATTTAGGCTGCTTTGAATAGTATCCAGTATTGAAAAACACATTGTGGTTATCGTTAATGTTGTAGTTCAAACCTGTTTTTATATTACCTCCTAAAAAGTTTTTAGTATCTGTCTCTTGCTCTGCAGGCACATAGTTAAAGTAGTCGATACGCTTGAATCCTTGGTTGGAAACAGAAGCTTGAACGAATGCAGAGATTTTATCCTTAGAATATTCCAATTGACCAAATACTCCAGACCAGTTTACTTTACCGTCGTTGTTATAGTCAATTTTCTCTTGATCTTTTATGTTTTGGAAAGGATTCCAAGATGGCTTTGCAGGAACAAATTGATTAGGAGATATAAAGTTAGGTCTGTCATTGATGTTGTCGTAATCTACATATCCATCAGCTCCTAATACATCGTTTACTACTCTGTAGTGTAATCCTGTATAAGTTCTCAAGTCCAATCCTAAATCTAAGTTCAAGTATTCGTTTAATTCCGTATTGAAATTGATAATGGTTCCATACCAGTTGTGAGAGTTCATAGAAGCTCTTCTAGAGATACCGTTATCTGATCCAGATCTTCCACCTCCATCAGGGTGTCCATTGTTTCCTGTATTGTAGAATCCGTTGTTGTACTGCGTTCTGTCATCTCCGAAATCAGGAACGGATTGTCCTGAGTTCCAGTTGTAAATATCTTGAACTGGTACTAGTCCTTCGGCTGTTTTGAATTGGAATTGGCGTCTTCCGTTGATACGGCCGATTTCACCTGTTCCACCTCCACGTCCCCAAGAACCGTAGACAACAGTAGATAATTTTGACATATCAGAAATAGCCCATTCCCAGTTTAGAGACATAACAGGCTTGTGGTAGAAGTTTCTTCTAAAAGAGTACTCTTCTCCATTTAAGTATCCCCATTGGTCGTTGTAACGAATGTTAGGTTCTCCGTCTTCACCACCATATCTGATATAATCCCTAATTGCAATTTCTCTCGATCTTTGGTGGTGCCATTGTGGCGCTCCAGTAAAGATAAATTGGAAATTGTGTTTTTCGTTTTTAGTTCTTTGTCCAAGACCGATAAAGTAGTTTTGTCCCTGACCTTTAGTTCCATCGACATAACCGTCTCCTTGAAAAGTACTGAAAAGTACAGAAGCAGAGAATCCACTTTCCATAAGCCCTGTATTGTAAGAAGCCACATATTTCATATAGCTATCGTTTCCAACTGTAGCGCTTACAGATCCACCTTGAGCTTTTTCAGAAGAATTAGTCACAACGTTAATTGTACCCCCAACAGAGGCGATAGCTAATTTAGATGCTCCCAAACCTCTCTGAACTTGCATAGCAGATGTAATATCTGACAATCCTGCCCAGTTAGACCAGTATACTGCACCATTTTCCATATCGTTTACTGGCATACCGTTTATCATAACGGCAATATTTGTTTGGTCAAATCCACGAACGTTAATTCTTGAATCACCAAAACCACCACCTTGTTTTGTAGCGTATACAGAAGGAGTCTTAGCCAATATTTCTGGGAATTCTTTAGTTCCGATCAGCTCTTGAATATCCGCAGCCTTAATTGTTGAAACTGCAACAGGAGTTTTTCTGTCTTGTGCAATATCCACCGTTCCTGTGATAAAGATTTCGTCTAAAACATCTGCAGAAGGAGCCAGTCCAATAGAACCGATATTTCCTGCTCCATCAAATCTAGCTTTTTCGTTACCATAGCCTACAAAGCTAATAGTTAAAACTCCTGAAGCTTCTTCAGTAGTTAAGCTAAATTTTCCGTCAAAATCGGTTGACGTACCTGTAGATGTTCCATCTACTACAACAGTAGCTCCTGGGAGCGGCATGTTAGTCTCATCCACAACTGTTCCCGTAATGGTAGTTTGGGCTTGAGCCAATCCACCAATTAGCAACATTGTTAATGCTAAAAGTGATTTTAGGTTTTTCATTTTAAAAGTATTGATTTAAGTCGCTGCAAAAATGCGAAGATTTCACGATTTAAATTTTGGCTAAATGTTAAAGTTTGGAATAGTTTTTCATTTTTTGTTGACGATTTCTTAATATATAGAGTTTTTTTATATCGAAATTTAGTAATCTGATATTTATTCGAACTTCTGATTTTATTGTATTATCTTTATAGACTTAATCAAAACTAACTTATGAAAAAAGTAATCTTATTAGTAGCTGCGGTAATTTTGAGCTCTTGTTCCTCTGTTCAAGTAGTGGATTCATGGAAAAATACCGATATGTCCACGGTCAAAAGTGAAAAAATTGTGGTTATTGCTAGAACTGCAGATAATGTCGTTCGAGCACGAGTGGAAAAGGATATGGTAGCAAGTCTTGCGGCTTCCGGATTTGAAGCTATACAGAGTTATGATAAACTACCTATGTTGAAAATTGATTCCAAATTGAGTCAAGACAAAGTCGATGCCTTAAAGCAGCAAATTATTGATAAAGGGTACAATTATGTAATGATGCTTGCCCTAAAAGATAAGCAAGAATACTTAAAGACAACTACAGATAATTCTGGTTATGGTTATCCGGGTTACCCAGGATATTACGGAGCTGGATTCTACAGAGGATTTGGAACTTACTACGGATCTCTTTACAATTATGGTTATTCTACTTCCACGACGGAAGTTGCGAATAAATATATCGTAGAATGTGTAGTTTATGACATAACTAAACCTCAAGGAAAATCTCTTCTTGCAGTTGTGACTGTTGATATTGACGATCCGAGCTCTTTGACAAAAACAGCGGAAGACCTCTCTAAAAAAGTGGTTCAAGAGTTAATGAGTAAGTAGAAAAAATAAACATAAAAAAAAAGGCGACCAATTGGTCGCCTTTTTTTATTCCTTATAGAGCTTTTTCGCGAGCTCTTTTCCGAGTTCTACTCCAAATTGATCGTAACTGTAAATATTCCAAATAATTCCTTGAACAAAGATTTTGTGTTCGTAAAGAGCAATTAATTGCCCCAAAGAGAAAGGAGTTAGTTTGTCCAATAGAATAGAGGTGCTAGGACGATTGCCCTTGAATACCTTATAAGGGAGAAGAGAGCTTATTTTGTCTGCTTGTCCTTGAGTCTTTAAGTCCAAATGCACTTCTTCTTTAGATTTTCCAAAAGCTAAAGCTTCCATTTGGGCATAGTAGTTCGCCATCAGTTTTCCGTGATGTTCCGTGTTTCCATAAAGAGATTCCTTAAAACCAATAAACTCGGAAGGTATCACTTTGGTACCCTGATGCACAAGTTGCATAAATGCGTGTTGCATATTGGTTCCTGTACTTCCCCAAATAATAGTTCCTGTTTGGTAGTCTATATCTTCTCCAGAACGATCCACACTTTTTCCGTTGCTCTCCATGATTGCCTGCTGTAAATAATCACTCAATTTCCCCAGGTATTGAGAGTAAGGAAGAATAGCTTCTGTTTCACAGTCATGGAAGTTGTTATACCATACACTGAGAAGAGCCAAAACAAGGGGTATGTTTTGGGAATCATCTGCATTTTTGAAGTGCATATCCATTTGGTGGGCTCCTTTTAAGAGCTGCTCAAAGTTTTCATAACCCACAGCGAGGGAAATAGATAATCCCACGGCACTCCAAAGAGAAAATCTTCCTCCTACCCAGTCCCACATTGGAAATACGTTGTCGGTATCAATTCCAAAACTAGAGATCGCATTTAAATTTGTTGAAACGGCTACAAAATGTTTGGCAACATCCTCTTGATTAGCCTTTTGCAAAAACCAATTCTTTATGGTAGTAGCGTTTGTGAGGGTCTCTTGGGT
>JBELHR010000085.1:0-2796 GCA_042091275.1 Flavobacteriaceae bacterium
TGGGCTTGATTATCCCTTTACTTACGGCAAATGCAGAACTCTATCTTTTCGTATCGCTTTACAGTTGGTTTTTAGTTGGAAATACGCAAAATTTTCTTCTGAAAAAAGAAGCGATTTAAAACTTATGAATCTATATATTTGCTCTTAAAATTTTAAGTTTTTGGCCAAAAAAATCAAAGTATTCATAGATTTATACCACCTTCAGGATTCTATTTCTGGGGTACGAACCTATACACTTGAGCTCCTTTCTGGGATACAAGAGTTTGGTGACAAAAACATAGAATACTCCTTTAGCCACAATCCAAAAGGTAAGATTACCTCGCGTAGGCCTCGCAATCGCTCCAATAAATTTTCAAAATTATGGAGTCATCTTAGCTATTTTTTTTGGAAGCAAGTGTCTTTACCTCTTCAAGTTTTATGGCGTCGTCCCGACATTTTAATTTGTACAGATTTTGTATCTCCTTTCTGTCCTCTTCCATGCGATAAGATAACGGTTATTCACGATGCCTTATTTTGGCAATACCCTGAGAACTATAAAAATTCTTGGAGAAAGTATTTCACTAAAATGATAGCGCTTGGCTTTAATAAAAAAACGACTCTTGTAACAACTAGCAAGCATGCTGCAAAACAAATTCAGCTCTTTGTGACCGATAAATATCCGATTGCATTTGTCTATCAAAACTATAATCAAAGTAAGAGTTCGGATGCATCGATTTTAGATACACTTTCAATACAAGCAAAAAATTATCTCTTACATGTTGGATCTTTTGACAAAAGAAAGGATTTAATTACTCTGGTAAGAGCATTTGACCTTCTAAAAAAGCGAGAATCCAATAAAACTCTTAAACTGATTTTAGCTGGTGAAACAAAAGTGCACGGAAACACAGCGGTCTTTGAAGAGCTAAGTACTTATATTAGGGATAACAACCTTCAAGACTCTGTTTTGATGCCAGGCTATTTATCCAAGGCGCAAATTAAAAGTCTATATTCTAACGCATCGGCCTATGTCTTCCCCTCAAAAGAGGAAGGGTTTGGCATACCTGTATTAGAGTCTTTTTCTTGTGGACTTCCCGTTATCACCTCAAATAATCCTGCGCTTCTCGAGGTAGGTGGTGATGCTACTATTTCCTGTGAAATTGGCAATGTAGAAACACTGAGCAAAAACATTGAAGAACTACTCTATTCGAAAAAACTATCTGAAAAGCTAATTGAAAAAGGTTTTAAAAGACTATCTTTTTTTTCAAGAAAATCGTTTGTCAAGGATTTTGAAAAGTTAATTTTACCATCAGAGAGACAATGCCAGACCGTAAAAATATACGATGCTAGAAAATCCTAAAAACATATTATTTGTCCACGGATCGAACGACCTCTACGGTGCGAGTAAAATTCTATTAAATGTAATCGACACCCTGCAAAAAACAGGACAGTACAACTTATATGTAATACTTCCCTATAAGGGAGTATTGGATGAAATCCTTCTCAAAAAAGGTATAACAGTAAAACATAAAAATCTCGGGGTATTAAGACAGAAATATTTTAATTTTTGTGGCTTAATCAATCGGGGAATAAAAATTATTCAAGCTAGTGTTTTTATAAGAAAATATATAAAGACACATAAAATTGACTTGACCTACACCAATACTTCTGTAATCCTCTCAGCGGGAATTGCTGCTCGATTGACAGGAATAAAAAGTTTATTTCATATTCACGAAACCCCAAAAAGAAACGGAATCTATCAAAAGATAACAGGTGGTATTATAGATCGTATTTCGGACAAGGTCATCACCGTATCGAAAGTAGTTTCTCAACATTGGATCAAACATATTTCCGAAAAAAAAATAATCCATATTTACAATTCTATTGAGCTAACGCATAAAGTCGACATAAAAAAACTGAAGACAACTAGCTCTATAAAAATAATTTGTGTCGGTCGTTTAAGTCCTTTAAAAGGACATGAATATTTGTTGGATATTATATCTAAATTAAAAGTATTTGTCCCTGAAATTAAAGTAGAAATTATAGGGGATATTTTTCGAGGATATGAAAACTACGAAGTGGACTTACGAAACATGGTAAAAGAACTAGAATTAACGGATATCATAACTTTTACTGGCTTTGTCAAAGACATGGAAGATAAATATAAGGATGCTGATTTTTTGATTCATCCCTCCATTTTACCAGACTCTCTACCTACAGTAATTTTAGAAGCAATGAGCTACGGAACTCCTGTAATAGCAACCGATCTAGGAGGCGCAAAAGAACTTTTACAGGAAAACAAAAATGGTCTGCTAATTCCGTTAAACGATGCTGAAATTGCTGCGGAAAATATCAGTTACTTTATTAAAAACCGAGAAGAACAAAAAAAATGCATTCTAAACGCGCATGAAAATCTGAAAACTAATTTTACACCTGAACAATTTTCAGAGCGGATAAATCAAACCGTTCAATCTTTATGACAACATCAAAAAACTTATCTGTTTCAATCATTGGCACAAAAGGCTATCCATATGTATACGGTGGATATGAAACTCTTATAAAGGAATTGAGTGAACGATTGATTAAACTAAACTGTGAAGTAACCGTATACTGTCACCGAGGATTATTTTCAGAGCGACCAAAATCAGTAAATGGGATAAATCTTGTATATATCCCAGGACCAGAATCCAAAGCCCTAAGTCAATTAGTGCACTCCTTTTTGTCTATGGTTCATGCTTGCTTTTCAAAAACAGATGTAATTTTAGTGGTTAATCCAGCTAATGGGCCAATGGGGCTTATTTCCAAATTATTTCGAAAACC
>JBELHR010000086.1:0-2780 GCA_042091275.1 Flavobacteriaceae bacterium
TGAGAATTCTTCAAGTAATTGACAAGTTAAATATCGGAGGTGCAGAGAGAGTTTGCGTTAATTTAACAAATATATTGAACAATAATAATATTGATGTTGATGTTCTTTGCTTGTTAGATAAAGCTGAATTGGATGAAGAATTACATCCTGAAATTCAGGTCATTTATTTGAGGCGGAGCAATAAATTCAGTTTGTTAAAACTTATAAGATTGTTTAGAATCTTCAGAGAATATGATATAGTTCATCTGCATAGTAGACACGTCCTTCGTTATGTGGGACTTTTACTATTGATATTACCAAAGTTTCTTATTCCGTTTAAGATCGTATTCCAAGATCATTACGGAAGGATAGATGTCGATAAATCCATATCAAGCCTTTTAAAGCTTCAGCTTTCCAAAGTAGATTTATACTTAGGTGTTAGTTCCTCACTACTTCAGTGGTACTCAAAAATATTCCCCCAAAAAAACAACCATTTTTTGTTTTCAAATATAATCTCCGTGAATACTGATTTTTCACGAAAAATTCGTGATTGGGGCAAAGATATGGACCGAATTGAAATAGTCATGGTAGGGAATTTTAGAAAACAAAAGAATTATGAATTTGCCATTGAATTGTTTTCGACTCTTCCTGATTCTTTTAATCTTACCATTTATGGAAATAATGTTGACTTATCTTATTTTAAAAAAATAGACAGTATGATTAATGAATATGGTTTATCCAATAGAATTTCAATTCTATCAGGAATTAAATCCGTTCAAAATGAGCTCAATTCGTATAATTTAGCTTTGCATTGTGCAGAATCGGAAACTGGGCCTCTAGTTGCGATAGAATACTTGTCAAATCCCCTTCCTTTTTTAATGTTTGATTCAGGACAAGTAGCAGACCAAATTAGAAATGATATTCCAAATTTATTAATAAACAATTACGATCTGGATGATTGGAAAAATAGAATCTTCTTTTTAATAAATCATTACACTTCTACTCAATCAAAAATGAAAACATTTTTTGATGATAATTATTCGGAACAAGAATATTTCAATAGATACATGCAATATTGTTCTGAATGAAACAGAGATTATTGATTATATCCGACACAAAAATGCTTTCAAATAATACGGGAGATTATGCTTTTGGACCAGTTGTTCGGGAGCTTGACTATTTTAATTTCGTTGAGGAAATTATTTGGATCGGCTTTGCGGATGATTATGGAAAATCTTTTCTACCTGTAACTAATTCAAATATAAAATTGGTGATACTACCAAAGACTGGAGGTAAATCAATTTTTGATAAATTGATAGTTTTATGTTATTTGCCAAAATATTTCGGGGTAATATTCAGGTATATTCTTCAAGTAAATTACATACATGTCCGTTCCCCTTCGGTACCTGGAATGATAGCAAATTTATACTCTTTTATTTTTTTCAAGAAACAGTTTTGGTTTAAATATGCTGGTAACTGGGTTGGTTCTGCTTCAATTTCCTATAAAGTTCAGCGATTTTTGCTGAATCACCTCCCTAGAAACTCAAAAGTTACTGTGAATGGAAAATGGGATAAGTCGAATTATAATGTTTTTAACTTTGAAAACCCATGTCTATCGCATGCCGATAGATTACTTGGAAAACAACTCCTTAAAACAAAGATTTTATCAGATAAAATCAATTATTGCTTCGTTGGAAACTTAGATGAAAATAAGGGTGTTATAAATATATTCTCAGCATTTTCAAAAATTAATAATTCAAATATTGGCGAAATTCATATTGTTGGTGATGGACCATTGTTAGATAAATGTTTGATTCATGCGAAAGCTATGGACAACAATTATATTTTTCATGGTGCTTTAGATGTAAAAGGGGTTCAAAAAGTATATAAGAGTTGTCACTTTTTGATTCTTCCTTCCAAGAGTGAAGGTTTCCCAAAGGTAATAAGTGAAGCTATGAATTTTGGATGCATTCCGATAGTTTCAAATATTTCGTGTATAGGTCAATATATAAAGGATGATGTGAATGGTTTTCTAATATCTACACCGATAAATGAAAATCTTAAATTTAAATTAGAAGAGAGTTTAAAAATAAACAAAAAACGTTTTGAGAGTATAATTTCAAGTAATTGGAAATTAGCAAATATTTTTACTTTTGATAAATACTCTCAAAATATAAACGATAGAATATTCACTGATCTTTAATAATTAATTTCAAATTGTCTCAAATTAAGAAAAATATTTTTCTAATTGTTCTACACGTAATTCTTGGATTTATATTAACGCTACCCAACGTTAGTTTATTCTTAAGTTCTACTTTATTTATTTTTGCTATTTGCCATATTATTATATCAAAAAACAAAAATAATGAGGGACTATATTGGATTTCATATTTTGTTTCAATGGAGGTTCTTTTCCGTTCTACAGGAGGTTTTGTTTTTTGGGAATTTGGAAAGTATGCAACTATGTTACTTGCTATTTTAAGCATGTTTGTTGAAAACAATAAAAGACCCATTCCCATTGTTTATTTTTATTATATAGTTCTACTCTTAATTGGGATTATATTTACTGATATTCCTTTTGGAGAATCCTATAGAAAGGCAATTGCTTTTAATTTGTCTGGCCCTATTCAATTGGGAATTATGGCTATATTTTGTTTTAAAAGAAAAGTCGATTGGAGTTCGTTAGCGGATATACTTCGAATAGGATTATTACCCATAATATCCTTTTGTTCTTTCCTTTGGTATAGAACACCTAGCTTTAGTGAAATCGTTTTTAATACGGAGTCCAACTTCCAAACTTC
>JBELHR010000087.1:0-2739 GCA_042091275.1 Flavobacteriaceae bacterium
TTTTCTACGATTTAGAGGGAAATCCTCACGATTTTCTCAGCATGCTCCAAGAAAATGGTGTCAATACAGTAAGACTTAGGCTTTGGGTGGATCCCATTGAGATGCATTCTGGATTTACAGAAGTAAAACAATTTTCACAAACACTTAAATCGAAAGGGTTTAAAACTTGGTTGACCCTCCATTATTCGGATACTTGGGCAGATCCAGGAAATCAAGAAGTTCCCCAAAATTGGAAAGGCATCCCTTTTGACCAACTAAAAGATAGCGTCTATAATTACACCGAAAAAGTAGTGCGGGAATTGCAGCCAGAATATATTCAGATTGGAAATGAAATAAACCCAGGATTTCTTCACCCGCATGGACATATTTCAAGTGAATTTGAGCAATTTATGGAACTGATGACTGCTGGTATACAAGCTGTAAGAACAAACTCAGACAAAACAGAAATAATCCTTCACTATGCAGGTATGGATGGTTCTGAGTGGTTTTACAATCAAATAGCCAATTTGGATTACGATATTATTGGTCTTTCCTATTATCCCATATGGCATGGCAAATCCCTGACTAAGCTCAAGACAACCATGCAAAATTTGAGTAATTCTCAAGACAAAAAGATAGTTCTTGCCGAGACCGCTTACCCTTTTACACTGGATTGGAAAGATTGGACAAATAATATTGTAGGACTAGAAGAACATTTGATACTACCGGATTACCCGGCGACTCCAGAGGGTCAAAAAAATTTCATAAAGGAAATTAAATCCTTAACCAAAGCCTTAGAAAAGGGTATTGGGTTTTGCTATTGGGGGGCGGAGCTAATCGCTTGGAAAGGAAATGAAGCGAGGGATGCTTCTCCTTGGGAAAATCAAGCTTTATTTGACTTTGACAACAAAGCATTACCTGTTTTAAGTGAATTCCAAGCAGAATAAAGCAATTTTCTAATTGAGATATATTTTCTAGATTTAGAGGAAATTAGCTCCACAAAATGTCTAAGGAAAAGAATTACCTCGAAATTAATCGCCAATCCTGGAATAATCGAACCGACGCTCATTTGAAATCTGAGTTTTACGATTTACAAAATTTCATTCAAGGAAAGTCCTCTCTCAATGCTATTGAATTAGAATTACTCGGGGACTTATCAGGCAAATCGGTCTTACATTTGCAATGTCACTTTGGACAAGACAGTATTTCTTTGGCACGATTAGGAGCGGAGGTTACCGGAGTCGATCTTTCAGACAAAGCAATAGCTAATGCAAAACAACTCGCCAAAGAAACCAAGTCCAATACCGATTTTATCTGCTGCGATATTTATGAATTACCAAAATATCTAAATCGCCAATTTGATGTTGTTTTTGCGAGTTATGGCACGATTGGATGGCTACCAGATTTGGATAAATGGGCCAAAGTGATATCCAAATTTCTAAAACCAAAAGGGCAATTTGTTTTTGCAGAGTTTCACCCAGTAGTATGGATGTTTGACGACAACTTCCAAAACATCACCTACAGATATTTTAATTCAGGAGCCATCATTGAGTCGGAAAATGGCACTTACGCGGATAAAAATGCAGATATTTCCCAAGAATATGTGATGTGGAATCACGGATTGAGCGAGGTTCTTAATAGCCTCATCAAAAACGGTCTCACAATAAATTCCTTTCAGGAATACGACTATTCTCCTTATGATTGTTTTGATCATACCCTTGAGTTTGAACCAAAAAAATATAGGATCAAACATCTAGACAACAAAATTCCTATGGTTTTCTCTCTAGCCGCAAGTAAAACAGCAGGTTAGGAATAGAATCCTCACAAATCAAACTTAAACGTTTCCTATTTACAAAACGGCTAGGATTGCTGTAGATATAGAAAAGTCGTATCTTTAAAACGATCCCTTACCCTCCTATACCTTTAGTGAAATACGTAATTTAAATTGAAGATAGCAGATATGAATTTCAAATCCATCCTAAAGACAATACTCTGTCTAATAATCATTACTTCCTTTTCCAGCTGCAATGAAAACACACAAGATTCTCAAAACAAAAAGAGTGCAGAGACAGATCCTTTACCATCCTGGAACGATGGTGCTTCTAAAAATGCTATAATCAACTACGTTCGGGATGTAACTGATAAAGAAAGTGAAAACTTTATACCAATACCCGAACGAATCTCCACATTTGACAACGATGGAACACTTTGGAGTGAGCAACCTGCTTATTTTCAACTGTTTTTTGCAATGGACCGAATAAAAGAGTTAGCCGTAGACCATCCCGAATGGAAAACAGAGCAACCTTTCAAAGCTGTTTTAGATAACGACATGGAAGCATTAGCCGAGCAAGGGTATAAAGGTTTAATACAATTGTTAATGGTCTCCCACACGGGATCAAACTCCGAGGAATTCAGTGCTAGTGTAAAAAATTGGATTCAAACAGCAAAACATCCAACAAAAGAAGTTAGTTATGACAAATTGGTTTTTCAACCGATGCTCGAATTGCTAGATTATCTGAGAGCTAATAATTTCAAAACGTATATAGTCTCTGGTGGTGGTATAGATTTTATGAGAGCAATTGTCACTGAGGTCTATGGTATTCCAGAAGAACAAATCATTGGAAGTAGGATAAAAACGAGCTTCGATTACAATAATGGAGATCCTCAAATTATCCGCTTAGCTGAAGTAGAAAACATTGATGACAAGGCAGAAAAACCTCTAAATATTCAAAAAATAATAGGGAAAAAACCTGTTTTTGC
>JBELHR010000088.1:0-2703 GCA_042091275.1 Flavobacteriaceae bacterium
CAGAGTTCAATATTTTGATGAACAAATTATTGATATGTATCCAATTGAGAATTAATAAAATAAGTGATTCTCGCTTAGTTTTATGCGGCGTTTACTGCAGCTCCTCTAGCAAGGTCTTTGCTGCAAGCTTTCCCAATTCATTGGATGCTAAAGGACTCGCACCGGTAATTAGTTTCCTGTCTGCATGTACGGTCTTATCCATTTTGGTATTCATCAAGTTTGCACCGAGGCTTTTCAAATTTTCACTTAAACCATGGGCCATTTTTCCCGGTAGATAACCTATTATTGGTGTTTTCTCATCTACTGAATCCGGAAAAACAGCCATATCATAACCTTTGTATAAAAATTCTTGATCATCCAAAGTGGTGGATAGAAATGCTCCAGGTCCATGGCAAAGGCTAATGGTAAATAAATCACTATCATGTGCCCACTTTAGAATTTTTGCTACGTTTTTGTCTTCAGGAATTCCAATCATGGCTCCATGACCACCTGGTATAAAAATAGCAGCATATGAATCTTGTTGGCTAAAGGAGGATGCAATAAAATCCGAAAGTTTAAGCGGTTTGTCAAAGTGAGATTTGTGTTCGTTAAAGATTTCCTGAACATATTTATCTTTCTCTGGAAAAGCCCACATCTCGAATACTACCGGCTTTCCGGTTGGAGTAGCAATTTCAAACTCAAATCCTGCGTTTTTTAAATGAAGCATAGGCAGTAATGCTTCTACTGGATGATTTCCTGTAGAGAAGAATTTACCGTTTTTCATTTTTAAATTCTTTTCTTCTGTGAAAATGACTAGAATTTTAGATTTTTTTCCTTGGTATTTTTGATAGGAGATATTTTCAAAGTCTGTTTCGTCTGATACCCCCATTTTTAGTGCTATTTTGGATGGACTGTAGGATCCGTCTGATTCCAATTTAGGAGCCAATCCTAATATTTTCTTAAGCATAACTTTTGGTTTTTATTTGGTAACGACCCTTAAGATACTTTTTTTCAATGATTTATAGCCCTTGTTGGCTTTAGTTTTTTGTTTATAATAATTTCAAATATTTCTCCTTCTTTAGATTTAATTTTCATTTTTATATTCTCATCATTTTTGTTGATTATCTCCTTAGTTATTAAATCACAGATAGTTACAGGTTTGTTATTGATTTCTAAGATTTCATCTCCATAAGATAATTTTTCTTTCAACTCTTCATCCCAAACGAAGCCAACTATCAGTTTTTCGTCTTTCAGAGTTCTAGTAAATCCAAAGCCAAGATCCTTCAGATTTCTCTTACGAGAGTTTGGTTCAAAATAAAATCTTTTGTGTTTATAATCAATTGTCATTATTCCATAATCGAGTAGTTCTGCTCCAATTTTAGAATTATTATCATTTGTAGTATGGGTAACTACATTTTCGAATTCCGTATCTATTAGCTTTAGCGAAGGTAACAACAGTTCATAATGTTCTTCCATAGGAACATCTCCGAAAAGACTTAAAGAAGAAGCACCTTTACTTTTTCCAGTAACTTTAAATATCTCTTTTTCTTTAATAATTTGATAATTTCTTTTAGAAACATCATAGAATCCATCCATTCCAGTATCGATTAACACATTTTCTTTGCCATTATCTATTCCTTTCAAATTTATCCAGATATAAGGACTACTTTGGTTTTCTGTAAGTTTAATTTTTATGGATTCTTTTTTATTTAGAGATAGTTTTTTCTGACTATCTGTAATGGTCAGTATTTTTTTCTTGCGATCAATTTGAATGATTGATTTTCTGAGCATATTACTGCCGATAAAACCATCTATGCCAAAACACTTAAAAATTGGATTTGAGTTTAAATCATAAACTAGAGTTCCGGTATTAATAAATTCAATATTACCAAGTTTTAAATTTTTTACAGAAACCAGTTTTAAATTTTCGTTCTTACCACTCGCATCGGAAACAGGTATTTTTTTTAACACCTCAGGGCTTATTAAATTGTTTATTTCATTTGAAATAATATTTGGAGCACCCGTGTCAAGAATGAATCTGTAATCTTTTCCTTCAATAGATACAGGGATAATTATTTTATCTTTTATAGACTCAAAACCAATTTCTTCATAATATCCTTTTGATTTTACTTCTCCAATATTCAAGTCAATATTCTGTGTATAAACATGACTTGATAACAGAGTTAATAATAATATTACTTTAAATTTCATTTTTAGTTTCTCCTATTAGCGCTAACGTTTTGGAATACGACCTGTTTTATGCATGCTTAGCGAATGGTGTTTTTTCAGGAGGCAAATTTAATTCTGCTAAAATCTTATTCAATTCATTTAGAGAATCGGTATCTATCCAATCCATATGGATTTTCAATTTCTTTCGTTCCGTTATCAGCGTGTATTCTCCCGCGTACTTTTTAATCCAATTTATATCGTTCAGATTTATTTTTTTCCTAAAACCGTCTCCGTTTAGACCGTTTTTTCGGATGCTTCCATGTTCAATTGTCAGATATTGGTGTTTCAAATTATAGAAATATTGTCCAATAATTAAACTTCCAAGAACAAAAGATCCATAATCTGACCAATCGATTTTATCATGCCAAAGCACACGCAAAGCACCAAGAACCATCCAAGCCAACCCGAATATTAAACGCCTAGTTAATGTTTTCTTGTTAAACTTTATTTTCATAGCTGCAGTTTGTTTTCTGGACTTCTAATATCTCTACTCTT
>JBELHR010000009.1:0-3929 GCA_042091275.1 Flavobacteriaceae bacterium
TTGGCGCAGTTGATTTAGAAAAAGCTGAATTAGCTGGTATAGGAGGATTAAATGCTTATTACGGCTTGCAAAAGACTGCTTATCATCCCTATGCTCGTTTGAGCGAGGTTCCAGACTTTAAAAAATAAAAGCCAGAGCGTTAAGCTCTGGCCTTTTGACTAAAACAATAAATTGGAATTAACCTATTCTCCCAAATTCGGTAGTATAACTCTGTCAATAACGTGAATCACACCATTTACAGATTGCACATCAACTGTAATAATTACACTCTCTCTTCCGTTTTGGTCCACTAATTTTGCACCATCAGATAAGTCTGTAGTAATTATTCCTCCAAGTGTTGTAATCTCCATTGCATCTGTAAGCTGTTCTGCTAAGACATTTGCTCCAGAGACAACGTGATTTGTCAAGGTTGCACTAAGAGTTGCTTCAGCGATATCTCCTAAACCAGCTACATCTAATTCTTCCAAAAGTGCACCAAATGCTTCATTAGTTGGAGCGAAAACTGTAAAAGGAGCTAATTCAGGGTCAGTAGAACTTAAGATTTCTACAAAATTTGTTTGTAAATCTTCTCTAGTTAAGGCAGCAACAAGAGTTTCAAATTCAGGATTAGACACAGCAAAATCAACAACCGTAGGTAAATCGATTACTTGATCCACTGCGTGAATAACACCATTTGAGGCAACAACATCAGCAAGTGCTACTGTACTTTTTCCATTTAAAACAACTCCCTGATCCACGTTGATGTATAAACTCAAATTATTTTCTGACATTGGCATTACAGCAGCTGTAGAAACATAAGAATTACTTAATTCATTAGAAAATACAGAAGCACCAGCTATTACGTGGTTAGACAAAATCGTATTTAGTTCATTCATATTTGGATTTTCAAAAGCTGAAAATGCGGAATTTAGAGGGGCAAATACAGTAAAGTCACCAGGTGTAGATAACAGATCAGTAAAAACAGTGTTACCATCTGTCGTTAATGCTCCTACTAAACTTGAAAAATTAGCATTGGCAGCAGCGTGATCTACTATTGTAGGCAAACCAATAACTGCATCAACCAAATGAATAACTCCGTTTGAAGCTTCTACATCAGCGGCAGTAACAGAAGATACTCCATTAAATTTTACTCCATCAGAGGTGTCAAAATATAAACTCATAGCTCTTCCTTCAGCACCTGCAGCAAGAGTGTTTGTGTAACCGCTTCCACTAGAGATTAAATCGGAAGCCGCAACTTGACCGGAAATCACGTGGTTTAGAAGTACTTGAGTAAGTACGTCTGTCGGAACATCGCTAAGTCCTGAGAAATTATTATCTGACAAAAAAGCAGCAAAAGCTTCGTCAGAAGGAGCAAGTACTGTAAAAGGTCCTGTTCCACTCAATACAGTTGGTAAATCTCCATCGGCAGCTTGCAGTGCAGCAACTAAAGAAGAAAGCTCAGGTGTAGCAATAGCCACATCTACGATAGTGGTTGGTAAAACTACAACTGGTGTAGTTTCGTTGTCATCTGAATCACAAGATTGAAACAAAAAGACAAAAACCAAAAGGGCAATAAATGTTAGTTTGTTAGGTAAGGTTTTCATAAGATATAATTATTTGTTTTGTTTAACGAAAATATGAAATTGTTCAACATAAATATATATACCTAGGTAAATTTAATATAGTTTTAACATTTCTATGTGTCGACAAAACCCTCTATATTTGAGTAAGAATTTAAACCTAAGGAGTCGCAACGCGACCTAATAATAAAGACTACTTATCGTGATAAACATCTCGCAATCTCAAAAAAAAGACACAACTGCAATTAACCAAGTATTATATAAAGCCTTTGAAAACCACCCCTTCTCCGATCAAGGAGAACGGGAATTAGTATCTCGAATACAGAATTCTAAAAACTTTAAAGAAGAATTTTCTCTGGTTGCAAAAGATGAAGAAGACAATGTAGTAGGTTATATATTGCTAACTCCTCTAAAAATTGTTTCTGAAAAAGATAAACTTCAATACACCGGTCTAGTAATGGCTCCTCTAGCGGTTTTACCCTCTCATCAAAACAAGGGAATAGGAACCGAGCTAGTCAAGGCAGCTCACGAGGCAGCACAAAATCTTAACTATCCATATATCCTTTTGTTAGGGCCAAATGAATTTTTCAATAAATTTAATTACGTAAGTTGTGTTTCACAAAATGTTGGTTTTCATTTCCATGTACCTGAACAATACGCCCTTATCAAAGAATTAATCCCAAATACCCTTGAACAAATCAACGGTATGGTTCACTATCCGGAAGCCTTTTTTTAAGATAATTGAAATAGTTGACGTATTTTTGCATTAAATACATTTTAATGAGGAGATATTTTCAGTATATCATTATTTTAACACTTTTGTTGTCTTGTCATACATTGGCATCTCAAAATAATTCAAAGGTAGATAGCTTGACTAACCCTGGGCTTTTTAATATACAACCCCTCCCCTTTGTTGGTGTCAATCCTGCTTATGGTGTACTTTTTGGTCTTTCACTTGCATCGAGTTTTACCTTTCCCAGTAATGAGGAGACCAAAATTTCCAATGCGGTATTGACAAGTGATTATACCACTAAAAATCAGTTGATGTTTAATTTAAAGTCCAATGTCTTTACCCCTGGGAATAAATGGATTTTAAATGGAGATTGGCGGTTTTATATTTCTTCTCAGCCTACATATGGTCTAGGAATAGGGGATTCAAAGGATACTGAAAATAGTTTATTTGGTAGGGAGCAACCTATGGAGTTTGATTTGCTGAGATTTCACCAAACCGCTTCTCACAACATTTATAAAAATCTTTTTATTGGTTTTGGGGTTTACTACGATCGCTATACAAATATATTTGATCAAGCTCTCAATTTAGACGAGGATCAACCCGTGTATACCTCCCATTACCTTTACAACACAGCAAAAGGATTTGACCTCCAAGATTACGAATCCATGGCCTTTGGTCTGAGTCTGATTCACGAATCCCGCGATATACCGACTAATGCCTATTCAGGATGGTATGGTAATATTACCTATAAGTTTTATCCAGGAGGCCTCGGTAATACCTATAGCGCTGGCCTTTTAAACCTAGATTTTAGAGACTATATCAAATTGGATAGAAAACGCAATTCCATACTTGCACTTTGGTTTTTGGGATCCTTTACTACCTATGGCAAATTACCGTATATGAATTTGATGGCTTTGGGTTGGGATCAAAAGGGTACATCGGGAAGGGGATACAAGCAAGGGAGATTTAGAGGAGAGAATTATATGTATACGGAGGCGGAATATCGAATTCCGGTCAAGATTGACAAACAGCATCCAGATCGTTATGGGTTTGTGGCCTTTGTCAACCTTTCGACTGCCTCATCTAGTATCGATCAAATCCCATTATTTGAAAAGTTTGCACCAGGATATGGGGCAGGCTTTAGAATAATGTTAAAAAAATTGACACGCTCCAATATTACAATAGATTACGGTCGAGGTTCTGACGGTACAGGAAATGTTTATATCAACTTCTACGAAAACTTTTAAAACTACTTTGAGATTTTAGTTTTAGACTTCTTGCTGAGAGAAGTACCACATGAGAAAATAGTACAATCAAAATAGCGATACTGGTATCTGAAAAACGCTCGAGTAAAATACTATTGTCCAAAACAAAGTTTATTTTAATCGAAGATAAAACCATATAGGTGATAAAAATAACAGCGACAAAGTAATTGTCCCGAATACTCAAGAAAATAAAAAAGGCACTTATAAAGATGAGCAAATAAAGCCAATATATCGCTAAGTTCATCTCTGCAATTGGAAAATAGAGTATCAAACCTATTACAGTACCCGAAAATCTCTTCAAAATACGAGGAATTCCCGCAGAAATCTTTTGAGACGGATTGTGAAGTAAAACTACAGTCATCATAATCCAAT
>JBELHR010000009.1:4029-22180 GCA_042091275.1 Flavobacteriaceae bacterium
GCAGAAATCTTTTGAGACGGATTGTGAAGTAAAACTACAGTCATCATAATCCAATATCCGTTGTTTAGTTTTAAATAAAAACCAATCAAAAACGCAATAATCATAGAAATTGCCAGTCGATAGGGATGGCTCCAAATGGTTATCCTATCGCTATTCAAATCTAGTTTCCTCCTCAGTAATGCAGTTTCGCGATTTGCAAAAAAACTGGTCTTACCGTATTTAGAATTTGTGGAATCCACAAAAAATAAGTTAGCGCGATCTTCCTTATTTTCTCTTGTAAAAAAAAGATAGGTCAAATATCCAAAATATAAGGTCACAATATACCACACAGAACCCAAGACCAAACCAAATACGAAAGAATCGATATTATAAAGGTTCAATTCCAGAGGTAAAAAGAAACAAAAACCCAATAAAATTACAGTAAAGTGAAGGTTTTTCTCTGGAAACCTAAAACTAAAATTAAAGGTAATTCGAACCAAGAGAACGATAAAAAGCAGGATCCAAAATAGATGATCTCCTATAAATATTATACTAATACCCGTAATTAACAAACCGAGAGAGTTCACTAGTAGCATTTTTACTCTAGTCACTAAATTGGTCGACATATCCGAAACTCCGAGTAAAACAGTGGTTATATATAAGGAGAAGGAAGTGATAAAATTAAAATCAAATGTCTTTGCAAAAACGATAGCAGAGGTAATAGCTATGGCCAATCTAATAGATCGAATCAAGTAAAATTTATTCCGTAGATTGGGAATATTGAAAAGTGATATTAATCGGTTTTTCACAGCTGAATTTACAGGATTGATTCGAGGACAAATTTAAGAATATAATAGGACATTATAGCCTTTGTCATTTTTTTCCTAATTTTGAAATACCATATGCGACAGCCTTATTTATGACTAAATCTTTTTTAGAAAACTTTTCAGAAAAAATAAGGAATTTTGCCCTCCTTTCATTCGCTATTAAATGGCTTTTTATAAGCACTCTAGTAGGACTATTAGCTGGATCTGCATCGGCTTGGCTATTGATCAGTCTAGAGTGGGCTACTCAATATAGAACAGACAACATAAGTATTGTTTGGGGACTGCCTTTGGGAGGTTTAATTATCGGGCTTGGATATTATTACTTAGGGGACAAAACAGTAAAAGGTAATAACCTACTTCTGGAAGAATTTCACAAACCAAAGGAAGTAATTCCCTTTAAAATGGCGCCTCTTGTATTTATTGGAACGCTTATAACACATTTATTTGGAGGTTCTGCCGGACGAGAAGGAACTGCTGTTCAGGTTGGAGCAGCAATCGCAGATCAATTTACAGGTCTATTCAAACTAAGTCCAAAAGACCGTAAAATTTTGATTACCATAGGAATTAGTGCTGGATTTGCTTCCGTTTTCGGAACTCCTTTGGCAGGAGCTGTTTTTGGTTTAGAGGTACTTATTTTAGGAAGAATTCGTTATGAGTCTATTTTTCCCGCATTTGTTGCTGCTGTAGTTGCCAATTGGGGAACGGATCTTTGGGGTGTCCCTCACACAGACTATCATTTCGATGTGAGTATAATCCCAGAAATGGATCTTGTAAATATGAGTTTTGCACTTCTAGTTGGTCTATTATCCGGACTAACGGCTATCCTATTTTCAAAATCCACTCACCTATTCACGAATCTGTCAAAGAAGATAAGTTATGCTCCTATTAGGCCTGTAATCGGAGGTTTGATTCTAGCTGCTGTCTTTTACTTTATGCAATCCTCAAGATATATGGGACTGGGGATTGAAGTTATTGAGTCGGCCTTTTACGATTCTGGGCACCCTTATGACTTTTTACTCAAAATACTTTTTACGGCCTTTACTATAGGAATGGGATTCAAGGGTGGCGAAGTAACTCCTCTATTTTTTATTGGAGCCACTTTGGGGAATGCTTTGGTTTGGTTTATTCCTCTTCCAATGCCCGTTTTGGCTGGTATGGGCTTTGTCGCTGTATTTTCGGGTGCTACCAATACCCCAATTGCTTGCACCCTAATGGGAATAGAGTTATTTGGAGCAGATATGGCACCCTATCTCGGTATTGCTTGTGTCACTGCCTATTTGTTTTCGGGGCACACTGGAATTTACACGTCTCAGATAATAGGAAGTCCGAAACATCTAAAATTAAGCGCTCATAAATCAAAAACAATAGAAGAAATCGCAAAGAGTTCACCACCTAAATCCTCAGATAAAATATAAACTATGAAGCGTATAATATTCTCCTTATTCGTTATGTCTTTTACCTTTATATCTTGCGAAAAAAGCGAGCAAGTTATTTTTGAAAAAAATAAAGAAATCCGAGAAGTAAAGGCTATCAATAGAGAATTGAAGGAGCGAAATCTCCAACTGATGAAGGAATATATTTTACTCGATAGTCTAAAAAATGAATTAGTAAAGATCCAAGAGCTGAATAAAAATTTAGAACGAAACAGTGCAGAATTTAGTGAACTGCGACAAGAACTGCGTATGATGCTGCGTTTCAATAACCAAAAGTCCTCAGAAACTGGATTGGAAATGAACGAAGATTTCCAATTGTTCTTCGATAAATTCATGCAAGACAGTACTTTTCAATTGAGTCGAATCGATTTTCCCCTGACCTATATTGTGGAAGAATTTGACAATAAATTGGAATTGGATACACTCCTACTAGAAAAGGAGGATTGGGAATACCAAACCTTTTACCTCTATATAGCAAAAGAGCGCTCTCAAATCTATGACAATTTCCAAGGCCAGCTCCGCGCAAATAATCAAAGAATGGTGCACTGGTTCACTACAGGTGAGAAAAAATCCTCAGCCAATTACTACTTTAAGGGAAACGACGGGATTTGGATGCTCGAGAAAATTGAAAAATTTGACTAGAAATCAAATTCTAAAACCAGGAATTCCATGGCCAAAGGAGACATATGTTCCAAAATGGCAGTTTTAAAGTCCTCTCCATATTTTTCGTAATAAAGAGCAAAGTTTCTCTTGCGCTCCTCTAAAGTTCCTTGTGGAAACAACTCTTCTTGCAAGTGCTCTAAACGAGTAAGACGTTCATAGAGCCTCTTTTTCTCCGCTTTTAAGAGTCTTTTTTCCAAATTCTCTAAACCTTTAATCTGCTTTCTTTCTTGAGCAGCCACAGCTCCTACAAAAGAGGCGTCCGTTTGTTTAGCCAACGTATAGAGGGATTCAAATTGCGCTTTTAAAAAGTCTTTTTTCTCCGTAAAATCAATAGAATGCTCGCTGTATTCTCTTACCATTTTATCTATCAAAGAACTGCGCTTTAAAAACAAATCCTCCAAAGATACACCTAGTTTCTTCGCTTTTTCTAATTGCTTTTTTTGACTGATCAAGAGAGAGTTCCGCAATAATAAAATAGGAAATGTGGTGTTGTACTCGGCAAACATAGCTTTTAGCTCAAACCAATACGCAATCTCACCACCTCCGCCGATATAGCAAAGGTTAGGTAAAACTATTTCTTGATAAAGTGGTCTCAGTATGACATTGGGACTAAATCGTTCGGGGTGATCTGCGAGTTCCTGTTTTATCTCTGCTTCGGTAAAAACCATATCGCTATCCACCACGTGGAATTTATCAGCGACTCGTTCTATTCTCGACCTCTTTTCACCCAAGTAAAAGAGATTTATTTCACGGGGATTTACCTGAATATTATAGTCTTTGGATAGTGCCGTATTCGTGCTTGTAACAGCCTTAAAACCAGTTTGATCCAACAAATCGGACTCCATAACAGGGCTAAAGTCTTTTTTTAAGGTCTTGTCGTCTCCATCGATAATCACCAAGCCTAGATCCGAGAAAAGTGCATTTACCAAAAAACGCATGGCCTGGGCTAGATTATCGTGTTCCAAATAAGTTTTGCTAAAGAGGTCTAACAGGTATTCCGCCTTGTCGCTATCTCCTAATAACTCTCGAAACGATTCCAATACCACTTCCATATCGCTCAGATCAAGATGTCCCACAGCAGGGCCTGTTTCCTGATTCCATTGCAATTTGTGTCCTTTAAAATTAAAAAATCTGATTTCGTCCAAATCGTGATCCTCACTGGCCATCCAATAAACGGGAACGAAATTATATTCTGGATAAGATCTCTTAAGCTCTTCGCAAAGTTTTACGGCATTGATAATTTTATACCAAAAATATAAAGGTCCAGTAAAAATATTGAGCTGATGTCCCGTGGTGATACAAAAGGTATTCTCTTGTCTCAAGGATTTTAAATTCTCTCGTACCTCTTTACTTGTATCTACTTTTTTGTATTGCTCCTCGAGAGCATTTGATAGACTTTGACGCTGAGCAAGACTGTAATTTGCCCCCTTCTCAGAAATTTGTTCTTTAAAACTCTCCAAGTTTGGAAAGCGATTATAATAAGTGCTTAATTCTGGCTTTTTAGCGACATAATCTTTTATTATTGCCGAAAAATAGTCGGTTTTAGCTATAGGAACTCTAAGGGCATTGCTCATTAAAAATAATCTTCTTTATTAGGCTGCCTAAAGATACTATTTTAGAATTATTCTTTCTTAAAGAAGGAGTCTACAAACTCATTTTTAAGAAAAACTTGTAAGTCTTCGATGCCTTCTCCTACTCCAATATACTTTACTGGAATCTGAAATTGATCTGAAATACCGATTACCACACCGCCTTTTGCAGTTCCATCCAATTTGGTAACCGCTAGAGAAGTAACCTCTGTTGCCTTGGTGAATTGTTTTGCTTGTTCAAAGGCATTCTGTCCTGTCGATCCATCCAATACCAGCATCACATCATGGGGAGAATCCGCCACAACTTTTTGCATAACGCGTTTTATTTTAGTCAATTCGTTCATCAAATTCACTTTATTGTGAAGACGACCAGCGGTATCTATAATAACCACATCTGCATTCTGAGCAACAGCGGACTGCAAGGTGTCAAAAGCGACAGAAGCAGGATCTGAACCCATCTCTTGGCGAACGATAGGAACTTGAACGCGATCTGCCCAAACTTGAAGTTGATCTATAGCCGCAGCCCTAAAGGTATCTCCAGCTCCCAAGACAACAGAAAGTCCTTTGGACTTGAATTGGGCAGCTAATTTTCCAATTGTAGTAGTTTTTCCGACACCATTAACTCCTACAACCATTATTACATAAGGAGACTTGTCTTTAGGTATAGCAAAATCCGAGACCTCCTCCGTATTTGTCTCTGCGAGCAAACCAGTGATCTCTGATCTCAAAATTTCATTCAATTCGGCTGTTCCGAGGTATTTATCCTCACTGACGCGCTTTTCAATACGATCGATAATCTTTAGAGTAGTATTCACTCCAACATCAGAACTGATAAGTACTTCCTCCAATTCATCCAAAACCTCATCGTCAACTTTAGACTTTCCAGCGACTGCTTTAGATAGTTTATTAAAAAAAGAAGTTTTGGATTGCTCCAATCCTTTGTCTAAGGATTCCTTTTTCTTTGAAGAGAACATATTTCCGAAAATACCCATGAATATAATTTTAAGAGTAAAATTAAATAAAAAAAGCTACTCTCATAACGAAAGTAGCTCTATGTGCTTAATAAGAGAAGTAAATTACTTCTTCTTAAAATAATCTTTTACTAAAGAAGGGTCCATGATAGACTCAGCAAAAGTATAAGCCCCAGTTTTAGGAGACTTTACCATTTTGATTGCTTTTGATAATCTTTTAGAACCTGATTGTAACGTTGCTACTGATTTCTTTGCCATGACCTAAATTATTTAATTTCTTTATGAACTGTCATCTTCTTCAAAATCGGGTTGAATTTCTTCAACTCTAATCTATCCGGAGTGTTTTTCTTATTTTTTGTTGTAATATATCTAGAAGTTCCTGGCTTCCCTGATGCTTTGTGTTCGGTACATTCCATGATTACCTGAACTCTATTTCCTTTTTTTGCCATCTCGTGCTATTTAATTTATCGACAAATTATTTTTTCAAAAACCCTTTTTCTCTAGCTTCTTTGATTACAGCTGAAATACCTTTCTTATTGATATTTTTTAAAGCTGATGCAGAAACTTTTAGAGTCACCCACTTATCCTCTTCTGGAATATAAAAACGCTTAGTCATCAAGTTAGCGTTAAATTTTCTCTTAGTTCTATTCAAGGCATGAGAAACATTATTTCCCACCATTGCTTTCTTTCCTGTTAGTTCACAAATTCTAGACATCTCTACCAGTATTTATTATTGTTATTTCAAAACGAGGTGCAAATTAACGAATTTTAATACAAATACACAAACAATTAACATCCGTTTTTAACAATTTCTCTCTTGAGTAATTCAAGTGCCTTATTAGAAGCTCTTTGTATCACTTTTTCACGAGGCTGACCAAAGCTATATCTTTCAGACACGACCCCGTATTTACTTGCAACAGCAATATAAACCACCCCCAAAGACTCCTCTGTGTCATCCAAAGTGGGGCCTGCATTTCCCGTGGTGGAAATTGCGTAATCTGTCTCGTATTTTGCTCTCATATTTTGAGCCATTGCTTCAGCTACCGCTGAACTGACCACCGTATTCTTCTCAATGAGCTCTTTTGAGAGTCCCAATTGGCTTTGTTTCACCTCAGCTTGATAGGCTACCAACCCAGCTTTAAAATACCCAGAAGCACCAGGGACGGCTGTAATCATTTTAGCTATATTCCCACCAGTACAGCTCTCAGCCAAAGCTAAATTTTGTTTGGAAGCCTTCAATAAATTACCTACCTGAACCTCTAAGGTTTCTGACTCGTCGTATCCAACGATATATTCCGAGATGTATTCCTCTAACTTTTCTATTTCCAAAGCCAACTCTCTATCGAGAACAGACTTATCTTGACCTGTTGCAGTCAACCTCAATTTTAAACTTCCATAGTCTGGTAAATAGGCCAAATCTATATGTTCAGGCAAGGCATCTTCCCAAGGCTCTACTCGTTCTGCAACTCTGCTCTCCCCTATTCCATAAGTTAAAATATTTCTGTGGCGAATGACCGGTAGGTCAAAACTCCTTTCTACTCTAGGTAAAATAGCGTGCTCCATCAACTGTCGCATCTCGTAAGGCACACCGGGAAGAGATACAATTGCTTTGCGATTCTCATCAAAATCAAACCACATTCCCGGAGCAGTACCCCAATGGTTAGTTATTACCTCTGCTCGCTTAGGCAAAAGCGCCTGTCCTTCGTTCAATCGAGTAAAAGGATAATTCCATTTTTGAAAAAGAGCTTTTACATGATCCATTACCTCTTCTCTTTCCTCGAGTTGATCTCCAAAAAAATCCGCGAGAGTCTTTTTGGTTATATCGTCTTTTGTAGGACCGAGGCCCCCAGTAATTAAAATCAAATCCGCACGTGTACTAACTTCTTCTAAAGTATTCAATATGGCATCTCTTCGGTCTGCTATGGAGTGAATTCTATCTATTCTAAGGCCAATCTTGTTGAGTTCAGCGGCCATCCATTGAGAATTTGTATCTGCAATTTGACCGATTAAAATCTCATCGCCAATAGTTATAATTTCTGCTGTCATGCAAAAGGTGTTTTTAGTTAGAACCAAAGGTAAAACTATTTTAAGAACGACGGTTAGCTAGAAGCGGTGGAGGCTCACCATTAAAGGGGTTCGATCGACCGATTGTACGTGCACCCATAGTCGAAGCCCTCACTACAGCGCGATCTCCATAACGCTCTCTCAAATGATCCATAGCCTGATAAAGTTTTGTTAATTCGGGTTTTTCATCAAATAAATTAATCTGATAGCCCCCTTGAACGAGATGAGAAAATCGCAAACCGACCAATCGAACCAAAACTCTTCTCTGGTATAATTTCCTATACAAATCTAAAACCACTGGAAGTATCAAATGATCTGCGGCTCCATAAGGTATCTTTCGCTGCATCGTATAGGTCTGAAAATCCGAATATCTAATTTTAAGAGTTACACAGGAAGTTAGTTTATCTCCCCTTCTCAACTGAAAAAGTAGATTTTCCGTCATGGCAATAAGTATAGACTTTAACTTATCCACATCAATCGTATCTCTATCAAAGGTCCTTTCTGTGGAAATACTCTTGCGCTCCCGATACTGAACTACAGGGCTCTTGTCCACTCCTTGGGCTTTTTTCCAAATAGCAATACCATTTTTACCAAAAACTTGACGCATCATCTCCAAGGGCATCTCCTGTAAAGTCTTTATTCTCTTTACCCCCAAGTCACAAAGAGACTTGTAAGTCTGCTCTCCAACCATAGGTATTTTGCGCACAGATAGCGGAGCTAAAAAAGGTTTTTCCAATCCTTGCTGTATGCGAATTTGATTGTCGGGCTTGGCCTCCCCTGTGGCAATCTTAGAAACCGTTTTGTTTGCAGAAAGACCAAAAGATATCGGTAAACCAGTCTCTCGAGTAACTTTAGCTCGCAACTCAGAGGCCAACTGATAACAGCCAAAAAAACGATCCATACCGGTGAGATCTATATAAAACTCGTCGATGGAACTCTTTTCGTAAAGAGGTACACTGGATTTGATAACCTCCGTCACCAAATTAGAATATTTAGAATAAATTCCAGAATTGCCCCTCAAGATAACTGCTTCAGGACAAAGCTGCTTAGCCAATCGCATCGGCATGGCAGAATGTACTCCAAATTTTCTAGCCTCATAACTACAAGAAGCCACAACTCCTCGATCCGAAACTCCACCAATGAGAACCGGTCTATTGTTTAATCGACTATCTATTAAACGCTCACAAGACACAAAAAAAGTATCCAAATCCATATGTATTATCGATCGATCCATATCAAGAATATCTAGGGTCTGTTAACAAATCCATTTTTTCCATACGCATGACCTCTATACTATAGCAATCAAATTCGCAAACCACCTTTCCATAAACCCTATACACCCCTCTCCCTCGGAAGGGGTACTGCTGGGCTTCGGAAGGAAAGTGAACCGTGTCGAAAAACTGCCCTGCTCCATCTAGAAAAGTTCCAAAATACATCAACTCTCCTTTTACCGTTTTGGTAGGCTTGGCGGTGACGTAATATCCATAAGCATCTATATACTCTCCTTCACAAAAAGAAAGATCTAAGGCCTGGTAAATGGTAGCTATCGGATCTTTTACCAAATCAAAGGGGTGATTCAAAGAAAAACCGAGATAAGTCAACTGATCAAAAGTTTCTTCTAATTTAGAAGACTCCAGATCTGGGAGTGTAAAATTATCTGGACTGGACTTAAAAAGAGAAGGGGGCTTAACCGCGGATAGTTCTTGTTTTTTTGTCTTGACATGTGCCTCCCACAAAAGACTTTGCTTGGACTGTTTTGTAAATCTAAAAGCACCTATTTTAATCAGTGTAAGCAACTGCTCCAAGCCTATATCCAAACGATCCAAAAAATCGTCAAAAGACACAAAGACTCCATTAATCCGTCGTTCCTGTAAAAGTAAACGAGCCGTTTTCTCTTCAAAATTCAATAAAAAAATCATCCCTAAATAGACTTGTTTGCCCTTGAGAACCGTCTCCCAATCCGAATTATTTACACAGGGAGCGAGAATCTTTGCCCCTTGCATCTTAGCCTCGTGCAAGTAAATCTCTGCACGGTAAAATCCTCCACCATTATTTACGGTGGAAACCATATATTCGATCGGGTAGTAGGCTTTTAAAAAAAGACTTTGATAACTCTCCACTGCATAAGAAGCGGAATGTCCCTTGGCAAAAGCATAGCCTGCAAAACTCGCTATTTGCCTCCATATCTCTCGACTTAAATCCGCAGCGTAGCCTTTGGATTTGCAATTTTCAAAAAAGCGTTGCTCCAATTTAGCAAACTCGTCTTTGGAACGCGACTTTCCAGACATTGCACGGCGCAGCATATCGGATTCTCCTAAACTCAAGCCCCCAAAATAATGCGCAACTTTAATCACATCCTCTTGGTATACCATCACCCCATAAGTCTCTGGCATTATTTCAGCTAAAATAGGATGAGCCTCTTTTCTCTTTTCTGGAAAACGAAAACGCTCTATATAAGTCCGCATCATTCCCGACTTGGAAACCCCGGGACGAATAACAGAACTCGCTGCCACCAAACCCAAGTAGTGATCCACACGCAATTTTTTTAAAAGCATACGCATCGCTGGAGATTCTACATAAAAACAACCTATAGCTTCTGCGTTCCTAAGGATATGCTTGATTCGCAAATCTTTTTTAAACCGCTTTATATCGTGAATATCAAAAGGGAGAACCCCTTTATGACTTTTGCGAACCAAGGCAACGGTGTCCTTTATTTTACCGAGACCTCTCTGACTCAAAATATCAAATTTATAGAGACCTATATCCTCGGCAACTTGCATATCAAATTGTAAAGTAGGATAGCCTTTGGGCGGCATAAAAGTAGCTCCGTAAGCAGCTATAGATTTTTTAGCTATAACAATACCTCCGGCGTGAATCCCTAAATAGTTTGGAAACCCCTGTATATAACCGCTATAACGCAAAACCAGAGCGGAAAGATCATCACGAGGCGCCTGCCCCTTTGCCAAGCGATCTATATCTTGCTTGGGAAGACCAAAAACCTTAGACAATTCCCTTATGGCAGCTCGATACTTAAAGGTGTTGTAAACCGCTATAAGAGCTGTGTTAGGAAATTGCTCAAAAATATAGCGCGTCACATCATCTCTATCCCTCCAAGAAAAATCCAAATCAAAATCTGGAGGATTGGTCCTGTGTAAATTGATAAATCGCTCAAAATACAAATCGAGTTCAATAGGGTCAACATCGGTTATTCGCAATAGATAAGCGACTAAACTATTAGCACCAGAGCCCCTTCCTACATAAAAATAGCCTCGGGACCTCGCGTACTTCAAAATCTTCCAATTGATTAGAAAATAAGACACGAATTGCTTTTGCCTAATAATTTTCAACTCTTTATCCAAACGCTTAAAAACTCGTTTTCCCACTCTAGGATAACGGTAACTAAGTCCAGAATAAGCCAAGTGTTTTAACAAACGATAATCCAAAAACTCATCTCGAGTATAACTGGTCTGTGTTTGATTTTTGTGATTAGAAAAATCCACCTGATAGGCTGCTTGACTCAATATCTTTTGGGTATTGGCTAAAATCTGAGGATAAGCGGCAAAGAGCTGCTTTAAGTCCTCAATCGAATGTAAAGTATGGCAATTACTAGCCTGTTCCTCTACAGGGAGCTTACTCAACAACACATTCAAATCCACGGCCCTGAGTAGGCGGTGTATATTAAAATCCTTTTGCCCCCCAAAACTAAAGGGCTTCATAAAGACTAGCTTGTCAAAGGGTATCTCCCACTTTACAAAAGGAAGTTTAGAGAGGGTCTCCGGATACAAGCCGATGAATTCATGTGGCGCAAGATACTCTGCTTGCTCCTGTAATCGACCCTCTCTTTCTAAAACTTCCCAAGGATATATAACTCTGGTATCTTCTAAATTAGGTGCTTTTTTAGACAGCGGAAATCCCTCGCTATGCAAAAGCTCCGTCAAATAATTATTTATTTGCTCAAAGCCTTTATCACTCATCGCTAAAAGCACAAAAAAACGCTGTATCCCCTTTCTAAAATCTACCCCTAAAACAGGTTTAACACCTTTTTCTGGTGCTAATCTCAAAAAATCCATACACGCAGACGTAGTATTAATATCGGTTAGTGCAGCCTGATTAAACCCGCCTTCTACCAAGTCAGACAGGAGTTTTTCAACACTCATCGTACCATATCTAAGACTGTAATATGTATGGGTATTTAGATACATTTTTATTTTTTTTACAAAACTAACTACAAATTGTAGTTATGTTTGCTTATATTTGTAGTATTATGAAAAAAATCGCTTCAAATATTCGTCACTTACGCTACCTCAAGGGCTTAACGCAAGAACAACTCGCAGAAGAATTTCAGATTCCTAGATCTCGCATAGGATCTTATGAAGAAGGGAGAAGTGAGCCCCCTATTGAAATGCTTATTCAACTATCTGCTTTTTTTAAGGTTCCTGTGGATATCTTGATCAAAAACGATCTTACTCCCTCTACAGATTTTTCTTTTATCGAAGTTGGTAACCAAAGGGTATTGTTCCCTATTACCGTAGACGGAAATAACGAAGACTTGATCGAAGTTGTTCCAGTAAGAGCTTCTGCAGGTTACCTAAAAGGCTATGCGGACCCTGAATACATCGAAAAATTAGAGCAAATTAAATTGCCTTTCCTCCCTACTGGAAAGCATCGCGCCTTCCCTATCAAAGGAGACTCTATGCTCCCGCTAAAAGACGGATCTTATGTGGTTGCGAAATTTGTAGAGGATTTACGCGACATAAAGTCTGGACAGACCTATATAATAGTTACTCTAAATGAGGGAATTGTATATAAGCGCGTCTACAACGAACTGGAAAAACGTCACCTTCTGGTCCTGAAATCAGATAATGAAGTTTATGAACCTTTTGAAACTCCTCTAAACGAAATTTTAGAAGCCTGGGAATTCACTTGTAGCATCAATACACAAGAATATGAACCCCACGAGTTAAAAATCAGTAGTATTCTTCAAATGTTTAACGAATTGCAAGTAGAATTGAAATCTCTACAAAAAAGTGTGAGCTAAACTATGAAATACGCTATTGTCGATATAGAAACTAACGGAGGAGGGAGACAAGGTAATAGGATTACCGAAATAGCCATCTTTATTCACGACGGAGAAAAAATTATTGATGAATTTTGCTCCTTAGTAAATCCGGAAGCCAACATTCCTAATTTTATAACGGGATTGACTGGGATTGACAACGATATGGTGGCTCGAGCTCCAAAGTTTTACGAAATTGCAAAACAGGTTTATGAAATCACAAAAGACACCGTATTTGTTGCCCATAATGTGAATTTCGACTATCGTATTATAGCAGCTGAATTCAAAAGTTTAGGTGCGGTCTTTAAGAGAAAAAAACTCTGTACGGTCAGACTATCTCGAAAATTAATTCCAGGGCTTAACTCCTACTCTCTCGGAAAGCTATGCAACAGTCTTGATATTCCTCTTAGCGATAGACACCGTGCCAGAGGAGATGCTGCCGCAACGGTTATATTATTTGAAAAGCTTCTCGCCTCAGATCCTAGTGGTTTGATACAAAAAGAGCTAAATCCAAAATCTATGGGAGGAACGCTCCCGCCCCTACTCGACAAAGAAGCAGTAGATGCTTTACCCAAAAATTACGGAGTGTATTATTTCAAGGATGCACAAGGCCAAATTTTATATATAGGTAAGGCAAATAATATAAGAGCTCGCGTTTTAAGTCACTTTCACGACAAAAGTAATAGAGAACAGAAGTTATGTCAACAAACTGCTTCGCTAGATTACAAAGAGACCGGAAGTGAATTACTCGCCTTACTTCTAGAATCTGCCGAAATAAAAAAACACCTACCCAAATTCAATAGAGCGCAACGACGCAGCAAGGATAATTACGGAATTTTCACCTATAGCAACCAAAAAGGGATACAGCATTTAGCCTATGGTCCTCTAAAAGGAATTAAAAAAGCCCTAAGTACTTTTGCCAATGCCCAAGCCTGTCGAGCATTTTTAGAAAAATTATGTGAAAAACACGAACTCTGCCCGAAATATTGCCAATTGCAACAAACGAACTCCTCCTGCTTTCACTACCAGGTTCAAAATTGTAGAGGGGTTTGCAGTGACAAGGAAGCTGTAGAGCAGTATAATACTCGTGTAAACGATGCGATAAAAGAGATTTACAGCGAACCGAGAACCTATATCATTAAGCAAAAAGGGAGGTCCGATGAGGAGGCCGCAATCGTTCAAGTGGAGAACGGAATTTACAAGGGTTATGGATATACAAATTTCTCTGAATTAGAAAATTACAATATCGAGGAGCCAGAAAAACAATATGAGATTTTGACGAGTTATATAGCCGCTCAAAATCACAACAAGGATGTGATGCGTATCCTCAATGCCTATATCCGCAAAGATGCACATCGCGATTCTATAAATTATTACGAAAACCCATCTTTAGACCTGGCTAGCTTATTTTAAGCCATTCTAAACAAGAAAAAAGCTAGTATTTGTCTTATCAAAAGATCGATATTAATTAAATTTGTAGGGATTTAAAAAAAATCTGTTCCATGCAACAAAAAGCAAATAAAGCAGTTGGCTATTGGTTACTCTTGGGGGCCTTTTTAGTGCTAGCAATGGTGGTAATTGGAGGAATTACTAGATTGACACATTCTGGACTTTCTATGGTAGATTGGAAACCGATTTCTGGAACCTTACCTCCACTGAATCAAGAAGAGTGGATTGCCGAATTCGAGCATTATAAAACCTCTCCTGAATTTCAAAAAATCAACACGCATTTCGAATTACAAGACTTTAAGGAAATCTTTTTTTGGGAGTATTTCCACAGGCTAATCGGCCGCGTAGTAGGACTCGTTTTTATATTTCCATTCCTCTATTTTTTATGGAAAAAACAAATCCAAGGTCGCGGTTTGATGCGAAACCTAATAATCATCTTTTTCTTGGGCGGATTTCAAGGTTTTCTCGGTTGGTATATGGTAAAAAGTGGATTGGTAAAAGATCCCGCAGTCAGTCATTATCGTTTAGCCATGCACCTGAGCAATGCCTTTTTGCTAGTCGCTTATATCTTGTGGACCAGTCTCAAGGTTTTTTATCCGAATTGGAAAGTACAAAAGACCTCTTTGAGAAAAGGATATTTCGCTTTATTATTTATACTGACCGTACAGATTGTATACGGAGCTTTTGTAGCTGGACTGAAAGCTGGATTGATTTTCCCAACCTACCCAAAGATGGGAGGTTCTTGGGTTCCTCAGAATATTGCTACAGCCTTTGAAAACGAAGGATTTATAAGTTTAATTGGAAATCCTGTAAGCGTGCAATTTATACACAGGTGGTTGGCTGTCCTGGTGGTAAGTGCTGTCGCATTTATCTATTTTAAAGGAAAAAAACTAAAATTAAATTCTTTTCAGAAAAACGCCAATAACGGTGTACTCATAATGGTTTTGCTACAGTTTGCTTTGGGGGTATTAACCTTGATTAACATGGTTCCTGTAAGCCTTGGAGTTCTCCACCAACTAGGAGCGGCGGTTCTATTGTGTATTGTTATTATTGGAATCTATTTCAATAGTTTTACCCAAAAACCCGTCTTGACTTAAATAAAAAAAAGCCCCGCTGACGGGGCTTTTTTTTATCTTATTCTAAGCTTTAGATTTTCAGTTCCTTCCAAATACCCCACTAGGTCATCCCCTTCCGATACTGGTCCAACCCCAGCAGGTGTTCCGGTAAACAAAACGTCTCCGATTTTTAAAGTAAAAAACTGAGATACATAGGCTATTAATTCGTCAATTTTCCAAAGCATATGACTAGCATCTCCATCTTGGACTAATTCTCCGTTTTTATAAAGCTGAAATTTCAATTCGTCTACGCCAGAAAACTCGGATTTATCTATCCATTTTCCAATTTTAGCACTTCCGTCAAAAGCTTTCGCTTTTTCCCAAGGCAAGCCTTTTTCCTTGCACTGCTGTTGCAAATCCCTAGCTGTAAAATCTATACCCAAACCAACCTGGTCATAGTATTTATGAGCAAATTCTTTTTGGATGTATTTTCCAACTTTAATTATTTTCACCATAATCTCCAGTTCATAGTGAACGTCATTGGAATACTCTGGAATAACAAAAGGAGCTGCTTTGGATAAAACAGCGGTATCTGGCTTTATAAATACTACAGGGTGACTTGGTTTTTCGTTAGAGAGTTCTTCTATATGCTTTGCATAATTACGACCGATACAAACAATTTTCATATTTCTGTTTTTAAGGGATCCATTTAATATCCTTGAAATTCGGCTTTCTCTTTTCTAAAAAAGCATTTCTACCTTCTTTTGCCTCTTCAGTCATATATGCCAATCGCGTTGCTTCTCCAGCAAATACCTGTTGACCAACCATACCGTCATCGGTAAGGTTCATAGCAAATTTCAACATTTTAATAGATGTAGGGGACTTTTCTAGGACTTCTTGGGCCCACTGATATGCCGTAGACTCCAATTCATCATGAGGGACAACTGCATTTACCATTCCCATATCAAAAGCTTCTTGAGCAGAATAATTTCTACCTAAAAAGAAAATCTCTCTAGCCTTCTTCTGCCCTACCATTTTAGCTAAATAGGCAGACCCATAACCTCCGTCAAAACTAGTTACGTCCGCATCGGTTTGTTTAAAAATAGCGTGTTCTTTACTGGCCAAAGTCATATCGCAAACTACGTGTAGAGAATGCCCTCCTCCTACAGCCCATCCTGGAACAACAGCGATGACGACTTTTGGCATAAACCGTATCAGTCTTTGAACTTCTAGTATATTTAGTCGGTGCATTCCATCTTCTCCAACATATCCTTTGTGCCCTCTAGCTTTCTGATCTCCTCCAGAACAAAAGGAATATACCCCGTCCTTAGTTGAAGGCCCTTCTGCTGATAACAAAATCACTCCTATAGAAGTATCCTCTTGCGCGTCGTAAAACGCATCGTAGAGCTCGGAAGTCGTCTTTGGTCGAAATGCATTTCTCACATTTGGCCTGTTAAAAGCAATTCTCGCTACACCATTCGATTTCTTATAGGTTATGTCTTCGTATTTTTTGGCTTCAATCCACTCAATTTCTCGCATAATAAAAAAATATTTCCCCAAAGATAAACTTATTGAAATAGAAAAAAAATAGTACTTTGAGCTTGAAAATTTTGCTATGAAATCCCAAAAATTAAACCTCTTGATTTTGCTCTTGTTTTTTATACAAGGCAGCCAAGGTCAAAACCTGAAAACTTTAAACTTTTACTCTCAAGAATTAAATGATAAGAGAGTTGTCCAAATCTACACGCCTTCGGACTACAAAACCTCCAAAGACAAAACCTATCCGCTGACAATTATTTTAGATAGTGAAATGGTTTTTGATGCCTATGTAGGAAACATGAAGTATTTCGCCAAAAACCAGGCTATTCCTGAGCATATCGTGGTTGGTATTAGAAGTAATTCAAACCAAGCCGAATACGATTTTAGTATTGATTTGCAAACTGGGATGCCCGATGAATTTGGACAAAAATACATGAGCTTTGTAATTTACGATCTTCTCGGAGATTACCTTGAGCAAGAGTATAGGTTGTCTAATTTTAATGCAGTTATCGGACATGGAGAAACTGCTGCTTACCTCAATTATTTTTTGGCAGAAGAAGTTCCCATATTCAATGCTTACGTTTCTATTGATCCTAAATATTATGAAGGCTTCCACTATTTGATTGATTACACAAAACAAGGCTTAGATGGTGATTTTTACTTTTACTATACCAACGGTTACCAAGGAAAAACGCCAGAGATACAAGAGGAAAGTACAGCGGTAATAAACAGCTTGGAATCGATGGGGCTTCAGAACTTTAAATTTAAATTGGGAGATACTCCCTCCGCCAATAGATTGTTGCGATTTACGCAGGGTTTAAACGAATCCTTTACCATGATCTACAAAGATTTTGCACCTATTAGCCGAGAACTTTATGACAAGGAGCTAAAAGACTTGGGACCAGAGGCTACCATCGCTTATCTAAGCCGAAAGTATCAAAATATCTCCTATCTATTTGGTAATAATTTAAATATTCGCTTGTCCGACGTGTATATGCTTGAAAGCAATATCATAGATAAAGAAGAAGGGTTCTATTTAAAAGATTTTGGAGAAATGATATTAGATATATACCCCGATGAGCCCTTAGGATACTACTATCTAGGTCTATATTACGAAAAAGGACAAAAATATCGAAAAGCACTAGCCAAATACAAAGAGGGTTTCTTGTTGGTCGATGATCAACAAGCGCGATATAATGGTTACTACACCAATATTGAAAGAGTTCTGGAGAAAATGGCTCAAGACTAAATTAGTCGAGAAATAGCTTACCACAGAGGCTATTCATTGCGAATAATCATGAAAAATTTCTATATAATTTGTAATTATTGAATTTTATTGCTTAATTTTATGTTAAATGTCAAAGGGGTTTGACACAACTTAGAGTTTAACAAAAATTATCATTATGAAAAAAACACTGTTTTCTTTACTTCTAATCGGTTTTATGACCCTTGGTCTTTCCGATGCTAATGCACAGACAACAACTAAGACAAAAACCAATAGTTTGGAGCTTGGAGTTCGATTTGGA
>JBELHR010000009.1:22280-62451 GCA_042091275.1 Flavobacteriaceae bacterium
AGTATTAAAAAAAAGCATCCTTCGGGATGCTTTTTTTTTGCTATAACAGATCTATACCTTCTGAATTTATTTCTATAATTCGCTCCTTATACAAGGCTCCAATTGCTTTTTTAAATGCCTTTTTACTCATTTGAAGATGGTATTTGATATCCTCAGGGTCACTTTTGTCATTTAAAGGCAAAAAACCTCCTTCTCTCTCCAATTGACTGAGCACTTTATTTTTATCCACCTCTATGGCATCGACAAAACCAATGGGTTGAAGACTAAAATCTATCAAACCATCCTCTCTTACTTTTTTAACATAAGCCGCTGTTTTCTGTCCTTCTCGAACCTTTTTAAAAACCTCGTTTCGATAGAGCATCCCCTCTATTTCTTCATCCTCGCGTACATAAACACGAATACCAATATCTGTAAACCGTCCAATGACAATTTCTATTTTATCTCCAATATTAAATTCCATTTGTCTTGTTTAAGTAATTAAAGTATTCCATTAATCCATTCTCGTTTTCAATTCCTCCTGTTTTTATCTCTAAGAGCTCAGGAACACTATTTTCGCTAATCTCAAAAAAATTATCTAGAGTTGAGAGTAGTCCTTTTTTGTCTTCCGCAACGCGGTAAGCAATATTATTCATCTTGCAAAGATACTCCATTGAACGATTATTTGGAGTAACAAAATAAGATAGTGATTTCGTTTTTTTCGGGCCAGGTATAATTTTAAAAATTGCACCCCCATTGTTATTGATAACAATAATACGCAAACTCTTGGGAATCGAATCATTCCAAAGGCCATTGGCATCGTATAAAAAGCTGGTGTCTCCAGAAATAAAGATGGTATTTTTATCTTTTCTAGCATAAGCAGAACCAATCGCAGTAGATGTACTACCATCGATTCCAGAGGTTCCGCGATTGGCAAAAGATTCTATTGTATCGCTCAAAGTAAAAAACTGAGCATAACGCACCACTGAACTATTTGCGAGCTGCAAGACCCTGTTTTTGGGAATCTTATCAAAAATAGCCTTAAAAACCCAAAGGTCACAATATTCTAGATTTTTGAAGTATTCTATAGCTCTTGATTGGTGTAAATCTCTTTTTGAAAGCCAAAAGGATTGATATTTGGATTTTAAATTTGGTTTCGCGACGAAGAGCAGTTGACTAAAAAACAAGGAAGGAGAAATAGAAAAATGTCTTGTTAAACCCAGAAATGTATTTGGACTTTGGATGGGATCGACATGCCAGTGCTCCGCTAAATCGTATGATCTAAGCAATTGCTTTATTTTTTTGGAAACCAACATTCCTCCAAAACTCAAAACAATATCGGGTTGAAAGCTCTTTAATTCCTGTTCCTCTAACTTAAAAATCAATTGATCTATTTTTGAGACAATATTCGGATGATGTATGTTTGATAAACTCTCACACATTATGAGCACTGAGGGATCCTCCAACAGTTTTTTTACCTGTAGATCGATCAGCTCGTTTGAAAATCCGGTACCTATTAAGATAAGCTTTCGATTTGCTTTGTTCCAAATATCTCCAATATGATCCAAATCCAATTGTTCCAAAGGCTTCTCTTCTGCTACAGAATCACTTTTGGTTAGAAGTTTGGATTGATCTAATATTTCAGGATTAATTTGCGAAACCGTATTGTAAAGAGGTTCGTCAAATGGTAAATTTAAATGTATGGGTATTTGCAAATCTCTCGAATGCCTAAAGGCTTTGTGAAATAGCTCCAATTGATTGCCCGACTCTCTAAAATTAAAGGACTCCCCAAGATGAGTTTGGAATATATTCTTTTGTCTTATCGTTTGACCGTCAGCAATATCAATAAGATGTTCTGGTCGATCTGCAGAAACGACTACAAGCGGAATTTTACTGTAATAGGCCTCCGAAATTGCAGGGTAATAATTCAGTAAAGCAGATCCTGAAGTACAAACCAAAGCGACAGGATGGGATGATTGTTGCGCAAGTCCTAAAGCAAAGAAACCAGCAGCTCTTTCATCGACAATACTAAAAGTCTCTATATCCGCATCATTCACCAAAGATATTATCAAAGGAGCATTGCGGGAACCCGGTGATATAACCACCTGATGTATTTGAAAATCTTTGAGCGAAACGACTAATTCCTGAGCCAAACGCTTATCAGAATACTGCATTTAAAAGAAGTATTTATATATGCAAAGTTAGTCAATAAACTCAACTATCATTACATGAGAAAGTCTTTAAATAAGCACTTTTTTCATTGTCATTGCTTTGGCTTGAGTTTCTTGATATTCCAACTCCGCTTTTGAATCTTTTGTAATTCCACCTCCTACAAAAATTATGGCTTTGCTCTCCTGCAACTTCATACATCTCAAATTGACATATAATTGTGTTTTCTTATCGTTTTTCAATCCTAGATAGCCTGTATAATATTGACGATCGTAGTCTTCTAAATCTTTTATTGTTTGCAGTGCTAGTTCTCGTGGAGTGCCGCAAACGGCCGGTGTAGGATGTAAAGCAGAAATAACTCGCTCCACAGGTATTCCAGACTTAAGTCTAGCAATGATTTTAGTTTTAAGGTGAACTAAATTACCAGCGATGTGATTTTTAGGACCTTCTTGTGATATGTTTTCAGTTAAATCCTTGAGTTGGTCAACAATAAAATCCGTCACAAATTGCTGTTCTTTCCTTTCTTTTTCTCCCCAAATTTCCTCTTTGTTTTCGGGAGAATAAATTCTAGTACCTGCAAGAGAAGAGGTCTCTATTTCAGAACCTTTCGTTCTTAAAAATAGCTCCGGTGTAGCACCTTGCCAATGTCCAGATTCTGGATGAAAAAACCAATAGACAAATGCGCTAGGATATAAGCTCAAGCTCTTTTTAAAAGAATCGCTTTTGGCTCCTCCAAAATGGACTTCTACTTGCCGAGATAGCACCACCTTGTCTAGCTCAGTCGTTTGCAGTTTTTCAACCGCGACCCTTATTTTTTCTTCATAATTTATCTTATCCAACTCGTCCAAGGACTGAGATCCGAATCCTTGACTAGCGAACTCCTCTCTGGAGAAGAAGTGCGTTTCTGTTGGGCAAACATAGAGTGCTTTATTCTTATCAGAGGTAAATGGTGCAAAAACAAAACCGTCTTCCTCCTTTCCGGATTCCCCCGAATCTATAAAAACCTGAACTTTATCTTCATTTGGAAAACTAAAGGCAACAAAGGGTCTTGACTCCGTATTTAAGCGATGGAGATCTTTCACTTTCTAGGCAAGACTATATTGGTTAATTTACACAAGGATATAAGCTTAGCTTCTTCATCCTCAATTCTTATTTCCCAGAGATGAGTAGTTCTTCCACGGTGAATAATTTTTGCTTTTGCTGTAACTATACCATCTCTTTTACTTTTTACGTGATTGGCAGAAATTTCTATACCGCGAATCTCCGTATTTACAGGGTCAGGAACGTATAAATGCGAAGCTGCACTACCGACACTCTCTGCTAGAGCAACCGATGCTCCTCCGTGTAATAGCCCCATAGGCTGGTGTACTGCAGGAGTGACAGGCATAGTTGCATGAACTTCTCCATCTCCCACAAAAGTATAAACGATATCTAAGGTTTGCATTAAAGTATTCTTGCAAGAAGCATTTAATTGCATAAGAGCTCTTTCAGTATCCATCTGTATGTTTTAGGCAATAAAAATACTTTATTTTAAGCATTATCTCGTATTTTTGCAATGTAAAAAGTGTATATGATTTTCAAGATTAGAGTGGTTTTAGATACCAAAGAAGATGTAATCAGGACTTTACTTTTGGAGAATACTTCAAATTTAGAGGATTTTCATCTGTCTTTAGTAGAGAGTTATGAATTTGAAAGTGGTCAGATGGCCTCTTTTTACCAATGCGATTCGGAGTGGAATCAAGGAGCTGAAATCCCTTTGGTAAATATGACAGATGAAGATGACATCAAAGAGATGAGTGATCACAATCTAGAAGATTTAATCTCCAAAAAAGGACATAAACTACTCTATGTCTACGATTTTCTGAATATGTGGACTTGCTTTGTTGAACTGATAGATATCCTAGAAACAACCGAGCACGAACTTCCCTATTTATTGGTCAGCGTTGGAAACACCCCTAAAGAAGCACCTGAAAAGAACTTTGAAAGCTCAAAAGACTCCAAAGCTGCAATAGACCCATTTTCCGACGAAGCTCTATTTGGTTCCTCATTTGATGAGGAGTTGGGATCCAATGGATTTGAGAATATTGACGACCTAGATTTAGACAAATTTTAAATAATTTATTAGTTTCGTAACAATTGTTGGCGATAATCGTCAAACAAGTACTAAAACTATATAAATTGAAAAAGATTCTATCGATTAACAATCTTACCAAAAAGTTTGGAAAGATAACGGCTGTCGACAATTTGAGCTTCGACATTGAAAAAGGCAAAATTTACGGTATTCTTGGACCGAACGGTTCCGGAAAGTCAACAACTCTAGGCATTGTTCTCAATGTTGTAAACCCAACATCCGGAGAATTCAGTTGGTTTGAAGAGGGCCTATCTCATCACGAAGCCTTAAAAAAAGTAGGTGCTATAATCGAGCGTCCTAACTTTTATCCCTATATGACTGCCGAGCAGAATCTCAAATTAGTTTGTAAAATAAAGGAATCCGATCCAGACAGAATTCCAGAGATTTTAGAAATGGTTAATCTACTAGAAAGAAAGGATTCCAAATTCAGTACTTTTTCTCTCGGTATGAAACAGAGACTTGCCATAGGTTCTGCTCTTGTAAACGACCCGGAGTTTTTGATTTTGGACGAGCCGACAAATGGATTAGACCCTCAAGGAATCCACGAAATCCGCAGTATCATAAAGGATATCGCAGCGAAAGGAACTACCATCCTGCTCGCTTCTCACCTTTTGGATGAAGTGGAAAAAGTGTGTTCCGATGTCGTGGTTATCCAAAAAGGTAAAATGCTCTATTGCGGACCAGTAGACAAAATGTCTTCTACTAATGGGATCTTTTTTGTAAGTGCACAGGACAAAGGAAAACTGGAGCAAGCTTTACAAAACATGCCTGAAATTGACAGTATCACTGAAGAAAATGATATTCTATCCTTTCAGCCTGCCTCACCTTTAGAGGCTCATGAACTAAACAAAATACTAATGGACCAAGGTATAATTCTAAACCACCTCGAAAAGCGGGCACCAAGTCTCGAAGAAGAGTTTTTAGCACTAACCACAAACTAAACCATTATGAAAAGATTATTAGCAATAGAATTTGACAAAATAAGATACCACAAAGCAAGTAAATCCATTATAATCAGTTATTTCGCCTTGTTGATCGGAATTTCCCTATTTGCATCAATTAAATTTGATATCGGCCCGATTGAATTTCACCTCGCGGATCAAGGAATTTTTAACTTCCCTTTTATCTGGCATTTTAACACATACATCGCGGCCTTACTAAAGTTTTTCCTACTACTAGTTATCGTTTCGATGACAGCAAATGAGTATTCTTACAAGACTATTAAACAGAATTTAATAGATGGTTTGAGTAAGAAAGAATTTATTCTATCCAAGTTTTATATGGTTGTGGTGTTTTCCGCAATTTCTACTCTTTTTGTTTTTGTAATCAGTTTAATTTTAGGTCTGATTTTTTCCGATTTTAATGAATTTAGTATCATTTTTTCCGATCTCGAATATTTAGTCGGTTATTTCTTTAAACTCACTGCATTTTTTAGTTTTGGACTGTTTTTAGGCTTAGTTGTTCGAAAATCTGCCTATGCTATTGGAGCTATGTTTATATGGTTCTTGTTTGAACTCTACATGTATTTTTCTATAAAACAAGACATTTCCGAATCAGCCTCAGAATATTTAGCCTATTTTTTCCCTTTGCAATCCATGAGTGCATTGATTCACGAGCCTTTTACAAGGTTTAACGCAGTGAAAACTGTAGCGAAACAAGTGGGAGAAGAATTGCAGTATAACTATGAGGTTTCCTTTCTAAATATTTTATCCGCATCGCTTTGGGCTGCTATATTTATTTTTGCCTCTTATTACATTTTAAAACAACGAGACTTATAAGAGTTACCGAGAAATAGGGAGATTTGAAAACCCCTTTTGACAACGGAAATTCCTAGACCTATATTATTATATTTGTTTAGTTACGACTTGTGAAAAGCGTTTTCAATATCTACCCCGGATGAAGAAACTTTTATCAATTTTATGGTTTTGCTTTTTAGTAAACCCGGTTTTCTCTCAAGGAGAAGCGGCGAACTGGATCTTTGGAAAAAAGGCTGGAGTATCTTTTACTTCAGGAAATGCTGAGGTATTTAATTTTACTCCAAACCCTGCAAACCCAATTAATACTTTAGAGGGTTGTTCGAGTATATCGGATGCCTTTGGTAACTTATTGTTTTATTCAGACGGGACAAGAGTTTGGAATAGAAATCACGAGATCATGCCCAACGGATCTAATCTCCAAGGGCATAGATCGAGTACTCAATCCGGTATCATTGTTCCAAATCCTGACAACGATGACCTATATTATATTTTCACGGTAGGTACAAATTTGACCGGTGGCGATCCGCCTGACAATACTCAAGGTTTCAGGTGTTATACCGTAAACATGGCCGCCAATGGTGGCTTGGGGGAAGTTGTCCCGGGATCTCAAATCGATTTAAGTGATGGTAAATCTCAAGAATGGACCGAAAAAGTAACCGCTGTTAGACAAGATGACTGTGGTGATTATTGGGTCATTTCATTAGTAGATAACGATAATTCCACAAACGGAGATTATACCGACAGTAGCTACGATTCTTTAAACTGGGAATCTCCGACGAATTGGGGAAGTACTTTTTATGCTTATAGAGTATCTGGTTCGGGGGTAGACTTAAATCCTGTAAAATCAAAAGTTCCAGTTGATACCGATGAAATCAAAGGATATTTAAAAGTTTCTCCTGAAGGAGATTTTATTGCTTTAGCAAATTACGATGTAAATCGAAGCATAAATGCCGATGCCTATATGTTTACTTTGGATTTGGCATCTGGGAAGATTGGGGAGAACGACGATAGTCGTTTAAATCTTTTAAACAATCAAAGAGGGCTAAAACTTTTCAGCGACAGTGAAATAAGTACCTTAGGAGCTCCATATGGAGTGGAGTTCGATGCTACCTCCAGATTTTTATACCTCTCCCTTCACGATTTAAATGGTGGACGTTGGAATAGCATGGATGGGGATGATGAGATTCGCATATTTCAGTTTGATCTTCAAGCACCAGATATTGCCGCTTCAAAGACAGAAATACATTATGAAAGAGGAAATGTATATCGACCCGGCCTACAATTATCTTATGGAAATCAGATTTATGTCACCGTACCGAGAAGTTATTTTAGTGATACGCAATATTTGGACATTATAGAATTCCCTTATCTCAAAGGGACTGCAGCAAATTACACAGAATCTTTTGTAAACCTTGGATCTGGGAGAGCAACTCAAGGCCTTCCTCCTTTTATTCAGTCTCTATTTTTACAAGAGCTCAATATAACCAACAATGGAAGTCTAGACGATAATAGAGATTACCTCTACCTGTGCGAAGGAGACAATTATATCATCCGACACAATGTAAACTACAATCCAGCATGGACCTATACGTGGACCAAGGATGGGATTGTTATTCCAACCGCAGATAGAGAGCAATTAACCATTTCTTATGACAATGTAAATTCCGTAAATAAATACACCTTAGAGGTAGATCAAAATGATGGAACATGCCCCAAAATTGGTACTTCCATCGTTACCTTTTCTCCCCCTCCCTCTGTTGGTGAACCCAGTGATATTTTTGAATGTGACGATAATACCGATGGGTTTTATTTCTTTGATTTGACCAATAATGATCTCTCTATTTTAAACGGTCTAGATACTGCTCAATATCGCGTAGAGTACTATTCCTCAGAGGCCGATGCTTTGGCAGACAACGAACTAAATAAAATTGCAGACCCCTCTAACTATAGAAATCAAGCTCCCTATACTGCCGAGACTATATACGCGAGACTCGAGAGTACGGATCTATCTTCTTGCTTCGAGATTGTTGATTTTCAGATAAATGTAACTAATGTACCCAATGCTACCATTCCAACAGATTATATCGTTTGTGATTCGGATATAGATGGAGATGACAACAATGGAGAAAGCTTATTCTTGTTATCGAATAAGGATCTTGAAATCTTGGGAGGTCTAGACGGTACCCGATATAATTTGACCTATCATCTAAGTCAAAACGATGCCGATCTTGGGAGGAATGCTATAAATAAAAACACTCCTTTTTCCTCTGGTTCTGTTACGATATACACGAGACTTCAAAATAATCAAAACTCCTCTTGTACAGATACTAGTGTAAGTTTTAATCTTATCGTTAATCTACTCCCGGATCTACTTCAGGATGAATTTAATCAGATTGATTGCGACAACGATGGTTTAGACGGTGCCGATTTTAAAGATTTAGAGGACTTTATTCCTGTTTTTGTATCAGATCCTATTAAATATGATATCAGCTATCACCAAACAAGGGCAACTGCCGAGTTAGGAACAGAAGCCATTAACAATCCGAAAAATTACTACGCGACTACAGAAACCATTTATTACAGATTTGTAAACAAAACAAGTGGATGTTTTCGAATCGCAAAATTAAATATCACCATGCTTTCCTCCGATGTAAGCAATACAATTGAGCAGACTTTAGTGAATTGTGATATAAGTCAAAATGGATTTTCAACTTTTGATTTAAATACTTTATATGAAGCGTTTATAAGTGACTACCCCTATATAGAAACAATCGGTGCAACCGTTAGCTTTTACTCTACAATGACAGACGCTCGCGATGCTACAAATCGAATTTCAGATTGGTCTAACTACACCAATATTGTTCCCTATAATGACATCGTATATATCCGAGTGGATAATGGAATTTGCTCGGACTTTGGAAAATACGCAAAATTAGAAGTCGATCCCATACCCTTGGCAAATGCAACCGTAAGTGACTTAGTGGTTTGCGACGACGATAGGGATGGTTTTTTTACCAATTTTAGACTAAATGATGCGAGAGCAGAGATATTAGGACTATTTAATCCTTCCGAATACGATATATCCTTTTATAACAATCCTGCTGATCGGATTTCAGATAGTAATCGCCTTGGAGATAGTTACACAAATTTTGTGGCAGGAGGAAATTCCATTTATGTCAGAATTCAAAGTATAGAAACTGGATGTATCAATAATAATTTAAGTTTTGAAGTAGAGGTATTAGACATACCTGATATAAGTAATTCCCTACCAATTCAATTTGTTTGTGATGAAGATCTCAACGGATATGCCGAATTCGATTTTAATAATTCTTTGGAGGAAACCTATACTGCTGATTTGATTTTAAATGGTCTAGATCCAAGTTTATACACTATTAATTATTTCTCAAGCGAGAGTAAAGCTATCAACAATATAGATGCTTTGAGCCTACCTTATACTAATGCAAGCCCTTTTCAGAGAGAGACCATTTGGGTAAGAGTAGAAAACAATACTACAGGATGTTTTTCTACCATGAGTTTTCAGATTCAAGTAAATAACGCTCCCCTATTTTTGCCGATTTCTAACTACGCACAATGCGATAATGCCGATGATCTAGATCCCGAAAATGGCATCACAAACACCTTTATTTTAAATACCAAAGACAGCGAACTCTTTCCAAATATCTTAGAAAGAGAACAGTTCAATATCTCTTACCACCCCTCTATTGTCGATGCAAACAACAAAACAAACATTATAAATAAGGATTTGGGATATACCAATACAAGCCCTTTTAATCAAGAGGTGTTTGTCAGAATGGAAAACAAAAATGACCCTTCTTGTTTTAAGACTACTTCTTTTTATTTAGTGGTCAATCCCCTACCAGAGGTAATTGAACCTATTTTAGATTTTATTGTCTGTGACGACGATATCAACCAAACCACGAATTACGATCTCGATCAAGTAATACCGCTTATTACGGCGGATCCAGTAAATACCCAAATAAGTTTCTTCTCCTCTGAAGAGGCTGCTTTGAATAACGATACTGCACTTAAACTTCCTGCCTTACAAATTAACAGTCCTTCCAAGACGTTCTTTGCTAGACATGAAAACACGAGTGGTTGTGTCGATGTTTCTCAGGTAAATGTAATTGTTGTAGCAACTGCTATTCCCAACACCTTTACTATGAGTTTTGAGAACTGTGATATTACACAAAACGGTCAATCTTTATTCGATATCACAGACGCCCAATTAAAACTATTAGAGGACTATCCTAATTTGGATTCTCCTGAGGTTACAATACAGTATTTCTTTAGTGAAAATGATGCCCAAAACGACACAAACGTCATTCCAAACCTAGCTAGTGTAAGTAACCAAAATTCCTATAATCAAGAAATTTGGATTAAAGTAGAAAGCTTAGGCTGTACTTATATTGGAAAGCACCTGGAGTTAATTGTAAATCCATTACCTCTTGTAACTAGTACTGTCTCTAATATAGAGGTCTGTGATGACAATGGAAATGGGATAATTTCAGACTTTAGACTAGATCAAAAAAGAAATGAAATTTTAGACGGTGCAAATTCTCAGGACTACAGCATTGACTTTTATGATAATCCTGCAGATCGAATCACAAATTCAAATCCACTTGGAAATATTTACCAAAATATTCTCAGCGGAGGAAATACCATTTACGTTCGAATTATCGATATGAATACCGGGTGTATTAACGATAATATTCAATTTGACCTAGTTGTAAATCCACAACCAACTATTGCTAACACCATAGATCCTATATTAATTTGCGATACGGATTTTGATAACCGATATCTTTTTGATTTTGACAATAGCAACGATCCATCCTATGTGTCGGATTTAATCCTGGACGGTTTGAATCCTACTGAATATAGCATAAGCTATCACAGCTCTTTAAATGCCGCAATTGGAGCGAGCCCTATAACTTTGCCTTATGAAAACAACAGTGCATCTGAGACCATTTGGGTAAGAGTAGAAAACAATACTACAGGATGTTTTTCTACCATGAGTTTTCAGATTCAAGTAAATAACGCTCCCCTATTTTTGCCGATTTCTAACTACGCACAATGCGATAATGCCGATGATCTAGATCCCGAAAATGGCATCACAAACACCTTTATTTTAAATACCAAAGACAGCGAACTCTTTCCAAATATCTTAGAAAGAGAACAGTTCAATATCTCTTACCACCCCTCTATTGTCGATGCAAACAACAAAACAAACATTATAAATAAGGATTTGGGATATACCAATACAAGCCCTTTTAATCAAGAGGTGTTTGTCAGAATGGAAAACAAAAATGACCCTTCTTGTTTTAAGACTACTTCTTTTTATTTAGTGGTCAATCCCCTACCAGAGGTAATTGAACCTATTTTAGATTTTATTGTCTGTGACGACGATATCAACCAAACCACGAATTACGATCTCGATCAAGTAATACCGCTTATTACGGCGGATCCAGTAAATACCCAAATAAGTTTCTTCTCCTCTGAAGAGGCTGCTTTGAATAACGATACTGCACTTAAACTTCCTGCCTTACAAATTAACAGTCCTTCCAAGACGTTCTTTGCTAGACATGAAAACACGAGTGGTTGTGTCGATGTTTCTCAGGTAAATGTAATTGTTGTAGCAACTGCTATTCCAGCACAAAGGCAAGAAACTATAGAGCTTTGTGATTTATACGAATCTCCAACACAAGACGATCAAGATGGACAGTCCCTTTTTGATTTTAGTAATTTTGATTTGGAGTTAGAGGCATATTTTGCTGCTATACCAAATACGAGTATTAGTCATTATCCAAGCGAATTAGACGCTCAAAATAAGACTAATGAAATTATAAATATTTCGAATTATAGAAACAATTTGACCTACACTACAAATGGAAGTCAAAAGATTTGGACAAGAGTTGAGGCATTTCGAAATGGACAACTGGTGGAAGAATGCATCTATATTGGAAGCCACCTAGAATTGACTATTATCCCAATTCCACAACTTCCGGATACTACAGATAATCTAGAGCTCTGTGATAATGATTTTGATGGTAAGGAAGTATTTGATCTGAGGTTAAAAAGATTGGAATTAGAACAATTGAATCCAAATTACTCTATTAGTTTCCACTTAAATAAGAATGACGCTGTCAACAATATTGGAGCATTAGCAGATAACTTTGAAAGTATTGGCCAGCGTGTATATGTACGTGTTGAAAACACAGCAAATACAAGCAGTAATAATGAAAGTTGTCCAAATACCAATTTAACTTTTGAGCTAGTTGTTAAATCCCTTCCTTTTATTGGGGAAATTGAAGATCTTGAATATTGTACAATTGATTTTAACGATACTATTGATATCGATCTACACCAGAGGGATAGCGCAATTCTTCTGGGACTCAGCCCTAATTTGACCATAAAATACTTTTTGACAGAGCTGGATGCTCGTCAAGGGACTAATGAGATTTCCCAATCTGGACAAACGTTTGCTTTCCAGGGCGAAAATGCTGTAATATGGGCGAAAATTAATGACTTTTCACAATCGGATGTTTGTCCAGCGATACTCAACTTTAGATTGGTAAAAAACTTAAGCCCAGACCTAAGCGATGTTTTCTCTTTTAGCGATTGCGCTCTATTCGATGGATCTCAGTCTTTTGATTTAAGCGAATTAGCAATGCTTTTGATAGGACAGGCTCAAATGAGTACTGGTCTATTTGAATTCTATTACTTTGACTCGAACAACAATCCAATCGAAAATTATAATAATTATATAATTGCTAAGGACGAGGAAATCCGAGTGGAAATCCAAAATAAAATAGCAGAAAATTGTTCGGTAAGCCGTCTGATAAATCTCAAAATCAATCCATCTCCCTCTATCCCTTTTCAAGTATATGATTTTGTCGCGTGTGATGAAGATTTAGATGGTATTACGAATTTTGATCTGACTAACCTCAAAGGGATAATAAGTGCAGATGATCAAATACAACTGCGATTTTTCACAAGTTTAGAAGATGCAATTGACAATGTAAATGTCATTGTATCTCCTCAGAATTTCTCCAACCAATTTAGTTCCAAAATATATGTAAGACATCAATATCCGGGGGCAGCAAACTGCCCTGCTTTTAGTGAGGTCAATCTGGAGGTTGCTCTATATAAATTTGATGATAGCATTCGTCAAAACCTCTATACCTGTGATGATGATGAGGATGGGATATCTAATTTTGACTTAAGGGAGTTTGATAATACTATAAAAAATCTATTTCCTGAAGATCAACCTGTTACGATTAGACATTATACGAGTCAGCAAGATGCAGAACAAGATACCAATGCTATTCTATTTAAAAACTATTCCAATTACCGAAATATAGGTAGTCCTTTTGAACAAAAAATATATACGCGTTCACAAAATATGTTAGCGCCTGACTGTTCTGTATATATTCAACAGGTTCTTACCCTTATCGTAAATCCAATTCCAGAAACCGAGAATCTCACAGCTGAAATATGTCACGATCCCATTTCCTATCCAAATACCCCATCTTTAGGACTATTTGATTTGACAGCCTACGAATCCGATATTTTAAAGGGTGAAAATCCCGAGGATTACCAAATCAGTTATCATTTGACCAAAACACTGGCCGAACTCAACGAAAATGCAATAGACCCAAGCGAAACAAAAAATTACAGCAATCTGTCTGATAAACAAATCGTGTATTTGAGAATTGAATCTTTAAATTCCAGTTGTGCTAGTATTGCTGAACTAAAACTACAAGTCAATCCTCTCCCTGACAGCAATCTCAATATCAACCCATTAATGATATGTGATTTTGGGTCAGAGAACAACCAATTGAATGATAATCGCTATTTAATCTATGATATTTTAGAACTTAAAGAGACTGAAATTCTAGCTAATATTAAAGATGATCCCGAGAATTACAGTATTGAGTTTTTCAATTCTGAGCTAGGAGCAAATAATTCTGATTTCCAAGAGAGAGTGAAACTTCCTCTACTGATTACTTCCCAAGAAATAGTGATTTGGGTAAAGCTCATTGATAAGAGAACAGGATGTTTTAGTCTATCGTCCTTTTCTAGTCAATTATTCGAGGCACCTACTCCAACTGAAATCCCAGATTTAGAATTATGTGATGACGGTTTAGTAGACAATGATGAACAGAATGGAGTCTTATATGATTTCGCTCTAGTAGATCTGGACAACGATATTTTAGCGGATCAGAATAATAAAAGTGATTTTAATGTATCCTATCACCTATCGCAGGAAGACGCGGATTCTGGAAACAATGCCTTAGATAAGCAATCCTTTAACAATGAAAGTTCACCGGGGAATATTTCGATTTATGTTCGCGTTGAAAACAAAGAACAGGGTCTATGTTACAGCAGTAGTATTTCTTTTGATTTTATTGTTAACACCATACCGTTTATAAATCAAAATATCTCACCGGAAATCGGTTGTGATTTAGCGGGAACCAACTCCTATGGATTTAACCTAAATGCTCTTAAATTCAAAATTACTGAAAACACATCGTTACACCCTAATATCGAATATTTTAGATCGGAACAATCTGCAAAAAACACAGGCTCAAAAGACGGTCTTATTCCAGAGGATTTATTGGAAAATTATGAGGTTAGTAGCAGAGTTATATGGGCGCGATTATCTCTAAATGGATGCTATCGATTTACGTCTATTGAACTGAGAGTTGAACCCTTGCCAGTATATGAAAAACCAATGGATATAGAGGTTTGCGAAGACGGAAGCGATATTGATTTAAGCAGTTTTGATTTGGAGGTTATAGCGGATGAAAACATTAGAAGTGGTTTGGAAATATCTTATTATCCAAGTCGAGCTGATGCAGAAAACCAAGTAAATCAGTTAGAGAATTTAAACACTTTAGATATTGACGGTTCTATGGATATTTTTATCTCTGTCAAAAATAGAGAAACGGGTTGCTTTTCAATAGACTACAAATATTTCACCATTAGCAGCAACCCCTTACCCGATTTTGATATTACCACTCCAATAGTATTTTGCCAAGAGAATGAGCAAATAAAAGTATTTATCGATAAGGAAACGAATGACTCCTATATCTATGAATGGTTAGATCCAGACGGAATGGTTGTTCCGGGCTTAAACGCAAGGTCTAGCGAGGTACTTTTATCTAAATCAGGAAGTTATTTAGTCCGAGGAACAAATCCTGACACCGGTTGTTATTATGAGAAGATTTACGAGGCTTATGTTTCTCGTATCGCGGAGATTGGATCAGAGGACATTGTAATTCTAGACGAAAACGGGAACAAATCTGTTAGAATCAAAAAAGACGGCTTAGGTATAGGAGACTATGAATTTTCTATTGATGACATCAATGGTCCATATCAGAGCGAAGGATATTTTGATCGACTCAGCATTGGAACACATATCATCTATATCAGAGATATTTTTGGATGTGGTATTGCGGAGGTTACGGTAACAATCTTAGATTTTCCGAAATACTTCACCCCGGAAGAAACGGATAATAACACTTGGAACGTAAGAGGTGTGAGCACTGCAGACGCGGAATTATTTAGCAAGGGAGAAATAAATATATTCAATAGATACGGTCAACAAATAACCACCATTAATATTTACGGCGAAGGCTGGGATGGTACTTGGAACGGTGTTGAAATGTTACCTACTGATTATTGGTATAGTGCAAAACTCATTGACCAAAATGGGGAAATTAGAATGTATCAAGGTCATTTTAGTTTGATCAAATAAAGATTAGATTCCTTATTTTTGTATAATGGAATTTATATTAGAATCCGAGTTTAAACCGACAGGGGACCAGCCCCAAGCCATCGAAAATCTCGTCCAAGGAATTAAAGAAAACACCCCTTTTCAAACTCTAGTTGGAGTTACTGGTTCGGGTAAGACTTTTACTGTTGCTAATGTTATTAAAAAAGTTGAGAAACCCACACTGATTCTAGCCCATAACAAAACACTCGCTGCACAGTTATACTCGGAGTTTAAGCAGTTTTTCCCAAATAACGCTGTGGAATATTTTGTCTCATACTACGACTATTATCAACCAGAGGCTTATATCCCCGTAACGGGTACCTATATCGAAAAGGATCTCTCCATAAATGAAGATATAGAGCGAATGAGATTGAGCACCAGTTCCGCTCTCCTATCCGGAAGAAGAGATGTTATCGTGGTTGCTTCCGTTTCTTGTTTATACGGTATTGGAAATCCAACAGAATTTAAAAAAAATGTAATAAAAATCCACCAAGGACAAATAATAACGAGAACCTCGTTTTTAAAATCTTTGGTGACTAGCCTTTATTCTAGAACCGAGGGAGAAGCAAAATCTGGTAATTTCAAAATTAAAGGAGACACGGTAAGTATCTATCCCTCCTATGGAGAGCAAGGGTATCGCATTCATTTTTTTGGAGATGAAATTGAAGAGATTGAAAGTTTTGATACCGAAACTAATGCGGTATTGGAACAATTTGAAGAAATCTCAATTTATCCCGCTAACCTATTTGTTACCTCTCCCGATATTCTTCAAAATGCCATTCACTCTATTCAAGAAGATTTGGTAAAACAAGTAGATTATTTTCACGAAGTTGGAAAACCTTTGGAGGCAAAACGCATCTTGGAACGAACAGAATTTGATTTAGAAATGATTAGAGAATTAGGATATTGTTCCGGTATCGAAAATTATTCTCGCTATCTAGATGGACGCAAAGCTGGCACGAGACCTTTCTGTTTATTGGACTACTTTCCGGAGGACTATCTTATGATCGTAGATGAAAGTCACGTTACCATTCCACAAACTCATGCTATGTATGGAGGAGATCGCTCGCGCAAGGAAAATCTTGTAGAATACGGGTTTAGACTTCCCTCTGCCATGGACAACCGACCTTTGAAATTTGAGGAGCTCGAGGCCATTCAAAATCAGGTCATATACGTAAGTGCCACACCCGCAGATTATGAGCTTAAAAAATCGGAAGGAGTGGTTGTGGATCAAATAATACGCCCAACAGGTCTTCTGGATCCGATTATTGAGGTGAGACCATCTGAAAATCAGATAGATGATCTAATTGAAGAAATTCACAAAAGAACAGAAATTGACGAGCGTGTATTGGTAACCACCTTGACCAAAAGAATGGCTGAGGAATTGACCAAATATCTCAGTAGAATTCAAATTAGATGCCGCTATATTCACTCGGATGTAGACACCTTGGAGCGGGTAGAAATAATGCAAGATCTCCGCAAGGGAATATTTGATGTTTTAATTGGTGTCAATTTACTTCGAGAAGGTCTAGATCTACCAGAAGTATCGCTAGTTGCAATTATCGATGCGGATAAAGAAGGATTTTTGCGCTCCCATCGCTCTTTGACTCAAACTATTGGTAGAGCTGCAAGAAATGTAAATGGTTTGGCCATTATGTATGCCGACAAGATAACCGATAGTATGAGAAAAACTATGGATGAGACCTCTAGTAGAAGGGAAAAACAAATGGAATATAATAAGCTGCACAATAAAGTTCCTAAACAAATCAACAAGGCGATAGAAAGTTCCTTGCTAACTGCTACAAATCGAAGTGTAAACGAAGTGGACAATACCAATTATACAAAGGACATTGTCAATTATTCTGAAAAACAGAAAATGACTTTGCTCAAGGAACTCAAAAACAAAATGGAGACCGCTGCAAAAGATCTAGATTTCTTGGCAGCAGCAAAATATAGAGACGAAATCAAAACTCTCAAAGAATCCCTATAAACAGGTATCCTAATATTAAGCGAATTTGAGGTATTGTGAGGTCTTTAAATTCGTCCTATTTTTACTATAAGTAAGAAGGAGATTAGCAATTACCCCTCGTGTTTACACGGTTGCTTTTTTTAGAATTGATAGTTTCTTGGCGGAAAACAAAATAGAGTTCCTTCTTAAAATCTTATTTATCAATTCGAAAAACAAAAAGAGTTCAATTTTATTGGACTCTTTTTTTATGCACAAAAAAAAAGCCCTTAAAAAGGGCTTTTTTATTTGATTTTATAATTATTTTATTATTTCAATACCTCTGCAACTTTATCTGCAGCTTCTTGAAATTCAGTTGCCGAAATAATAGCCATTCCACTATCGTCGATCAACTGTTTCGCTTCTTTAGCATTGGTTCCTTGTAATCTCAAAATAATAGGAACATTGATAGCATCTCCCATATTTTTGTAAGCATCTACAACTCCTTGAGCAACGCGATCACATCTTACGATACCACCGAAGATATTTACTAAAATAGCTTTTACGTTAGGATCTTTTAAAATAATTCTAAAAGCAGTTTCCACACGTTTAGCATCAGCAGTACCACCGACATCTAAGAAGTTAGCAGGTTCTCCACCAGCTTGTTTGATCAAATCCATAGTTCCCATTGCGAGACCTGCACCATTAACCATACAACCTACATTTCCATCTAAATCTACATAGTTTAGACCAGCAGCCTTAGCTTCAACTTCGATAGGATTTTCCTCTCTTAAATCACGCATTTCAGCATAATCCTTGTGACGATACAAAGCATTTTCATCTAGGGAAACTTTGGCATCAACTGCCATAATTTTATTGTCCGAAGTTTTTAAAACTGGATTAATTTCAAAGAGAGATGCATCTGAATGTGTGTAGGCTTTGTAAAGAGCCATTACAAACTTCACCATATCTTTAAAAGCAGCTCCACTCAATCCTAAATTGAAAGCAATTTTTCTAGCTTGAAAAGGCAAAAGTCCTAATGTAGGATCTACATCTTCCGTAAAAATTAGGTGTGGTGTCTTGTCCGCAACTTCTTCGATATCCATACCTCCCTCGGTAGAATACATAATCATATTTTTTCCTGAAGAACGATTCAAAAGAACAGACATATAAAATTCTGAAGTTTCTGTTTCTCCTGGATAATATACATCTTCACAAATCAAAACCTGATTTACTTTCTTCCCTTCAGCAGAAGTTTGTGGAGTCTTTAGCATCATTCCGATGATAGATTCACTGATCGTTTCTACTTCTTGAAGATTCTTAGCAAGTTTAACTCCTCCTCCTTTTCCGCGTCCTCCTGCGTGGATTTGAGCCTTGATAACATGCCAACTAGTTCCTGTCTCAGAAGTTAATTGCTTCGCTGCATCTACAGCCTCTTTATGGTTGTGTGCTACAATTCCTCTTTGGATTCTAACTCCAAAGCTATTGAGAATTTCTTTTCCTTGATATTCGTGTAAATTCATTTGATATCGTTTATAATCTGCACAAAAATAATAATCCATTTTAAATCTAGGTTAGAACTGAGAAAAAGATTTCACTATTTATTCAAACATTATTTGAATTTTTAGCTTTAACAATTAATTAAGAGCAAACTTCACCTAGTTTGATAATTTCGTAGTGGAATTTCGAAAAACTCTCTCTGATGCGCATCCGGATTGCAATTATTTTAATTGTTGCCACATTTTTTCAGGTCAAAGCTCAAGACAAAAAATCCTTAAGGACCAAAAGGACGGAGCAAACTATCAAAATTGACGGAAATTTAGATGAAAGCGACTGGTTGGGTGCAAATCTCGCAGATTCCTTTGTAATGCTGGAACCAGGAACAGGATTGGCAGAGCCCGATAACAAAAAAACTACAGTCCGAGTTTTATACGACGACGAGGCAATATATATAGGTGCCTACTTATATGACGATGATCCGGAGAATATCCCCATGCAATTTACACCGAGAGACCAATTCGGTCAAGCAGATTATTTTGGTGTCGCATTGAACCCTAACAATGATGGTCAAAACGAATCGGTCTTTTATGTAATGTCCTCGGGAACCCAAGCAGATATAAAAGTTACGCTTGATCGCGAAGACGAGAATTGGAATGCAGTCTGGGATAGTCAAGTTTCTGTAAAAAGCGATGGATGGGTAGTTGAAATGAAAATCCCTTACTCCATGTTGCGTTTTTCCAATCAATCGGTTCAAACTTGGGGGGTCAACTTTATGAGAAATATGCAAGACACAAGGTCCACCTATACTTGGAACTTTGTCGACAAAACCAAAGGGTTTATGGCTCAATATGCTGGGCTTTTAGAAGGGATTGAAAATCTCAAACCTCCAATTCGATTAAATTTTTATCCATATGGATCTCTTTACAACACCATAGATGACCAAGGAAATAGTGATTTCTCTTCGAGTTTAGGGCTGGATCTAAAATATGGGGTAAGTGAGGCTTTTACTCTCGATGTAACGTTAATACCAGATTTTAGTCAAACCAGATTTGATGATGTTGTACTAAACTTAGGGCCTTTTGAACAGCGTTACGATGAGCAGAGAGCATTTTTTACCGAAGGAACTGAACTTTTTGACAAAGCGCGTTTGTTCTATTCGAGAAGAATCGGAAACAATCCAGTAGGAGAAGACGATGTAGAGGAAAAATTAGAAGAGAACGAATCCATACTAGACAATCCCAATAGTGTGCAGATGCTAAATGCATTTAAGCTTTCAGGTCGAACAAAAAATGGCCTTGGAGTTGGAGTCTTTAATGCCATTACGGAAAAAACCTTTGCCACAGTAATAGACACCATAACTGGAGACAAAAGAAAAATTTTAACGGAACCGTTTAGTAATTATAATGTATTTGTAATTGATAAGCAATTTAACAGAAATTCATCTGTAGGTATTATAAATACTAATGTTTTAAGACAGGGTGGTTTTCGAGATGCCAATGTCTTTGCCGCATTGTTTGATTTGGCCAACAACTCAAACACCTACAAGATTGAGGGAAATATTAAAATGAGCTATGTCAACGATACCGAGATTAAAAGAGGTTATTCTGGCTATACTTCTGTGGAAAAAATAAGCGGACAATTTCAGGCGAGATTAGCAAATTTTTGGGGTACACCAGACTATGATATTAGAGATCTTGGTTTTCAAAGAAGGGTAAATTACAACAACTTTTTTTCTCAGATTTCTTATCGAATTTTTGAACCTACGGAAAAATTAAACCAATTTAGAATTGGCCTCGATGCTAGATTAGACCACTTGCATAAGCCTTATGTGTATACTGGAAATAATTTCGAGTTAGAGATGTTTGCCACGAACAAAAAGAATTTATCCTTTGGTATGAGTGGGGAATTCCAAATAGGTCCACAATACGATTATAACGAACCCCGAGAAGACGGAAGATTTATAATTCAAAACCCCAATATAGGTTTTGGTGGATTTATAAGTTCCGATTACAACAAAACAATTGCTTTGGATGTTCGGCTCTACTATCTAAACCGTTTGAATGAGGACAGAACAGAATATGCCTTAAATATTAGTCCGAGAATTAAGCCTTCAGATAAAATTCTTTTTATTTACGAATGGGATTGGGTAAAAGCCAAAAATGTAAAGGGATATGTAACCACTTTGGAGGACAATCGAATTATTTTTGGAGACCGAAACTTAAAAAACATCACCAATAGCTTAACGGCAAATTACAACTTTAGTGCCCTTTCGGGAATTGCTTTGGCATTCCGTCATTATTGGGCTCCCATAAGTTATGGAGATCAATTTTACAGTCTACAAGAGGATGGGACACTAGAAAACACCAATTATCAAGAAAACGAAGATGTGAATTTTAATATTTGGAATATGGACTTGTCTTACTCTTGGCAATTCGCCCCTGGAAGTAATATTGTCCTGCTCTACAGAAATTCTATTGCAAAAGAAGACCAGTTATCAGATTTGCCCTTCGCGGATAATATCAACAATTTACTTCAAGAGGGAATGAATCATATGGTGTCTTTGAGGCTTACCTATTTTTTAGATTTCAATAAGCTTAAAAATTAGTTGTTCATCCATTAAAATTTCTTAATTTTCCAAGAAATTAAAGGATGATTTTAGCGCGAAATATTCACAGATACTTTGGGGATTTACAGGTTTTAAAGGGCGTAGACTTAGAAGTTGAAAAAGGTGAAATTGTCGCGATTGTAGGTCCTTCAGGAACCGGTAAAACTACCCTTCTTCAAATCCTTGGAACTCTCGATAAACCGCATAAAAGCAAAGATTACACCCTAGAGATAAACGGAAAGTCCCTACAAAACCTAGGAGATAAGGATTTAGCTAAGTTTCGAAATCAAGAAATTGGATTTATATTTCAATTTCACCAATTACTACCAGAATTTACAGCTCTAGAAAATGTTTGTATTCCCGGATTTATAATGGGAAGAAATAAAAATGAAGTCGAATCGGAGGCAAAAGAATTACTCAATTTTCTCGGTCTTGAAAACAGATATAGTCACAAGCCTAGCGAATTATCTGGTGGAGAACAACAAAGGGTTGCTGTAGCTAGAGCACTTATCAATAAACCCTCTGTAATTTTTGCAGATGAACCATCGGGTAACTTAGATTCCGTTAGCGCGAGTAATTTGCACCAATTATTCTTTAAATTAAGAGAAGAATTTAACCAAACTTTTATCATTATTACGCATAACGAAGATTTGGCTGCTATGGTGGATAGACAAATAAAGCTCAGCGATGGACAAATCCTATAATCCGAAAAGAGTTGGAATAATGAGTGCGATGCGAGAGGAAATAGACGCATTGATTCAAGAAATGTCGCTGACTCAAAAGGTTAGCTTAGGTGGTAGAACTTTTTACGTCGGAAAATTATTTCGACAAGAAGTAGTAATTGTTTTCTCTCATTGGGGTAAAGTAGCTGCCAGTATCACAGCCACCCAATTAATAAATAGTTTTGATATCGGTGAGTTGATTTTTACTGGTGTTGCAGGATCTATTGATTCTAAGGTAAATATTGGGGATTTAGTAGTTGGAAGTGAACTCATTCAGCACGATATGGATGCCAGCCCCCTGTATCCACCTCAAACACTACCAGTCATCAACCTCAGAGAATTAGCCACTCAAGATTCGGATAAACTAGAACTAGCTGCAAAAAACACCATAACTACCTTAGCCTCTGAATTAGATTCAGATATTGTTTCAGAATTCAAACTTCAAAACTCACGTTTACATTCGGGACTTATTTTGACTGGAGATCAATTCGTATCGGATCAAAAGACTGCAGAAAGCCTAAAACACAAGTTCAAGGAAGCTATCTGTGTGGAGATGGAAGGTGCTGCGGTAGCCCAAGTTTGTCACGCTTATCATATCCCTTTTTCTGTCCTGCGAATCATTTCAGATAAAGCGGATGACAATGCAAATATCGATTTCCCAAAATTTGCTAAATATGTCGCATCGGAGATATCCCTAATTTTTTTTAGATATTTATTTTCGGCAAGTCAAAATACTTATCTTTGTTCAAATCAGAAGTAAATCTACAGATGAAGCCCACGCTACTAAAAAAAGCACTTATACTGGATCCATCGAGTCCTTACCATCAGCAAACAAAGGACATTCTTATCGACAGTGGTCAAATTTCCGAAATAAGTGATGAAATAAAAACCAAATCAAACTACGAAATAATTGAACTCCCTAATCTTCATGTATCTCCAGGATGGATGGATGCCTCTGTAAGCTTTGGAGAGCCAGGTTTTGAAGAGAGAGAAACCCTAGAGAATGGCTGCCAAACCGCTGCTAAAAGTGGGTTTACAGGTATTGCGTTAAATCTAGAAACAGAACCCGTTGGCGATAATCAGTCTACCGTAAATTTTGTTTTGAACAACGCTAATTCTTCGGGCTGTGAGATATATCCAATTGCCAATTTGACAAGAGGTGGAAAAGGAGAAGCTCTCGCTGAACTTTTTGATTTGCAATCCGCAGGTGCCATTGCTTTTGGAGATTATATGTCTCCGATAGAAAATGACTTACTGATGAAAATTGCCATCCAATACGCTCAGAATATTGATGCACTGCTTATCAGTTTCCCAAAGAACAAAAGTATCTCTGGAGCTGGACTAGTCAACGAAAGTGCCCAAAGTATTCAATTGGGTTTAAAAAGTGAGCCAAATCTGTCTGAAACACTGCAAATTTCGAGAGATCTTCACTTGTTAGAATATACAGGAGGTAAACTTCATTTTCCTACAATTACTACCAAAGAGTCTGTAGCTCTTATAAAGGCTGCCAAAGAAAAAGGACTCGATGTCAGTTGTTCCGTAAGTGTACATCACCTCTACTTTGACGATAAAGAACTTTTTGGTTTTGACTCAAATACTAAAGTGAGTCCTCCTTTGAGAACCGAGGAAGATCGCCAAGCTCTTTTAGATGCATTAAAGAATGGCACCATTGATTTTGTAGTATCCGATCACAGACCAATGGAAATTGAATCCAAAAAGGTAGCCTATAATGAAGCGGCCTATGGAACTATTGGACTCGAATCGGCCTTTCTCGCTCTAAATACTATAGAACAAATAGACTTAGATCTGTTATTACAGAAAATCACAGTAGACCCAAGAAATCGCTTAAAAATTGATAACCCTTCTATTTCGGAGGGAGCCATAGCCAACCTTTCTCTGTTTAATCCAGAAGGAGAGCTTGAAATTTTTGATAAAAACTCCATAATGAGTTCAAATACAAACTCCATATTCCTAGGAGAAAAACTAAAAGGGATGGTATATGGATCCATTAACCAATCCTCTGTTAACCTAAAATAATGGCTTTAGAAAAAATTATTCGTCATCCTTCAAAAGAAGGAAATGGCGCCTCTCCCCTATTGATAATGCTTCACGGTTACGGGAGTAATGAACAAGACCTTTTCTCATTTGCACCAGAGTTGTCCGATAATCTTAGAATCGTCAGCTTTAGAGCTCCCTATAGTTTAGGTATGGGAGCATATGCTTGGTATGCAATCAATTTTGATGCGGATCAAAATAAATTCTCAGATTTAGACCAAGCACGTGAGAGTTTGAACATTTTAAAAGAGGAGATAGATGCTCTTCAAAAGGAATACGGAAATACAGCGGAGAACACCTTTGTCTTAGGTTTTAGTCAAGGATGCATCTTGAGTCTTGCTTTTGTTCTGAATTATCCGAGTAAAACACAAAATATAATTGGTCTAAGCGGTTATTTGATGCGAGAATTGGTTCCGAATAATTTAAAAACAGAGGATTTCAAAGAAGTAAAAATCTATAATTCTCACGGGACTATGGATCAAGTGATACCAATATCATGGGCACAAAAAACAAAAGCTTTTATGGAAGATTTGCCAATTGATTACTGCTTTGAACAATATCCTGCAGGACATGGAGTAAATCCTCAAAATTTCTTTTCCTTGCGAAATTGGATTGATGAAAATATTAAATAACTATTTCTAAGTTATCATAAGCCAAATAGACATCTTTGGGAAGTTTCTCAGAAATTTCCTGATGCATCCCAAATAAATGACTGATATGGGTGAAATAGGTTTTTTTAGGTTTGATTTTTTCCACTAAACTCAAGGCTTCCTCTAAGTTTAAGTGGGTGGAATGAGGAGATTCACGCAGACAACTTAGAACGAGAACATCTAATCCCTGAAGTTTTTCTAATTCCTCGTCCGAGATGAATTTGACATCAGTCAAATAGGCTAAACCACCAACTCTATAGCCTAAAATTGGAAGATTACCATGTGCGATTTGTATCGGAATAACTTTTAGGTCTCCAATCTCTAGATTTTGATTTTTTACTTCAATTGGGTTTACCGAAGCTGCTCCTGGGTACCTATTGGTTTTGGTGAAAATATAGGCATAGCGCTCCTCTAAACTTTTTAAAACTCGCTTTAGACCATATATATCCAATGCTCCTTGGCGAAAACAATAGGGCCGAATATCATCTAAACCTGCAATGTGATCGCTGTGCTCGTGAGTAAATAAGATGGCATCTAACCTAGGTTTTGGGTTCTTGAGTAACTGCATCCGAAAGTCAGGACCGCAATCTACTAACAAAATGGTCTCTTCAGACTCTATAACGACAGAGCACCGCAATCTCGAATCTTTGGGGTCTTGGGAATCTCCCACTGGATGGTCACTCAACAACATTGGAACCCCCACAGAGGTACCCGTTCCTAAAAAAGTTAGTTTCAATTTCATGCAAAGCCTTTGTACACTTCAAAAATAAGCTATAAATCAAAAAAATCCTATCGAAATTTACTACATTTGTAATATAACCATCGATCATAATTATGGCAGTTACTCTAAAGGGAGATAAGGAGTTTAGTATCATTCCAACAATTAAGAATAAGGCTTTACGAATTAACCTCAATAATCATATTTACGGAACCTTCTCCGAAATTGGAGCAGGTCAAGAAACCGTTCGAAACTTTTTCCGAGCGGGAGGAGCCTCTGGAACTATTGCAAAAGCCATGAGCGCATATGACAAAGACTTCTCGGATGCCATTTATGGTATTGAAGAAGATCGCAGGTATGTAACGGAAAGTAGGTTAAAAAAGATGCTTCGCTATGAAATCGATATTATCGAGGAGCGTCTGAGCAGAAAAAAACACGCAGATAAAATTTTCTTTAGTTACGCCAATACAGTTACCACAATTGACTTTGCAAAAAAATTCAAAGGACACGGTTGGGTGGGAATTCGTTTCCAGTTAGATCCTTTGGAGGATTATAACGAAATTGTATTGCATTTGAGATTTAAAGAGACAGATGCAAAACTACAACAAGAAACACTCGGTAAGTTAGGAGTTAACTTGATATACGGTGCATTCTATCTCAATGACAACCCAAAAGAACTTTTAAAGTCATTTTACAATCACATCGAGAAAGATCAGTTAGAGATCGATATGATCAACTTTTCAGGACCGAGATTTACTTATGTTGACAACAGACTTATGAGTTTACAATTGGTCAAAAATGAAATGACCAATGCGGTAATGTTCGGTGCAGATGGAAACAACCAATTACCCGCCCAAGAATTATACAAAAAGAACATCTTGGCGCTTAGAGGAAGTTTTAGACCAGTTACTAAGGTCAATATGGATATGTTTAAACTGTCCAAAGACCTCTTTTTAAAGACCAACAAAGTAGATCCAGACAATACAAAAATTATTTTTGAGATCACCCTTGCCAATCTAAGGGCAGAAGGAGAAATTAATGAGCGAGACTTTTTAGACAGAGCGGAATTACTTTCTTCTTTGGGTCAAAGCGTAATGATTTCAAACTTCCAAGAATATTATAAATTAGTGGAGTACTTCTCTGAATTCACTAAGGAGAGAATGGGTCTTGCTATGGGAGTTTACAGTTTGATTCAAATTTTTGACGAACGCTATTACAGAGATTTAAGTGGTGGTATTCTGGAAGCCTTCGGAAAACTATTTTACAAAGATCTCAAGATATATATGTATCCTTTAAAAGACGAAGATCGATTAATCACAAGTGACAATCTCGAGGTTCATCCGCGTATGAAGGAGCTTTACAAGTTCTTCAAACACAATGGAAAGTTAATTGATCTCACTGGGTTTGATGAAGGGAATTTAGACGTCTTCTCGCGAAAAGTCCTCAAGATGATCAAGAGCGGCGAAGAGGGTTGGGAGTCTATGCTTCCGGAGGGAATTTCAGACACGATAAAAACCAATCGCCTTTTTGGATACAAAAAGAAAAGAACGATTACCTTAAAAGAATAAATACAAATCCTGAGCTTCGCTCAGGATTTTTTTTGCCCTCTATTAAACCAATTAGATTAACTTGAGTCTTAAAGGAAGAAATCAATATTTTGGAAGAAAAACTGTTATTGGCAAAACTCAAAGATCCAGAAGAGATTCACCGAGCTTTTCCGATTCTTATTAATCTGCACAAAGAGCGCTTGTATTGGCATATCAGACGTATGGTCTACCGTCATGAGGACGCAGATGATTTGCTCCAAGACACCTTTGTTAAAGTCTATCGAAATATCGACAAATTCAAAGAGGAGAGCAGTCTATTTTCCTGGATGTACAGAATTGCCACAAATGAGACTTTGACTTTTTTAAAAAAAGAGGCACGCATCAAAAAAATTGACGACAACGAATTTATCGAAAAAAGAGTTCAAGCACTAGAACACGATGAATTATACACCGGTGATCGCATTAGTTTAATGCTTCAAAAAGCCATTAGTATTTTACCCGAAAAGCAGCGATTAGTATTTAATATGAAGTATTTTGAAGATCTAACTTACAAACAGATTTCCTCGATTTTAGAGCAGTCTGAAGGCGGATTAAAAGCAAACTATTTTCATGCGGTAACGAAAATTAAAGCCTATTTTAAAACTCGGGATTGGTTGGATAACACAGAGATTTTAGAACTTGACAAGAGAGAAAATGAAAAGAGATGATTTCAAAATAAAATCGGGATACTTTGAGGACTTGGAAGGAGAAATCCTGTCAAAAATAGCTTTGGATCAAAAACAAGATTTTAGTGTACCAAAATCTTATTTTGAGGATTTAGACCATAAAATTGAAAAGAAACTCAAACAGAAAAACACGAAAATTATTACGCTACCAAAGCTAATTGGTGTCGCCGCCTCTATTGCTATTGCAGCGGTAGTATTTTGGCCAAGTTCTGTACTTGTTGAGGATTTTGATTTAAATACAAATATCGCTTATCTAAATGAGGAAGATTTTGAATCTTATAGCCAAGAAATTTACAGCAGTATAGATTTGAGTGGACAGACCTTCGATTTGAGTTTAGACAACCTAAACGAGGATGAAGTTTATTTGACAGAGGAATTAATAGAAGAATTATACAATGAATAAAAACAGATTAAAAGTCAAGAGTTCAATTGTGTTTGTGATGCTACTTAGCTTAAGTCTAGGATTGCGCGCCCAAGAAAAAAGATACGATAAAATAAAGGCTCTCAAAGTTGGATTTATTACCGAACAACTTCAACTAACCGCAGATCAAGCGGAAGTATTTTGGCCCATATACAATGAGGCAGATAACAGTAGAAGACGAATACGACGGGAATTATCTCAAGTTTATTCCGAGATCAGATCATCTCAAAATGAAGGGGAACTCAGCGAGGAAAAATCCAAAATGCTTTGGAAGTCTATTCAAAAATTAAAATCGAAAGAACAGGCTCAAAATGAAAGCTATCAGGAAACAATCAGCCAGGAGTTCGGATTTAAGATGCTGACCCAACTCCTAGTTGCCGAAAGAGATTTTAACGCCCGTTTAGTAAGGCGGATGGGAAACCAAAGAAATAAAAGCGATTCCAAAAAAAAGCGACCCTGAGGTCGCTTTTTTTTAATTGTACATTTTCTCTCTTAACTCTTTCACCTTAGGATCGGACAAATACTCGTCAAAGCTCAAATATCTATCTATTATTCCCGATGGAGTAATCTCTATAATACGGTTTGCGACAGTTTGCAAAAATTCGTGATCGTGAGTAGATAAAAGTACCGTACCCTTGAATAGTTTCAAGCCATTGTTAAAAGACTGAATAGATTCTAGGTCCAAGTGGTTGGTCGGTTCGTCCAACATCAAAACATTGGCTCTTTTCATCATCATACGAGAAGTCATACATCTCACCTTTTCTCCTCCAGAGAGAACATCACACTTTTTAAGGGCCTCTTCTCCACTAAAAATCATCTTACCGAGAAATCCTCTAAGGTGGACTTCCTCTCTCTCCTCTTCGGTCTGAGCGTATTGTCTTAGCCAATCTACAAGGTTCAATTCACTATTTGTAAAAAAACTTGCATTGTCCAAAGGCAAATAAGACTGAGTAGTCGTGACCCCCCATTTAAAACTACCCGTATCCGGTTCGATATGACCGTTTAAAATTTCGTAAAAAGCAGTTACTGCCTTTGAGTTTTTGGAAATTACAGCGACCTTATCTCCTTTATTCAGGTTGATGAAAATATCTTTAAAAAGTAACTCTCCATCGCTAGAGTAAGATAAATTATCTACTTCCAAAATCTGATCTCCAGCTTCTCTATCGCGCTCAAAAAAGATGGCAGGATAGCGACGTGAGGAAGGTTTGATCTGATCAACATTTAATTTTTCAATCATTTTCTTACGAGAAGTAGCTTGTTTGGATTTGGCTACATTGGCAGAAAATCTTCTTACAAATTCTTCCAATTCTTTCTTTTTGTCCTCTGCTTTCTTATTCTGTTGCGCTCTCTGCTTTGCAGCTAATTGACTAGATTCATACCAAAAGGTGTAATTACCTGAGTAGTGAGTGATTTTACCAAAATCAATATCTGAGATATGGGTGCAAACTGCATCTAAAAAGTGACGGTCATGGGAAACCACAATAACCGTATTATCGTAATTTGCTAGAAAGTTTTCCAACCAAGATATTGTTTCAAAATCCAAATCATTGGTAGGCTCATCCATAATCAAAACATCCGGGCTTCCAAACAACGCTTGAGCCAAGAGTACTCTCACTTTGGATTTACCATCCAATTCCGACATTAAGCTGTAATGCATATCCTCTTTGATCCCGAGAGAAGATAAAAGTGTTGCTGCATCGCTATCTGCAGTCCAACCTCCCATTTCTTCGTATACAATACCCAAATCACCAGCTCGAACACCATCAGCTTCCGAAAAATCAGGCTTTGCGTAGATAGCATCCATTTCATTCTTTATTTCAAAAAGCTTTTTATTTCCTCTCAAAACGGTTTCAATTACCGAAAACTCGTCAAAAGCAAAGTGATTTTGCTCCAAAACAGACATTCTCTTTCCAGGTTCTAAACTGACACCACCTGATGTAGGATCCATCTTCCCTGCAATAATTTTGAGAAAAGTAGACTTACCTGCACCATTGGCTCCAATAATACCATAGCAATTACCCTGTACGAATTTGGTGTTTACCTCATCAAATAAAACCCGCTTTCCAAATTGAACCGAAAGGTTTGAAACTGTTAACATGTGTTTATATTTTTGCGCAAAATTAGGGAATTATTTAAGTTCTACAGACTATCGAGAGCATAAATTCACATATTTCACACTTATATTTAACAAGTAATTAACTCTATAGCCTAGGAATTGCTTTTACATTTGTGGATTATACCATAAACCAATATGTTTGTTTGATGTTTAACCGGAGTTACTTTTTTTTACTGGTAATTTTCATGTCCCTTTCTGCCTGTCAGCAGCCCAAGGAATTTGACAGTCCTACTTATCTCGGAGGTCAAATCATCAATGCAAGAGCCAACTCAGTCGTTTTATCTTTTCAAGAGGAAATTATCGACACCCTTATGTTGGACTCCAATCAACGCTTTTTAAAGGCGGTACCTGTTTTTGAAGAAGGACTTTATACTTTTCAACACGGGAATGAATTTCAATATATCTTCTTAGAGCCCGGAGATAGCATCATGATGCGAATAAATACTTGGGACTTTGACGAATCCCTTGTCTATTCCGGAAAGGGAGGCATGCGAAACGAATATTTAATTGATTTGTTTATTGAAAATGAAAAAGAAGATAGCTTCCTCAGAAATCTCTATTACTTAGATTCTCGCGATCTAAAAAAGGAAATAGAGCGTCTCAGAGCAAATAAACATCAAAAGTTAGATAACTTCTTGTTGGAGAGTCAAGAGACCAATAATCTTTATATACGTTATGCACGTGCGGCTATAGACTATCCTCTTTACCGCAAAATGGAGATTTATCCTCTGATGAAAAAAAGCTATTTGAATCTTATGGATTTCCCTCAAGTTTCAGATAATTTTTACGATTACAGAAAGAATATAGAACTAAACGACCCTGTCCTAGCAAATTTCTATACCCATAGAAATTACGTGATGAGTTATACCTATCACTTGGCCTACGAATCCAATGCAAACAATCCTCAAGTCTCTGTTCATTCAAATTTATTGCATATTGTAAACGACAGTATTGACGACCCTGAATTGAAGAGCAATTTGATGAACTCCGTTCTTCAAGATGAGTTTTTCTCTAATGCGAGTTTAAATTTAAATAGAGAACTCATCCACACTTTTATGGAACTCTCCGAGGATGAGGAAATGAAAAATCAAATTAATTTACTCATTCTCGACAGTGAGCAAGTACCCAATGGTGGTCAATTGACGGATTTTGATGTAATGAGTTATAATTATAGACCCTTTGATATCAAATCTATCATTGCCAACCGAAATGCAGTTATCTATTTTTGGTCGGAAACTACCTTGGAGCCCTTAAAATTAGCTCGTAGAATTCAACTTCTTCAAAGAAAATTTCCAAGTATATTATTTATCGGAATCAATATTGATGGCGACGGCATGGACAATTTAGGTCCAAAAACCTTGGCTTACAGCAATAAAAACTACCAGTTTACCTTAAACAAAAACTCTGATGCTCAATCTTTTACACAGAGTAAATACCCTAGAAGTATTTTGGTAAACAGACGTGGAAATGTTCTCGACAATTACGGAAATATCTCCTCTGGTCAATTTGAGCAATCTTTGAAAGTTCTCGAAAAGAATTAGCCAAACCTTCGGCTAACCATTTAATTTAGCGTAAATTTGCAAACTTTTTAACAGCATTTACAATGCTTTTATAGGTATTGTAAATCAACAAATTACATAAATGACTACATTCTCTGAATTAGGATTAAAACCGGAAATACTAAAAGCCCTAGACGGATTGGGTTTCGAATTTCCAACGGAAATACAGCAAAAATCAATTCCTCAAATTATTGGATCTGAGGACGATTTAAAAGCTTTTGCTCAGACTGGAACCGGAAAAACCGCAGCCTTTAGTTTACCAATAATTCAATTGATCGACCCAAAGAAAAAGGGAGTTCAAGCGATTATACTTTCTCCTACTAGAGAACTTGCTGTTCAAATTGGTGACAATATCAATGAATTCACGAAATTTTTACCGGGATTAAATTCGGTTACTGTTTACGGTGGATCTAATATTGAAGACCAAATAAGAAAAATTAAAAAAGGAGCTCAAATCGTAGTTGGAACACCGGGAAGAACGGTGGATCTAATTAACAGAGGAGTTCTTAAATTAGGAGACGTAAAGTGGTTGACACTTGACGAAGCGGACGAGATGCTAAACATGGGATTCAAAGATGAATTGGATCGCGTATTGGAAGCTACTCCAGCCTCTAAACAAACGCTTTTGTTTTCAGCTACATTCCCAAGAGAAGTGGAGAATATAGCACGTAACTACATGACCAACCCAGCAGAAATTAGTTCTGGTGCGAGAAATTCGGGGTCGGATAATGTGGAAAATGAATACTACCAAGTAAAGGATTCAAATCGATACAAAGCTCTTAAACGAATTGCGGATATCAATCCTGATATTTATGCTATTGTGTTTTGTAGAACGCGAAGAGAGACTAAAGATGTTGCAGACCGATTGATCGCAGATGGTTATAATGCAGATGCTCTACACGGAGATTTATCGCAACCACAACGAGATAGTGTAATGCTAAAATTCAGAAACAAAGGTATTCAGATTTTAGTAGCTACGGATGTTGCAGCGAGAGGACTTGACGTAAATAGTTTAACCCACGTTATCAACTATAAATTACCAGATCAAATCGAATCGTATACCCACAGAAGTGGAAGGACAGGTAGAGCTGGTAACAAAGGAACCTGTATTACTCTTTTAACAAAAAGAGAGGTCTCTAAAATCCGACCGATAGAAAAACGTATCGGGAAGAAGTTTATTGCTAAAGAAGTCCCTACTGGTGAAGAAATCTGTAAAATTCAATTGATGAGTTTGATCGACAGAATTTATAATACACCGGTAAACGAAAAGCAAATTGAACCTTTCCTAGAACAGATTTATGACAAGTTAGCGGATTTAGATAGAGAAGCACTGATCAAAAAATTTGTTTCTGTTGAATTTAATAGCTTTTTGGAATACTATCAGGATGCTAACGATATCAACGATACATCTAGCTCAAATGATCGCAGAGGATCTTCTCGTTATGGAGACGAAAACATGACGCGTTTCTTTATAAACGTTGGACGTAAAGACAATCTTACTCCTCCTAGACTGATGGGATTGATCAACGAACAACACAAAAAACGAGATATCGAAATTGGTCAAATAGAAATACTGGATAAATTCTCGTTTTTTGAAATTGATTCCGAATATACAGACAAGACTTTGGAGGTATTTAAAGGAGCTGAATTTGAAGGGAGAAGAATCGGAGTTGAAATCACCAAAAAGAAAAGAGATGGTGGTGGAAGAGACCGAGGAGGAGATCGAAGAAAGAAGTCTGGATTTAGATCAGATAGACGAAATGACCGAAGAGGTTCAAATCCTTCAGAAGGTTTCGGAAGAAAGAGAAGAGACAGCAGATCAAAACCTCACCGAGGAAAACGATAAGACAAAAAAAAGCCGCTTCATAAATGAAGCGGCTTTTTTATTATATCTATTCAATAAATTAAGCACTTATTGATTGGGATATTTTTTTGTAAGAACCATCTTCTAACTTTTCACGGATAGCAGAAAATGCCTCGATAGTAACCTTGACATCGTCTAAGTTATGCGCCGCTGTAGGAATTAATCTCAATATAATCATCCCTTTTGGAATTACCGGATACACAACGATTGAACAAAAAATTCCGTGATTTTCTCTTAGGTCATTTACCATCACCATAGCCTCTGGAATATCTCCTTGTAGATAAACAGGAGTTACACAAGTATTAGTAGTACCAATATCAAAGCCTGCTTCCTTAAGTCCTCCTTGAAGTGCATTTACATTCTCCCAAAGTTTATCTTTTAGCTCTGGCATACTTCTTAACATATCCAAACGCTTTAGAGCTCCCTTTACCATTACCATTGGAAGAGACTTTGCAAACATCTGAGAACGCATATTGTATTTCAAATATTGAACAACATCCTTATTTCCAGCAAAGAAAGCACCAATTCCAGCCATTGATTTTGCAAAAGTTGCAAAGTAAACATCAATACTATCTTGAACTCCTTGCTCCTCTCCTGTTCCAGCTCCAGTAGCTCCTAGAGTACCAAAACCGTGAGCATCATCCACTAGTAATCGGAAATTGTACTTTTCCTTTAGGGCTACAATCTCTTTTAGCTTTCCTTGTTCCCCTCTCATTCCAAATACACCTTCCGAAATCAAAAGGATTCCTCCATTATTTTTTTCTGCTACCAGTGTAGCTCTTTTCAGGTTCTTTTCTATCGATTCCACATCGTTGTGGCGATATACAAAACGCTTACCTGGGTGCAATCTAACACCATCAATAATGCAGGCATGGGTGTCTACATCGTAAACAATCACATCGTTTTTGGAAACTAATGCATCGATAGCAGAAACCATCCCTTGGTATCCAAAATTCACCAAGTAAGAAGCTTCTTTATTCACAAACTCAGCACATTCGCGCTCTAGTTGCTCGTGGTACTTTGTATGACCTGACATCATTCTAGCTCCCATAGGATAAGCCATTCCGTGTTCAGCCGCTGCGTCTGCATCTGCTTTAATAACTTCCGGGTGATTTGCCAATCCTAGGTAATCATTAATACTCCAAGTAACAAGACGTTTCCCATTAAACTTCATTCTATTAGAGATAGGTCCTTCTAGCTTTGGAAAAACATAATAGCCTTCCGCTTTATCTGCCCAGTTACCTAATGGTCCTTTGTCATCATATATTCTCTCAAACAAATCCTTCATTATCTTCTTATTTGATTTATTGTTCTACTTTTTTTGAATCTTTTGTTATAAATCCTTGCTCAGCCATCCATTGATCGCTGTAAACTTTGCTGAGATATCGAGATCCGTGATCTGAAAAAACCAAAACAACAACCGAATTTTCATCAAAAAAACCTAAGTTTTCATATTGTTTTAGCCCCTGCATAACGGCTCCGGAAGTATACCCAGCGAATATACCTTCCTCTTTTAAAAGATCTCTAGCTGCCAAAGCAGCCTCCTTATCTCCTACTCTTTCATAATGATCCACTACCGAGAAGTCAGTCGCACTAGGGATCAAATTCTTACCTAATCCTTCAATTTTATATGGCTTGATATCTGACTTGTCGAGAGTACCGTTTTCGTGATAACCCTTGATAACAGAACCAATTGCATCTACTCCTAATATTTTAATGTTTGGATTTTGTTCTTTTAAAAATCTTCCAGAACCAGAAATAGTTCCACCCGTTCCGCTCGGAGCGATTAGATGAGTAATTTTCCCTTCGGTTTGTTCCCAAATTTCAGGCCCTGTTGTATGGTAGTGAGCCTCAATATTTAAGGCGTTAAAATATTGGTTAATATAAACCGATCCTGGATTTTCTTTATGCAGCCTTTTTGCCACTTCGTAATACGATTTCGGATCTTCAGGAGCCACATTTGCAGGACACACATGAACCTCAGCTCCCATGGTCTTTAGCATTTCAATTTTGTCCAAAGAGGACTTTGAAGTAACTGCCAAAACACATCTATACCCGCGAATCAAACTGATCATAGCGAGACTAAATCCAGTATTACCCGAGGTAGTTTCAATAATGGTTCCTCCTGGTTTCAAGATGCCTTTTTCTTCCGCTTGCTCAACAATATAGCGTGCGATGCGATCTTTGGCAGAATGACCGGGGTTTAGACCTTCTAACTTAGCCAAATAAGTTCCAGGGTATTTATCTTCCAATGATCTCATTTTCACCATTGGCGTATTTCCAATTAAATCAATTACAGAATTCTCTATTCTATTGATTTTCTTCATAGTTAACAACTCAAAAAATATCGGCAAATATACACTAAAATTTTAATTCATTTCGAGAGAAATCAAAAAGGCAAAGTCTCTCGCCGTCTCTTTTATCGCATCAAACCTGCCGGAGGCTCCTCCATGACCTGTTTCCATATCGATATGAAATAATATTTTAGATTGGGACCTATTACAATCTCTCAACTTTGCTACCCATTTAGCTGGCTCCCAGTACTGAACTTGGGAATCGAAATATCCCGTGGTCACTAACATAGCAGGATAGGATTGCCCGGTGACATTGTCATATGGAGAATAGGATTTAATATAATCATAATACTCTTTAATATTTGGATTTCCCCATTCGTCATATTCACCCGTAGTTAATGGTATACTTGCGTCTAACATAGTACTTACCACATCCACAAATGGAACCTGAGCTACGATACCGTTAAACAAATCGGGTCTCATATTAGCCACAGCACCAACTAGCAATCCGCCAGCAGAACCACCCATAGCATAGAGGTGATTTGCTGAGCCCATACCATTGTCAATTAAATACTCCGCGCAATCAATAAAATCATAAAAAGTATTTTTCTTATTCAAAAGCCTTCCGTTATCATACCAAGGTCTACCGAGATATTCTCCCCCTCGAACATGAGCTAGTGCAAATACAAAGCCCCTATTTAAAAGAGAAATTCTACTTAGGCTAAAACTGTCATCCACAGTGTAACCGTAGGCCCCATAAGCATATAATAATACAGGAGTATTCTCATCCAATATCGTATCCTTGTGATACACTACAGATAGCGCAACTTTCTCCCCATCTCTCGCGCTTACCCACAAGCGTTTACTCTTGTATTCTTCTTTGTTGTAGCCCCCAGGAATCTCCTGTTCTTTCTTAATTTCCTTTGTTCCGTCTGTCAAATTATAGTCTATCACAGAACTCGGTGTAGTCATGGAATTGTAACCGTATCTGATTTTATCCGTATCGTATTCTGGATTTGAATAGACATAGGCGGAGTAAGTTTCTTCCTCAAAAGGCAAATAATAATCTTGAGAATTATCCCAAAACTTAATTCGGATGAGATTCAGTCCGTTTTTTCTTTCCTCTAAAACCAAAAAATCCTTAAAAATAGAGATATCCTCCAAAAGAACCGATTCGCGATGTGGAATAACATCCTTCCAATTTTCCAATTCAGTTTGTCCAATAGGGGTTTTGACTAATTTAAAGTTAGTCGCCTTATCCGCATTGGTTAGGATATAGAAATAATCCTCATAGTGAGCAACACTATATTCGAGATCTGCTGTCCTTTCTTGGACCACCTTAAAAGGGTTTTCAGGGTTTTCTGAAGAAACAAATCGATATTCTGTACTATTTGTGCTAAAAGATCCAACAACGATAAAAGCCTCTGACTTTGTCTTTGTCACAAAGGTGTTAAACGCCTCGTCTTTTTCCTCAAAAACTAAAACCGGATCGGCATCCTCATCTACTCTAAACCTAAATATTTTATTACTTCTAAGTGTACTTTGGTCGTTTTCTGTAAAAAAAACAGTCTTACTATCACTTGCCCAAACCGCAGAACCATTGGTATTTGAAATACCTAGATCCTTTATCTCCCCACTGCGTAAATCCTTTAGTTTTAATTTGTATTGTCGCCTGCTGACAGTATCCTCTCCAAAGATCGCAAAACAATTATCTGGACTTATACTCATACCTCCCAAGTTGTAGTATTCATGCCCTTTAGCCATGATATTTACATCAAAGAGCAACTCTTCGGGATTGGACATCAATTCCTTTCTACGGACATAGATCGGATATTGTTTTCCCTTTTCATACTTGCTGATATAATGGTAGCCTTTTTTGAAATAAGGCACCGATTGATCATCTTCCTTGACTCGTGATTTTATTTCCTTAAAAAGCTCCTCTCTCAGACTCTCTGTAGACTTCGTCTCCTTCTCAAAATATGCGTTTTCTGAATGTAAATGCTCCAACACTTCGCGTGTTTGCTCATCTTTTTCTGAAGCTTCTTTTTGATCGTCTGTCAGACGCATCCAATGATAATTATCTTCTCGTTTTTGTCCGAACTCCTCGAATTCAAAGGGTTCTTTTTTTGGATTTGGAATTAAACTTCCTATTTTGTTCATTATCTCAATGTAAAAAGGAGCTAATTAAAGCTCCTTTATTATTTATTCAAAATCTCTTAGTGTCCTAATTATAATACCTACACAATCTAGTAATTGCTCTCTTGTCATAACAAGTGGCGGAGCAAATCGAATGATATTACCATGGGTTGGTTTCGCCAAAAGACCATTTTCTTTTAACGCTACACAGATATCCCATGCAGTCGAACTATCTGGACTATCATTAATTACAATAGCGTTGAGTAATCCTCTTCCTCTAACCAAAGTCACCAAATCCGTATCTGCAATATATTTATTCAGCTCCTCTCTAAAAAGATTCCCTAAAACTCGCGCATTTTCAGCTAAACCTTCTTCCCTAACTACTTCCAAAGCTGCCATAGCAACTCGAGCAGCGATTGGATTCCCACCAAAAGTAGATCCGTGAGAACCTGGTGTTATAACATCCATTATGGCGTCGTCTGCCAAAACAGCAGAAACAGGATAAACACCTCCTGAAAGTGCTTTACCCAAAATCAACACATCTGGTTTTGCAGAACTGGTATCCCAAGAACACAAACCTTTTCCACAAGTACAATCTCCACAAACCGCTAATAAACTTCCTGTTCTGGCTATTCCGGTTTGAATCTCATCAGCCATAAACAGCACATTTTTCTCTCTACACTTTTTGGCTACATAAGGCAAGTAATCTGAATCTGGAACATTCACTCCTGCCTCTCCTTGAATAGGTTCTATCAAAACTCCAACCACATCTTCAATTTCCAAAGCAGTATCTAGAGCTTCTTTATCGTTGTAATCTATCGTTATAAAACCATCGGTAAAAGGACCAAAGTTCTTTCGTGCATCTTCATCTGTTGAAAAAGAAATAATAGTGGTCGTTCTTCCGTGGAAATTCTGGTCAAAAACGATGATTTTTCCTTTGTCCGCAGCAATTCCCTTTTTTTCTACTCCCCAACGTCTACAAATCTTCAATGCTGTTTCTACTGCTTCAGCTCCTGTATTCATCGGTAAAATCTTATCAAAACCAAAATAAGAAGACATATACTCCTCATAAGGCCCCAATTGATCGTTGTAAAATGCTCTTGAGGTAAGTGTCAACTCTTTGGCTTGCTCCGTTAAAGCATTAATTATTTTTGGATGACAGTGACCTTGATTTACAGCAGAGTAAGCACTTAAAAAATCGTAATAGCGCTTGCCTTCTACATCCCAAACATAAACACCATCTCCTTTTTTGAGAACGGCTGGTAAAGGGTGGTAATTGTGTGCACCATATTTATTTTCGAGATCTATCGCAACTTGACTTGAATCTATGGATATTGACATGTTGAAAAATTTTAATTTAAAGAATCTAAATTCCTGCTTTATCTCGGAGAGAAATCATCCTATAGCCGCGAAATTAACAATAAAATTTGATAAATTTGAGAGGACCTAATTAAAACCTAATGAGAAAACTACTATTTCAAA
>JBELHR010000009.1:62551-71782 GCA_042091275.1 Flavobacteriaceae bacterium
AAAGGAGAAAACAAAGCAATAGTTGTAGAAGATGCTGGACAAATCGCTATGATGCAGGCAAATATTAGCCTGACAAAAAACATGTCAGAAGAAGTTCTAAAAGCCTTGAGCGATTATATCCTTTCTGTGGAGTAATTTTGATTTGGTCAGAGCATTTTTTTAAAGAAAACTGTACCTTTGCCGCATGGGTAGAAAGAAAAAACCACAAATTTTTGAAGGATTAGAAGTTTTTGATGCAGCAGCGAGAGGTAAAGCTGTGGCTAAAGCTCCAGATGGAAGAGTTGTATTTTTAAACAATGCGGTTCCCGGTGATGTTGTAGACGTTCAAACCGGTAAAAAGAGAAAAGCCTTTTACGAAGGTAAAGTGACGAACTTCCAAAAACTTTCCGACAAGAGAACGGAAGTAGCATGCGAACACTTTGAATATTGTGGTGGTTGTAAATGGCAAAACATGTCCTACGACTGGCAATTGCACTATAAACAAGAAGAGGTCACAAACAATCTTATCAGAATTGGTCATTTAGATCTTCCTGAGGTGGAATCTATTCTTCCCTGTGAGGAAACCTATTTTTATCGCAATAAAATGGAGTTTTCTTTTTCCGCGAATCGTTGGTTAACACCAGAAGAAATTGACTCTGGACAAGAAGATTTGGGATCTAGAAATGCTTTGGGATTCCATATTTCAGGAATGTGGGACAAAATTCTCGATATTCAAAAATGTCACTTACAAGAGGACCCGTCGAATGCCTTGCGAAATGAAATGAGAGCATTCGCTGAGAACAACAATATCAGTTTTTACAATCCAAGAACTCAAGAAGGTTTTTTGAGGACTATGATGATTCGTATTGCATCGACTGGAGAAATAATGGTTGTTATGCAGTTTTTTGAAAACGATAAGAATTCGATTCAAAAAGTAATGAACCACCTTAAAAACAATTTCCCACAAATAACCTCTCTTCAGTATACGGTCAATTCCAAAGGAAATGACAGTATTTACGATCAAAAGATAATTTGTTTTGATGGTAGAGATCATATATTTGAAGAAATGGAGGGGCTAAAATTTAAAATTAACGCAAAATCTTTCTATCAAACAAACTCAAAGCAGGCCTACGAACTTTATAAACTCACCAGAGACTTCGCAAATTTAAGTGGAGAAGAATTGGTCTATGACCTCTACACAGGTACGGGAACAATAGCTCAGTTTGTATCCAAAAAAGCAAAAAAGGTAGTTGGAGTAGAATCTGTACCAGAGGCTATTGCCGATGCAAAATCCAATGCCAAAAACAACCAAATAGAAAACGCTTCGTTTTTTGTCGGTGATATGAAGGATGTATTTACCGATGCTTTTATTCGAGAACACGGACATCCCGATGTGATCATAACAGACCCTCCTAGAGATGGAATGCATAAAAAAGTAGTTGAGCAACTACTAAAAATCAAAGCAGAACGCATCGTATACGTTAGTTGCAACTCTGCAACTCAAGCCAGAGACCTAGCTTTGATGAGCGATATGTATAAAATCACAAGAACCAAGGCAGTAGATATGTTCCCACAAACACATCACGTAGAAAATATCGTACTATTGGAAAAAATTAAAAACCCTGTTCAAAAAGACCCTGTAAGTCATGACTAGAAGAATGATGGCCTTTGCCTTTATACTTGTTCTGTTTTTTTCCTCCTGCGAAAATGAGGATATCTGTCTTCAAGAAGGAACTCCATTTGTGATTATAACTTTTTACGACAAAGACAATCCCCAGGAAAAAAAAGCAGTTGACAGTCTGACTGTCAGCTCGGAGGACTTTGGCGATTATATTCAAAATAGGTCAACGGATTCTATTGCGATACCGATGAATTTGAATCTATCTCAGACCCCTTACCTCTTTCAATCTGGAGAAATTCAGGATAATTTGGTATTTAATTATAACAGAGAATCGGAATACATCTCAAGATCATGTGGTTTCAAAACTACTTTTACAGAGTTTTCATTAGATTTAAATAATCCGAATTGGATTAACTCAATTGAAATTTTAAACACAGACATTATTGATGAAGCGAGTACTTCCATTAAAATATATCACTAGTCTCTTATTGCTTGTAAGCTTTTGCGGTTTTGCACAAGATTCGGAACTACCCGAGAGTGAAACCGATAGTTTAAGGCAGACAAACTGGGGGTTTAGAGTTGGTATCAATATCCTGCCTCCCCTCGTTAGCATCATTGACAAGGACGATCAAGGATTGGAGCTGATAGCAGATTACCGTTTTAAACAAAACTGGTATCTGGCTGCAGAACTAGGAAGAGAGAGCTATTTTGGTTCGGAAGATTTTTTTGATTACAATACAAAGGGTAACTTTGCTAAAATTGGAGTGAATTATAACGCATATAATAATTGGCTAGATATGAATAACGAAATCTTTATCGGTGGACGTTATGGTTTTGCTAATTTCACTCAAAAAGTCACAGAAGTGACCTATTATAATTCTGGAACTTATTTTCCAGACTACGCATTTAACCCTCAGTCCGCTCAGAGCGACAGATTAAATGCACATTGGTTTGAAATGGTAGCAGGTTTGAAAGTAGAAACTTTTAAAAATCTATTTTTAGGCGTACAGGTGGCTTTCAGTAAGATTATTACGGAAGATCAACCCGAAGGATTTGAAAACTTATTCGTACCCGGTATTGGAAGAACATCGGTAAACAATATTGGAACGCGATTTAGTTATACGATATCTTATTTAATTCCTTTTAAAAAGAAATAAATTATGAATGCGATACCTAGTGTAAATCTAGAGGACTTTTTATCAGAGGATCCTCAAAGAAAACAAGCCTTTGTCGATGCTATTGGAAAGGCTTATGAAGAAATTGGTTTTGTAGCACTTAAAGGCCATTTTTTGGATCAGAAACTATCGGATGATTTATATCGTGAAATTGCAGCTTTCTTTGAGCTGGAAGACAGTATTAAAGAAGGCTATGAGATTCCTGGAATAGGAGGCCAAAGAGGCTATACCTCGTTTGGAAAAGAGAGTGCCAAAGGTAAATCTGAAGGAGATTTAAAAGAATTTTGGCATTTTGGACAATACGTAGAGAACAACGCAAAACTCGAAGCGGAATACCCTCCTAACGTTTTAGTAAATGAACTAGAGCACTTTAACGCTGTTGGTAAGGAAGCTTTTAAACAACTCGAGAGAACTGCGAAGTATGTCTTAAGAGCGCTAGCTTTATATTTAAAGATCGACGAGTTTTACTTTGATAATTTCATTTTAAATGGAAACAGTATTTTGAGGCCAATCCATTACCCTCCAATCTTTCAAGAACCCAAAGGAGCTGAGAGAGCAGCTGCTCACGGAGATATCAATCTGATAACACTTCTTATGGGAGCACAAGGAAAAGGGCTTCAGGTCCAAAATATGGAAGGTGAATGGATCGATGCAATTGCCAGTCCAGAAGAATTGATGATCAATGTGGGAGATATGCTGTCTCGTCACACGAATAACAAGTTAAAATCAACCATTCATCGCGTTGTAAATCCTCCTAAAGAACTTTGGGGTACTTCTCGATATTCCATCCCGTTTTTTATGCATCCGATCAGTGACATGCCTTTGAATTGTTTAGAGTCTTGTATTGACGAAGATCACCCAAAAGGTTTTGAAGATATTACCGCGGGAGAATTTCTAAACGAGAGATTAAGAGAATTAGGATTGATCAAATGATAGACCGCAAACTTCTAATTGGATTTGGCCTGGGAATCTTATTCTTAATTATAGGAACAGTACTCAAAATTTTTGAGCAGGACTACTCCCTTGTATTTTTAGGAATAGGTCTAGTAATTTCCTCTGTGGTTTTTATGCGTTTCGCTTGGTCCAATATCAAAAAGAAATAAAATGGCAAAAAAGCATAAAAAAATATCTGACTTATCCGATTTAGGAGGTTTTGTGTTTTCCACAAACGACGATTTCGATCCGGGAACGGGTGCAGAAACTGAAACTTTAGCTCCAGAGAATCAATATCTTGAAGCACATTTCTCCAACAAAGGTCGGGGTGGAAAAACCGTCACTGTCATAAGTGGATTTCAGGGATCCGATGAGGACCTCAAAACTCTAGCTAAAAAACTTAAAACCAAATGTGGTGTTGGAGGTAGCGTTAAGGATGGTGAGATAATTATCCAAGGAAAATACAGAGATAAGATAATGGAAATACTCCTCTCTGAAAATTATAAAGTTAAACGAGTAGGCGGTTAAACGGAGATTATGAAAGCAATTCCAAATTCAGAACTCATCATTAACCCCGATGGCAGCATTTACCATCTAAATCTCAAACCGGAACATATTTGCGACACTCTTATATTTGTCGGAGATCCCGATCGCGTGGATTTAGTAAGCAGTCACTTTGACGAGATTGAATTTACGGTCCAAAAAAGAGAGTTTAAAACCGTTATCGGAAGCTACAAAGGGATGCGATTAAATGTGATTTCCACAGGGATTGGGCCAGACAATATAGACATCGTTTTAAATGAGCTCGACGCCTTGGCTAATATTGACTTTGAAACTCGAACACTTAAACCTAAGCACAGATCTCTTAGAATAATTCGCATTGGAACCTCCGGCTCCTTGCAAAAACACATTCCAATTGACCGTTTTTTAATCAGTACTTTCGGATTGGGCTTAAATACCCTGCTCCACTCCTATCAAACAGAGAACTATCGGAATCAAGAGCTTGAAAATGCCTTTATCACACACACCGATTGGCCTTTGGAAAGAGGTAGGCCTTATGCTGTAAAAGGAGATGAGGAACTCCTGAATTTATTTGCATCAGAAGAGGTTTTTCAAGGTATTACAGCAACCGCCAATGGTTTTTATGGCCCTCAGGGAAGAAGTATAAGAATACCTTTGAGGAGAAAGGATTTAAATCAAAAAATAGAACAGTTTAATTGGTCGGACCAAAGCATAACAAATCTCGAGATGGAAACTTCTGCCATCTATGGTCTATCCGCTATTCTGGGGCATCGCGCCTGCTCCTTAAATGCTATTTTAGCCAATAGGGTTACTGGAGAATTTAGCTCTAAGCCTGAAAAAACGGTAGAAGATTTGATTCAATTCACCTTAAATAGATTGGTAGAGAAAAATTAATCTACCAGTTTATTAACTCCTGTCCTTGATCCGCGAGAATTTCGTTTGCCTTTTTAAAGTGATTATTATCGAACCAATATCCTCTATTTGCACTCAGTGGCGAAGGATGGCCTGAAGTCAGGATATGATGTTTTTTCGAGTCTATTAAGGATTTCTTAGCCTGTGCCTTTCCACCCCATAACAAAAACACAATTCCATCTCTTTTCTCAGACAAAGTACTAATGACCTTATCGGTGAAATTTTGCCATCCAAAATCTTTATGAGAATCTGCCTTGCCCTGCTCTACAGTTAAAACATTATTCAATAGAAATACACCTTGATTTGCCCAATATTCCAAATTCCCATCGATAAGAGAAGTCGGAAGACCTTCCCTATCCAATTCCTTAAAAATATTTCTAAGTGATGGAGGGATTGGTATTCCGTGATTTACACTAAAAGCCAAACCATTTGCCTGACCAATTCCGTGATAAGGATCTTGACCCAAAATAACGACCCGAATATTCTCGAATGAACTTCTCGTAAAAGCTTCAAATATCTGGTTTTCAGGAGGAAAAACTACCTTGGATTGATAAGCCTTTGAAACGCGAGACTCAAGGTCTTTGAAATAGGGCTTATCCATCTCAAAAAGAAGGGAATCATGCCAGTCTACAATTGCTTGTTTGTTCATAAAATAGCTTATTTTTGGTCAGCCTTTATCAAAGATAGACTTATGCGTAAAATCTCAAAGAAAATATTATCAGATTTAGAATTTCCAGAGGTATTGGACAGAATCAAGCTATTGACTTTGACTACTTTGGGCAAGTCCAATGTCGATAGCATCGGACCTTATGCAAATCGAAAGGCGGCAATTGAGGAATTAAAACGAGTCGATGAAGTGCTGCAGTCCTTTGAATCGGAAAACCTTTTGCCAAAACATTATTTCGAAAATATAGATGCCGATTTGGAAATGCTTGAGGTAGAGGATAGTTTTTTAAATCCAGAAGGCTATAACCGCTTGAGGAATGTATCTGAAACATGTGGAGAAGTATTGAAATTTATTTCAAAGTTCTCTTTGCAATTCCCCAACCTACACTACAGAGTACAAAATACAGAAATCAATCCCGCAGTACACCAAAAGATAGACCATATTCTCAACAGATACGGCGAAGTGGATGACAAGGCATCTCCTAATTTGAGAAGTATTAGAAGATCTCTATTAAAGGTTCGCGGAACTATAGGAGACAGTTTTACCAAAGCACTTGCTCGTTATAACAGTATGGGTGTTTTGGACGACATTAAAGAATCTGTTTTGGAAAACAGGAGAGTTCTAGCGGTTCAAGCGATGTACAGAAAGAAAGTCAAGGGTTCTGTTGTCGGCAGTTCAAAAACCGGATCTATCGTTTTTATTAGTCCAGAACAAACTTTAAAGCTAGAGAGAGAACTCCAAGATTTAATGTATGATGAAAAACAAGAAATCATAAAAATTCTTCAGGAGTTAAATCGAGAAATTAGACCGTATTCAATCCTTTTAAGCACCTATCAAGAAATTTTGGCATATATAGATGTCACCGTTGCAAAAGCGAGATATGCCTCCGCTATCAACGCCGTACTTCCCTTATTCCCCGAAAATAAAAAACTCAAATACATCAATGCCTATCACCCCTTACTTTTGGAACAAAATAATTCCAAAAATTTGGAGACGGTACCCCAGAGTTTTGAGCTCAACGACAGCCAGTCTATTATTGTTATTTCCGGTCCAAATGCCGGAGGAAAAAGTATCACCTTAAAGACTATGGGACTCTTACAACTCATGATTCAAAGTGGAATCTTAATTCCAGTAGACGAGCGTTCTAGCATCCACTTTTTCGATGATATTTTAACAGATATTGGAGACAACCAATCCATTGAAAACCAGTTAAGTACATATAGTTACCGACTCAAAAACATGAGGTCTTTTTTAAAGAGGTGTTCGGACAACACTCTGTTCTTAATTGACGAGTTTGGAACGGGTTCAGATCCGGAATTGGGAGGTGCATTGGCAGAAATATTTTTAGAAGAATTCTACAACAAAGGAGCCTACGGTGTAATCACTACCCACTACTCCAATTTAAAGGTTTTAGCAAACGAATTACCCGGAGTTGCAAATGCCAGTATGCTATTTGATGAGAAAACACTAAGTCCTCTTTACAAGCTTTATGTCGGACAAGCAGGGAGCTCTTTTACCTTCGAGGTAGCACAAAAAAACGGAATCCCATACAGTCTAATTAACCGCGCTAAAAAAAGAGTAGAAACTGAAAAGATAAGGCTGGACAAAACCATTTCAAAATTACAAGACCAAAGACGTAAACTCCAGGCCACCGCAGACCAGCTAAAAAATCAAACAGACAAAGCAAAACTAAGCGCAGATAGTTTAAGTGATAAGGAGATAAAGATTCAAGAAAAACTCGCAGACTTTCAATCCCTTTATGATGAAAATCAAAAAATGCTCGGTTATGGTCGTCGTTCCAACGAGCTTTTTAATAAATATTTTCAAACCAACAATAAAAAAGAGCTCCTAGCAGCTTTTACCAAATGGGCTCAGTCTGAAAAGACCAAACACACGAAGAAAACCGCAGGTCAAAAACCTAAAAAGAAGGCAGAAAAACTAAAAGAGAAAAAACAGATTGAAGAAAAGAAGAAAACCCTCAAAAAAGTAGAAGAAGAGGTTCTCGTAAAAGTGACTGAGGTTAGAAAGGAGAAAAAGAAAAAGGAAAACGAACTGCAAAAAATAAAAGCGAACTACAACTATAAAGTTGGAGACCGCGTTCGTTTAATAGACTCTAGATCTATTGGGACTATTGACAAAATTGAAAAGAACCAAGTTACTTTAAACTATGGACTATTTACTACTTTGGCAAAAATAGCCCAAATAGAGCTTGTAGAGGCAAAAAAGTAAGTTCTACCTATAGATCTTCAAAAGCCTTCATCTCCTTGTCATAGAAGGCTCCAGCATCTTCAATTAATTGCGCCATTTCATTTTCGAGATCTTCTTGATCTTGTTCGGATACGTCCTCTATCATCTCCACCTCATCATCTTTTAGGTTGATAATAAATCGTGGGAAATCGGTATGAATGACAAATATATCCTCATTATATTCACTGTGATCTCCGAGTAAAAATTTAGGTAATTCCATACTATTTCTGTGTTAAAGTTTGTGATAATTTATTAAAGCGATAAATCAACATTCCTGCTGATGCAGTAAGTCCTATAAATAATCCTAGCCATATGCCTACAGATTTCATTTCCGTGTATAATCCCAAATAATAACAGCAGGGAAAACCGATGACCCAATAAGCTATAAAGGTTATATACATAGGCTTTTTTACATCTTGTAAACCGCGTAGGGCTCCCAAAACAACGGTCTGAACTCCATCCGATATCTGAAATAATGCAGCGACTATAAGCAATTGAGATGCCAAGGCCGTAACACTAATATCATCGATATAGAGAAGCGGTAGATACTTGTTAAAAAGAATAAAGAATAAGGCAAATCCTATATCTATGATTACCATCAAAATAAATATAGAAAAGGCTATCCTTCTCAAATTTTCAAAATCTAACAATCCTTTTTGATTTCCGACTCTAATGGTTGCGGTCACTCCCAATCCCACAGCAATCATATAGGTCATCGAGGACAAATTCAATGCAATCTGATTTGCAGCCTGCGGGATGGTTCCCAAAACACCGGACAACAATACGGCAGAAGCAAATAAGCCCACCTCAAAAAGCATTTGTAGTGAAGTAGGCAGACCTATTGAGGCAATTTTTTTCAAAACTATTTTATCTAAGGCCTTAAACCCAAAACCTCCGCGATAAGCACCAAAAGATTCGCGATAGGTATAGAGGTAGAGCAGCATAAACAGCATAAAGAATCGGGCTATCAAGGTTCCGTAACCTGCGCCAACAATACCTAATTCAGGAAAAATCCAGATTCCGTAAATCAACAAATAATTAAAGCCAATATTTACGACATTAGACCACAATGTAGCCCTCATACCGTACCTAGTCAGGGATAGACCATCTGCAAATTGCTTATATGCTTGAAAAAGCATCAAGGGAAACATAGAGAAGCAAATGATTCGATAATA
>JBELHR010000089.1:0-2635 GCA_042091275.1 Flavobacteriaceae bacterium
AAGTTGATAGTATCCAAAGCAACATCAAGTGAAGTAGATGTCAATCATTTACAAAGTGGCATGTACATTATTAAGATTGTAGACCAACAAAAAGAGATAGTTAAAAAGTTTATGAAGAAATAAACTTGTTTTAAGAACCTCTTTATCATTCTTTTAAAATTAAAAAAGCCTTCATCTAAAGATGAGGGCTTTTTTGAGGTGTCTAGCGGATTCGAACCGCTGTACATGGTTTTGCAAACCATTGCCTAGCCACTCGGCCAAGACACCTTTTGACTTATAAATTAATTCCTGAAAAATTAAGAATTTACTATAAGGACTGCAAATTTACGCAAATTTACAAGTATTGCAAGTGTTTTTTTAGTTTATCGCTTTTTTGTGAGAATTATAACAACCTCTTCTACGTTTCCGCCAATAGGTGGGTTTATTTTTGCTACGGAAACTTTGGCTTTTTTTACCATAGAAATTTCTTTAAATATTCTATCTAATATTCTCTGTGCCACTTCTTCTAACAACTCAGAGCGTATTGCCATTTCTTCTTTTACAATAAGATTTAAATGCACATAATCTACGGTATCGATTAACGCATCTGTTTTTGATGATTTTTTTAAATCTGCCTTTACTTCAACATCAACTTTATATTCAGAGCCTATTTTTGCTTCTTCATCTAAACATCCGTGAAATGCGTATAACTTAATATTATTTACTTGTATTGTTCCCATTAAAAAAACTAATTCTAAATTTTAAAAAATAACCGACTTAATGTGTGTAAAAGTACAATAAAATAAAGGCTATGCATCTATTTCTAATCTTTTTTAGCCCTAAAAATGCCCGCGTTAGCGATTGAAGTGACATCCTTTTTGGCTCTTTTTTAAGCTAAAAAGATAAAACGGAAAGCGCGACCTGAAAGGGAACGCCCAAAATGAAAATATACAAGTTATTTTACTTAATTTTGTGGCTTACTTTTCTTGTATACCGACTGCGCTCGCTAAAACAAGAAAATCAATTATATTTAATTATGTCTGAAGAGAATAAATCGCTCAATTTTTTAGAGCATATTATAGAAGAAGATTTGGCAAACGGCATGCCGAAAGAAAATTTACGCTTTCGTTTTCCGCCAGAACCTAATGGGTATTTGCATATTGGTCACACAAAAGCTATCGGAATTAGTTTTGGTTTAGGTGAAACTTATAATGCGCCTGTAAATTTACGTTTTGATGATACAAATCCTGCAAAAGAGGAACAAGAGTATGTAGATGCTATTAAGAGAGATATTTCTTGGCTAGGCTATTCTTGGGCAAATGAATGTTATTCTTCAGATTATTTTCAGCAATTGTTCGATTGGGCTGTTTTGTTAATTAAAGATGGCAAAGCCTATGTAGATTCTCAATCTTCTGAAGAAATGCGTGCTCAAAAAGGTACGCCTACTGAGGTAGGAACAAATAGTCCTTTTAGAACGCGTTCTGTAGAAGAAAACCTAGAGCTTTTTCAAGGAATGAAAGAGGGTAAGTTTAAGGAAGGGGAACATACGTTGCGTGCAAAGATTGATATGGAAAACCCAAACATGTTAATGCGCGATCCTTTAATGTATAGAATTATGTACAAAGCGCATCATAGAACTGGCAATGACTGGTGCATATACCCAATGTATGATTGGACGCATGGTGAGAGTGATTATCTTGAACAAATATCGCATTCTTTGTGTTCTTTAGAGTTTAAACCTCACAGAGAATTATACAACTGGTTTCGCGATCATGTTGTTGAATACAGCAGATCTGAATACCCAAATCCGCCAAAACAACGCGAATTTTCTCGTTTGAATTTGAGTTACACAATTATGAGTAAACGTAAATTGTTAACTTTAGTTGAAAATGGAAATGTTGCTGGTTGGGATGATCCAAGAATGCCAACAATTTCTGGTTTAAGAAGGCGTGGTTACACACCAAATGCAATTAAGAGTTTTGTTGAAACTGTTGGGGTTTCTAAGCGTGAAAATGTAATTGATGTTGCTTTATTAGAGTTTAAAATTCGTGAGGATTTAAACAATACTGCCAAAAGAGTTATGGGGGTTTTAGACCCTGTAAAAGTGGTTATTACCAATTATCCTGAAGGAAAAGAGGAAATATTAGACGCTAACTATAATGATTATGAAGAAGGATTTGGAAGTAGAGAAGTGCCTTTTTCTCGTGAAATTTATATAGAAAAAGAGGATTTTAGAGAAGAAGCAAATAAAAAATTCTTCCGTTTAAAGTTAGGAAAAGAAGTGCGTTTAAAAAACGCTTACTTTATTACTGCAAATAGCTGTACGAAAGACGAAGATGGAAATGTAATTGAAATTCAGTGTACGTACGATCCGTTAACAAAATCTGGAATGGATACTGAAGAGAGCAAACGTAAAGTAAAAGGTACTTTGCACTGGGTATCTGTAAAACACGCTGTGAAAGCAGAAGTGAGAGCTTATGATAGATTGTTTTTAGACGAAGCACCAGATGCTCATAAAGACAAAGACTTTATGGAGTTTATAAATCCTAATTCTTTAGAAATTATTGAAGCTTATTTAGAACCAAGTTTGCAAACAGCTAGTATAGGAGAACGTTTTCAGTTTCAACGTTTAGGATATTTTAATGTGGATGATGAT
>JBELHR010000036.1:0-15529 GCA_042091275.1 Flavobacteriaceae bacterium
CCTTGTAAAATAAAATCGGATACATCCGATTTAAATCGCTCAAAGACGGAAACACCGAAGCGATTTATAAGATTTAACTCAGATATACCCTCGATTGTCCTGAGACTAATCATAATAAACTCATTGTACTGTTCTTGAACAGAGAGCATTTCTGTCTCCCGATAATCCTCTCCTTTGGAAAGAGCCTTTGTATATTTTGTATTATTGGAAATATTCCAAGAGCGTATATTATCTTTATAGGAATGGGCAGCTGGACCAATCCCTAAATAGGTTTCTCCTAACCAATAACTACTATTGTGTTCGGATCGAAAATGGGACTTGGCGAAATTAGAAATCTCGTAGTGCTCAAAATTGGCTTGATCTAGACGACTCACCAAATGATCAAAATGCACCGCTGCCATATCTTCATCTACCGGCTGGCATTTGCCCTTAGCAATTTGATTGGCCAATTTGGTATTTGGCTCCACCGTGAGAGCATAAGCAGATACATGTGGAACATCCATAGCTATAACCTCAGATATATTGCTATCCCAGTCCTCCAAGCTCATACCCGGAACACCGTAAATCAAATCTATACTGATATTTGAAAAAATAGAACGAGCCAAACGCAGCCCATCTATTGCCTCCGCGGAATTGTGGGCGCGATTCATAAAAGTTAAATCCGATTCCTTAAAGGATTGAACCCCCATAGAGAGTCGATTAATTCCAAGAGCTCTCCAAGACTTGAGCTTGTCTAAACTAATATCATCGGGATTGACCTCCAAGGTAAATTCGTAATCCGAAGAAAGTTTAAAGGTATTCTGAATGCGATTCACGATCCTTGCCAATTCTCCCTCCGATAGAATGCTTGGAGTTCCACCGCCAAAGTAGATTGTTCGAATTTCTTCGCCTTTTAGGAAATCTTTGCGCTGTTCTAACTCCACCTCCATCGCAGCTAAAACTTCCGTTTTGTTTGCTAATTTGGTGGAAAAGTGAAAATCACAATAATTACAGGCTTGTTTGCAAAATGGTATATGAACATATATTCCCGCCATCTACTTCTTGACTTTTGATGGGTTTTGAGAGACAAAACTAGCCCAGCCCGAATAACTTTTGCCGGTATCTATTCTACCCGAATTATAAAAGTGACAGACCGCAGCAGCCAAACCATCCGTTGCATCGAGATTTTTTGGTATGGTCTTTAAGCCCAAGAGACTTTGAAGCATTTTAGCCACCTGCTCTTTTGAAGCATTACCATTTCCGGTAACCGCCATTTTAATTTTCTTTGGTAAATATTCTGTAACGGGTATTTCTCTGGACAAACCGGCTGCCATGGCAACTCCTTGAGCGCGTCCCAATTTCAGCATGGATTGCACATTTTTTCCAAAAAATGGTGCTTCCAAAGCTATTTCATCGGGATGATAAGTATCGATGAGTTCAATAGTCCTTTCAAAAATTAATTTTAACTTGATATAGGGATCCTTGTATTTGGTGAGCAGCAATTCGTTCATCTGAACAAACTCCATACTCTTTCCTTTTACTCGTATCACCCCAAAACCCATGATTGTCGTTCCAGGATCAATGCCTAATATGATGCGTTCTTTAGTCAAATTAATTAATTGCGCTTATCTTAGCGAAGATACTAAATTAAACTAGGGCTTGACTTTTAAAAACTATAAATACCTCGGTAAAACAGTACAAATACTCCTTGTATTACTATGTCTTTATCTCCTTATATCCCAAACCAATTTGCGTTTTGAAGCCATGGTAATTCCAGTCATAGCTGCTTCCGATTTTATTTATATACTTCTCATATCTTTGAGCCTATCCCTTGTAAATTGGACCTTGGAATCAAAAAGATGGGTACAGGTAAACAAGCCGAGTATCCTACTAAGCACCTCCGATGCCTTTAGACAAAATTTAAAAGCACATTCTGCAGCTCTTTTTAGCCCTTTAAAACTAGGGGAGTATCCTGTAAAATTAGCCGAATTTCAGCCAAAGTATCGAAAGAGAGTCGCTCGCAATATTCTATTTAACAACAACATTCAACTGTTTACCACATTGTTTTTCGGACTTCCTGCTCTATTACTGCTGTCTTTGGAGCTAAAAACCTCCTATAAAAAAGAATTAGAGATTTCAAGTATCGCACTACTGATTGGCCTCGCAATTTATATAGCTTTTAACAAAAAACTCATCCCTCCCTTTTGGAAGTCTAGCCTTTTTTTGAGTGTTTGCAGATATCTCACTTTTAGTTCCGCCTATATTATCTGTATTTATATTTTACAACCTGAAGTCCATATATATACCTTAATTATTGGGGTTTATGCTAGCTATCTACTGAGCTCTCTTGTCTCTATTTACAGTTTATTTGATTTGGTATTTAAGACTTCCGTTTTTTTACTAGTGCTGACCTCCTTTGGTGTAAATCCAGAGATTGTGCTATTTATTTCCCTTATTTCTTGGGTGTTTAACGCGGCTGTCCCTGCACTTTTTGGTCTAGCACTTTTTATTCCCAATAAAAGATGATTGCAATTCTATATTTTATTTTTGGGAGCTATCTGATTTTTATAGGTGTACTAACTTTTGGAATTATTCGAGGAAATAGAATCGATAAAAAAGCAGACTTACATAAAACTTCCCTCAACGGAATTAGCATACTGGTTCCCTTTTACAATGGTCAAAATCACATAAAGGATAGTATAGAGAATATGAAACAGATTCAATATACTGGCTTGGATTTGGAGTTTATTTATATTGACGATTACAGTACAGATGCGGGTTCCTCAATTCTAAAACAAGAAAAAGACTCTCGATTCAACCTATTGACCTCTTCGGGCTTAAAAGGCAAAAAAAGCGCCTTAGAACAAGGGGTAAATGCTGCAAAATACAATTGGATTTTGACCACAGATATAGATTGTAATCTCCCCTACTCCATAATTGAATATTACCAAGAAGTTCTAGGCGCAAATCCCGAAACTAGACTAATAGCAGGTCCTGTTTTGAGTAAAGAGCAGAACTTCCAATCTTTTAATCTTCTCAGTCTTGCTGTATTTTCACAAGCCTCTTCGAATTTAGGTGTATTCAACACCCTTAGCGGAGCAAATTTGTTTTATAAAAAAAGGGATTTTTTAAAGATCCAACCTTACAAAGACAACTTAGATCTACCCAGTGGAGACGATATGTTTTTGCTGAAAGCCTTTAAAAATGCAGGTCTAAAAAATCTATATTTCTTATCCAACCCCTTTAATATTGTAGAAACTAAATGTCTGGATAATACTGAGGACTTTGTCAATCAGCAGTTGCGATGGGCATCGAAAACCAATAGGATCGCAAATCCCTTTCATATACTTTCAGGACTTTTAGTGGCTTTAGGGAATCTCACTACCCTCGTTATTTTAATAACACTTCTGGTAAAAGGATTCTTTTTGCAAGCCTCTTTGATTTGGCTCATTAAGCTAATTGTGGATGGACTTTATTTTTATAGCTATAGTCCTAAGATTAAAAGACAACTGAGCGGGGCGAAATATCTTAAATCTGCTGTGATTTATCCATTTTTCACAACTTTCATCGCAGCGAAAATATTAATTAGTCCAAGAAATAAAGTGTGGTAAGTAATTTTAGGACAACAGATTCTCTAGAATGGAATCCATATTAAAGAAAAGATAAATCACAAGGGCTAGCAAGGCAATCAAAACAATTCCTTTGATACTGTTTTTGCGTTTGTTCCTTTTAAATCTTCCTACTTCCATTATTGTAATTTTACTGCTTTTAACATTTCTCTTTTCCCTGGAGGTCCCGGTAATCTGCTAACTTCAAAACCTACCGCTTGCAGCGCTCTTCTCACAGAACCTTTGGCAGAATAAGTTACAAGAACTCCTCCACTTTTCAAAGATTTATACATTTTTTCAAAAATCTCTTCCGTCCAAAGCTCGGGCTGCACCCTCGCTCCAAAAGCATCAAAGTACACCAAATCATAGCAATCCTCATCCGCTATATTATGGATAAACATCTGCTTTTTTAACAAGCGAAAATCTGGAGTTACCTCCTGCCACTTTTCCCATGGAGACAAATGCATCTCCTCAAATTTGTGACATAGATTTCTGCAGGGAAGCTCGTTGACAAAATTCAAACGCAACAATTCGTCCTCCTTTATCGGATAGGCTTCTACACCGGTATAATTTATCTTAGTATGAGACAAGTCCGATTCCAAGAGGGTAATAAAACAGTTTAGACCTGTACCCAAACCAATCTCCAAAATAGAAACTTCCTTCTTGTCTATTGTCGACAAACCATTTTTGATAAAAACGTGATAAGCCTCCTGTATCGCTCCGTGTTTGGAATGATACTGTTCATTCCATGCTGGAATGTGTAAGGTAGTTGAGCCATCGGCTGTTATGATAACTTTACGCTTCAATAGTTTTTGGTTTACGCCTTGCAAAGATATAATAATTCATATGCAGAAGATTAAGTATTTATGAAATCTTTGAGGCTTTAACACCGATAAAATAATTACTTTTGTATAAAAATTAGTTTGAAATTATGAGTATCTCCGTACAGAAAATAGAAGAATCCCGAATAAATCAAGTAGACTTTGAAAATCTAACCTTTGGTAATATTTTCACAGACCATATGTTTGTTTGCGATTATGAGGATGGGGCTTGGAACAATCCTAGAATTACCCCTTACGCTCCTATTACATTGGACCCATCCGCTAAAGTTTTCCACTACGGACAGGCTGTTTTTGAAGGGATGAAAGCTTATAAGGATGACAAAGACGATGTTTACTTATTTAGACCTGAGGACAACCACAAGAGAATTAATATTTCTGCTGCGCGATTAGCCATGCCTGAATTCCCAAAAGATTTCTTTTTTGAGGGGCTAGAAAAGTTAATGGCTATGGATGAAAAATGGATTATGAAAGGAGAAGGTAACTCTTTGTATATACGTCCGTTTGTGATTGCTACCGAATCTGGTGTTTCTGCCTCCCCGTCGACTTCCTACAAGTTTATGATTATCTGTTCTCCGGCTCAAGCCTACTACAGTGGATCTGTAAAGGTTTTAATCGCGGAGAAATTTTCTAGGTCTGCAGATGGAGGAGTTGGTTTTGCAAAAGCCGCTGGAAATTATGCTGGACAATTTTACCCAACTAGTCTAGCTGTTCAGGAAGGATATCAGCAAGTTATTTGGACAGATGCGAGCAGTCATGAATACCTCGAAGAAGCGGGAACCATGAATGTTTTTGTAAAAATAAACGGTGAGTTGATCACAGCGCCAACCTCAGATAGAATTCTAGATGGAATTACAAGAAAGAGTTTAATTGCCTTAGCCGAAGCTGAGGGTATTCCAGTATCTATTCGAAGTATTACCGTAAAAGAATTAGTCGAAGCAGCTGAGCAAGGTAGCCTACAAGAAATGTTCGGTTCTGGAACTGCTGCTGTTATCAGTCCGATTTCCGGGTTTGGATACAAAGGAAAAGACTACGAAATAGGAACTGTCGAAAATGGAACTGCCGAGTTTCTAAAAAAGAGACTTACTTCTCTTCAACAAAACTTGAGTTCAGATCCATTTAACTGGAGACATAAGATTCCTAAATAGCCTCTAGAACAGGCCTTATTTTTGGAGAATCTCCTCAATATTAGGTTTAAAATAATCGGGTCCTTTGAGTACTTTTCCGTCTTCGCGAAAGATAGGAAGCCCATCGGATCCTAATTTGGACATATTACTGCGTTGAATCTCTTCAAAAACCTCTGTGATTTTGTCCTGCATTCCGTGCTCGATAATAGTTCCACATAAAATATAGAGCATATCTCCAAGTGCGTCAGCAACCTCTACCAAGTCGTTGTTTTCAGCAGCTTCGAGATATTCCTCATTTTCCTCTTTCATCAGGTTGAATCGAAGCGTGTTTTTTGAGGTTCCAAGGTCTGCTGTCGGGTCCGATTTCATTCCCAATCCAAAAGCCGTATGAAAGGCTGTAACTGCTTTAATTTTATTTTCCATGTATTTTATTTTTGGCTACTTTTGATAAAAATATAAAAATATGTTTACTCGAGGACAAATTATTTTCGCTATACTTTTTTTCATAGCATTTGTAGGTTTTATGATCTATAGCTACTCAAAAGACAAGGGTCTTCACAAACTTTATTACAAGAATAGTTCTTGGAAATCTGCTGCTCTAATTTTTGTAGTTCTACTTTTCTTTTTCTCTATTCGCTACTGTTCTCACGCATAGGAAAAGTAGTGCTCAAGGAGTCGTAATCCACCTCCATAAAACCGTGTTCATCGAAAATATAGGAACTGTCGAATTGAACATTTTGCTCAAGGTCATCCAAATCGTAGTGATGTAGCTGATATAATTGCTGTTTGTATGCCTCATCGAAATACTTCAACATAATATAGAACTCTGCCTTACTCTCCAGAATTTCTTTATCACTCAAACCATAAAAGGCCGTGCCTTCCTCTATTTTGTGAACCAAAGTCCACATAGCTGGCAAATAATGAATCTTGGAAAGGGTTAGTGGCATTTGAAAAAACTCTCTTTTTAACTTATCTCCCTTCTTGTTTACTTTGGATATTGTCGCACTTACCTCTGGCTCGATCATAAGAGAACTTCTCTTGTTCATCAGCCTAAACATAATCGCTTTTCCACCTTCAAAAGGACGTATAATCATCTGATCACTAAAGGATACGGACGCTTTTGGCTTGGAAAATCTTCCATAGAGTAAACCCGTTATAAAAGAAAAGCTAAGCAAACCTATCAACGCCTCAAAAGAGGACAGCAATCCGGACCACATACTACTTGGAGATATGGCTCCGTAGCCAACGGTGGTTATAGTTTGTGCACTAAAGTAAAAGGCATTCATAAAATCTGAAACCACAGAAACAGAGTCCAATCCCAATTGTTCGATACCTATTAGCAAATACAAAATCGCAAACACCGAATTGACAAAGACGTATCCCAAACCGACTAATAGAAAAAACCTCGTCCAAGAAATATCTATTAAATAGGCATAGAGATTATCGATACTGACTGGTATGTTTTTATAGATTACATTGGCACTTCCATCCTTGTTGATAATGGGTTGTGCTCCTTTTTTGACCTTGTAACCTAAACCGGTATCTTTAATTCTAAACAGTCTTTTGCCTGCCATAAGTTGTTGAGCGTTTATAAATTAGTATTGGGTTAAACTTCCTTGTACCTAAAGCAATCTAACTCGTGGTCATTGACCATTCCCGAGGCTTGCATAAAAGAATAAACCGTTGTAGCACCGACAAACTTAAAGCCTTTTTTCTTTAGTTCTTTCGAAATAGCAACGGAAGCGTCTTTTTCTATATTCAAAAAGGGTTTTAAAAATTGGTAAAAACCGCCTTCTTCTTTAATAATTTTCAGGATACATTTGGCATTGTTTACAGTAGCTTCAATTTTTCCTCTATGCCGAACAATTCCACTATTCAACAACATAGAATCTACTTTTTCGGAGCTAAAGTGAGCGACTTTTTCCAGATCAAAATTTTCAAATTCCAATCGAAACGTTTCTCGCTTTTTTAAAATAGTAATCCAACTCAATCCTGCTTGAAAACTTTCTAGAGACAACATCTCAAACAGCTTTTGATCCTCGTAGACCCCAACACCCCATTCGGTATCGTGGTATCGAATATATAAAGGATCCTTACCTACCCAATTGCACCTAGTCTTCATATAAAGTAAAGATAGGCAAATAAAAAAAAGACAGCCGAAGCTGTCTTTTTAAAATTATTGATTAGGCTTTAGGGCCTCCGGCAATGAGCTCGTTATCGGCTCGATCTTCGAATTTCTTAAAGTTGTTTTTAAATGCATAAGACAAGTCCATAGCCTTTGCAGTATAGGCCGCTTTGTTCTTCCAAGTATTGATTGGATTTAACAAATCGTCCGGAACATCAGGACAAGACATTGGCATTTGAAGACCAAAAATACTGTGTTCTTGATAAGTCACATTGTCTAAAGCTCCCGAAAGCGCAGCATTAATCATGGCTCTGGTATACTTCAAACTCATTCTATGACCAATTCCATAAGGACCTCCTGTCCAACCTGTATTGATCAACCAAACATTGACACCAGACTCCTCCATCTTCGCGCTTAACATATTTGCGTATTCTACCGGGTGAAGGGGCATAAATGGTGCTCCAAAGCAAGCAGAAAAAGATGGAAGTGGTTCATCTACTCCCGCCTCAGTTCCTGCTACTTTAGCAGTGTAACCTGATATAAAGTGGTATGCCGCCTGTTTTGGATTTAATTTTGATACCGGAGGCAGAACTCCAAATGCATCTGCTGTCAAGAAGAAAATATTTTTTGGATTTTTCCCTACAGAAGGAATCATGATATTTTCAATGTGATCAATTGGATAACTAACTCTTGTGTTTTGAGTTTTAGAAACATCTGCAAAATCTACTTTACCATTTGGATCAATAACAATATTCTCCAAAAGTGCTCCTCTTTTAATAGCGTGATAAATGTCTGGTTCTTTTACCGGATCCAAATCTATAACCTTAGCATAACAACCTCCCTCAAAATTGAAAATTTGGTTGTCCGAAGACCATCCGTGCTCGTCATCTCCAATTAACTTTCTTTTTGGGTCTGCAGAAAGCGTTGTCTTTCCAGTACCTGAAAGTCCAAAGAAAATAGCAGCTTCTCCGTTTTCTCCCATATTGGCAGAACAGTGCATAGGAAGCGTATTCTTCAATACAGGCAATTCAAAGTTAAGAGCAGAAAAGATTCCTTTCTTGATTTCACCTGTATATCCCGTTCCTCCGACCAAAGCGATTTTCTTTGTAAAGTTTAGGATGGCAAAATTTTCTTGTCTCGTACCGTCTTCCTCTGGATTTGCCAAAAATCCTGGAATATTGAGTACCGTCCAATCTGCCTCAAAATTCTCTAATTCATCCGATGTAGGACGAATAAACATATTGTGAGCAAACAGGTTGGACCAAGGATATTCGTTTATAACGCGAACTGATGTTCTATAATCCTCGGATGCGCAGGCAAAACAATCTCTGACATAAAGTTCTTTGTCCGAAACATATTGCAACATTTTCTTGTGAAGGGCATCAAATTTATCTGCATCAAAAGCAATATTGATGTCTCCCCACCAAACGCGATTTTCTGTCAATTCATCCTTGACAATAAATCTGTCCTTTGGAGAACGACCGGTAAATTTACCAGTGTCGATTGCCAAAGCTCCGGAGTCTGTTAGTCTCCCCATTCCTTTTTCTAAACTCAAATGAATCAATTCATCCGAGTCCAGTTGATAGTGAATTTGATCGTGATCAATTCCAAATCCTGATAACGAAATCGATTTCGTAGCGAGTGCAGTTTTTTTCATATTTTAATTGTTGTTTATAGCCTTATGTGGATTGTTTTAAAAAGAAATATGCAAGTGTAAACCATCCTCCGATTAAAGTAAAACCACCTAGAGGGGTTACATACCAAAACGTCTTTGGAGAAAGGGATGTAAATTTAAATACATAGATAGAACCAGAGAAAAGGAGAATACCGATGGCAAAAATCCAATTCACTTTTGAGATAATATCCGCTGAAAAATAGTTTGAAATATTTAATGCTAACAAGACGATTAAGTGAATCATCTGGTAATAAACAGCCGTGTTGTAGCTCTGCATATCTTCGGGAGAAAGCGTTTCCTTTAGGGCATGTGAACCAATGGCTCCCATGATTACGGTGATACCGCCGAATAATGCAATAATAGCTAGACTTGTTTTCATCATTCAATTATACAGGTCAAAGATATTTATTAATTTAAAAAGACCAACAATTTTAGTTGTTTAAATTTCAACAATAAATTTTCTTTTGTTTTAAATTAAACAATCCGAATAATTGCTACTTTGCAAGCGAAATTTAAGAACATGAAACAGATTCTACTTATAGGGGCCGGAAGATCCGCCTCGAACTTGATAAAATATTTAGTCCAAAAGAGCAAAACTCACCATTTCAGTCTTTGTATTGCGGACCTCAGCGAGGAGGCTGCTCGAGAAAAAGCTGGCACAGATAAAGATGTAATCTGTTTGGGATTAGATATAAGAGATACTGAAAAAAGAAGAGAAGCAGTTCAAAAGGCAGACGTCGTAATCTCTATGCTTCCTGCATTTATGCATATCGATCTGGCAAAAGACTGCCTAAAGTATAAAAAACACATGGTGACGGCTTCCTATATCTCAGATGAGATGAAGTCCCTCGATAAAGAAGTAAAAGATTCTGGACTTGTATTTATGAACGAAATTGGTCTAGATCCTGGGATTGATCATATGAGTGCGATGAAAGTCATAAATGAGATTAGATCCAAAGGAGGTAAAATGCTCCTGTTTGAATCCTTTACTGGAGGACTAGTCGCCCCTGAATCGGATGATAATTTATGGAATTACAAGTTCACATGGAACCCGAGAAATGTTGTTTTAGCGGGGCAAGGTGGAGCTGCAAAATTCATTCAGGAAGGAAAATATAAATACATTCCTTATCAAAAATTATTTAGGAGAACAGAAGTTTTATCGATTCCCGGAGCTGGTAAATTTGAAGGCTATGCAAATAGGGACTCCTTAAAATACCGTGAAATATACGGTTTGGAAGATATTGAAACCTTATTTCGAGGTACTATAAGACGTCTTGGATTTTCAAAATCTTGGGACCTACTCGTTCAACTCGGTATGACAGACGACAGCTATATTATGGAAAACAGCGAAGACATGTCTTATAGAGATTTCACAAATTCCTTTTTGGCATACAATACAGAGGATTCGGTAGAACTGAAATTGAGATCTTATCTTCAAATCGCTCAAGATGACTTGCGTTGGGAAAAGATAAAAGAATTAGACCTTTTTAATGCCGACAAAAAAGTCGGACTCAAAGATGCTAGCCCAGCACAGATCTTAGAAAAGATTTTATCCGATGTTTGGTCTTTATCTGCTGATGATAAAGATATGATTGTTATGCTTCACAAATTCGGGTACGAGTTAAAAGGAGAGAAAAAACAAATCGAATCTTCCATGCTCGTTAAAGGCGATGATCAAACTTACACGGCAATGGCAAAAACAGTAGGTCTTCCGGTAGGAATAGCAGCGGTAAAAATACTTTTAGGTGAAATAAAAACACCAGGGGTTCAAATTCCTTTGAGTAAAGAGATTTATAATCCTATTCTCAATGAATTAGAAGATCACGGTATACATTTCAAGGAAGTCGAGGTAGCTTTCGGTTCTTAAGCCTACATATTTAGGTAAAAGTCCTGAACCAAGCCTTTGTACTCCTCGGTATATTGGTGGCGCTCAATCTCGATAGTCAGTTGCTCTAAGAGGACAGAGTCCTTTGATTTTTTGACGCGGTCAAATTCCATTAGTGTGCGGATAACTTTTGTATATAATCGACCTTTTACCTCACATCTTCGGCTTAGGAACAAGCCTTGTTCCTCTGCTAAGTCTATAAATCCCTCGGCGTCATCTGCAGGTAAAACACAGGCAAATCGACCTGTAGCAGACAAGAGTGCTTGGACACCCTGAAGTAAATCTTTGGCTGGTAGGTTGTGGTCATTTCTGGCGCGGTCCCTCTCAATACTCACTGAGGTAGTTCTTTTAAAAAATGGAGGATTAGAAACTATCAAATCATAGCTATCCTCTATTTCTTGGGCGAATTCCTGAAAAGAACTGTGGTAACAAAACAAGCGATCTCCCCATGGGCTATTCTCAAAATTATAGACAGATTCTTCATAAGCCGCTGGATCTAATTCCACAGCATCAATCAATTCCGCATCGCTTCTTTGAGCCATCATTAGCGAAATCAAACCAGTACCGGAACCAATATCTAACACAGAATCTTCTGAATTATCGATTTTAGTCCAGGCTCCGAGCAAGACTCCATCTGTCCCAATTTTCATTGCAGAATCTTCTTGCTTGACCTCAAACTCTTTAAATTTGAAAACTTCTTTCATTGATTTTTATAAAATTCAATTAAGCCTTCTGGTGCTTTTAGAAGCAATTTATTTTCCTTCCTGTCAATTTCAACAATAAACTCATCGAGCATAGGAATGAGAATTTCTTGATCTTCCGATTTGATCTCAAAAAGTGGTTGAGCGGTAGCTTCATTAATACCCACCAGTTCGCCTAAATAGCCATGGTCGATATCGTAAACAGGAAATCCTATAACCTCGTGGTAATAAAATTGTTTACCCGAAAGCTCGGGAAGAATTTCTTGAGGGAGATACAAAGCACATTTCAAAAGCATATTGGCGTCTTTGTCATCATCTACATCCTCGAACTTAATGCGAAGTTGATTCTCCTTTTGGAGGCGAATATCTTCAATAAAAAAAGGAACCAAGTTTTTGCCTAATTCGACAAAAACTGATTCCAATTCTGTGTAAATTTCAGGGTTATCCGAGTCTAACTTTGCGACTATTTCTCCCCTAAAACTGTGCTTTCTAACAATTTTGCCTAAATAAAAACAATCTTCTTTACGCATGTTAGAAGCTTAATTTATTCTGCAGCAGGCTCCTCAGCAGCTGGTTCTTCAGTTGCAGCAGCAGCTTCTTCAGCAGCGGCAGCTTCTTTAGCAGCAGCTTCAGCTTTTAAAGCGTCTTCCGCTTCCTGAGCAGCAGCCATTCTCTTCTCGTTTACTTCTTTTTCAGCAGCTAAAGCTTGTGCTTTTGCTTCTTCTTTAGAGGCAGCAAGACCTGTCTTTTTAGCATCAATTGCCTGTGCTTTTTCTGCAACCCAAGCTTGGAATTTCTCCTCTGCTTGCTCTTCAGTTAAAGCTCCTTTTCTAACACCACCCATAAGGTGATTTTTCAACATAGCTCCTTTGTAAGACAAAATGTTTCTTGCAGTGTCTGTTGGTTGTGCACCATTCTGCAACCACTTTACTGCTGAATCAACATCTAAGCTAATTGTAGCAGGGTTTGTGTTTGGATTGTAAGTTCCAATTTTTTCTAGGAATTTACCATCTCTTTTTGATCTTGCATCGGCAGCAACAATTGCATAAAAAGGTTTTCCTTTTTTACCGTGTCTCTGTAGTCTAATTTTTACTGACATAAATTTTAATTATATAGGTTCTCGACCTATGGTTATTAATTTGGACTGCAAAATTACGAATTTCTTTTCAATTCACATAAGCTAATCCCCAATAAAATATAGACCCAGGTTTTCAGGGTTTTAACTGTTGATAAATTAAGGGAATTAGCGCCTCAATAACCGTGAATTTATAGTAATTTTAAATTCTTATTAAAGGCCTTTTCTACATGTATTTAATCTTCGATACCGAAACTACTGGACTACCAAAAAACTGGAATGCACCCTATACCGATACGGATAATTGGCCGAGGTGTATTCAGCTAGCTTGGCAGCTTCACGACAAGGATGGAAAATTAATTGAACATCGCGATTTTTTAATAAAACCGGAGGGGTTTAATATTCCTTACGACGCAGAACAAATACACGGAATCTCTACCGAGCTGGCTCAAGACCAAGGAATTGATTTGAAAGAAGCCCTCGAACTTTTTAATAATGCTCTGGAGCAATCTGAGTTTGTAGTGGGACAAAACGTCGGTTTTGATATCAATGTAATGGGCTGCGAATACCATAGGGAAAGCATAAACACTCCCCTTACCTCCTTACCCATTCTCGACACCTGTACAGAGAGAACGGCAAACCTCTGTCAAATCCCTGGAGGGCGCGGTGGAAAATTCAAACTCCCTACACTAACCGAGTTACACAAGTTTTTATTTGGAAAAGCGTTTACAGAGGCCCACAATGCCACTGCGGATGTGGAGGCAACTACTCGTTGTTTTTTGGAATTGCTCAGAAGGGGAACTTATTCTACTCAGGAGCTCAAGCGAGAAAACGATTATATTGAGCAATTTAGAGTTCTGAACAACGGTCCCATAGCACCGATAGGTCTTACCCATGTCAATCTCAAAAAAGAATCCCAGAAGTATAAAGATAAATCGAAAAGCGGAGGAGAAAAGACAGAAATCAATACCGCGGATTTAAATGCTCTAGAAAAAGCAAAGTTTGCACACCTTCACAACCACAGTCAGTACTCGATTCTTCAATCTACCATTCAAATTTCTAATCTGGTAGAGAAAGCCGCTACAGATAATATGTCTGCCGTTGCAATAACAGATACGGGAAATATGATGGCTGCCTTTCACTTTGTAAATGCAGTTCAAAAAAAGAATAAAGAAATTAAAGCCGAAAACGAGGAAGAGAACAATATAGATTCTCCGAAAAAAGAGCTTTTAAAACCTATAGTTGGATGCGAATTTTTTGTCTGTGAAGATCACAAAGACAAAACTCGCAAAGACAACGGTTATCAAATCGTAATGTTGGCCAAAAATAAAAATGGCTACCAAAACTTGTCAAAAATGTCTTCGATAGCTTTTGTCGATGGCTTTTATTACGTGCCTAGAATCGACAAGAAAATCATTGAACAATACAAAGAGGACATAATTGTACTCAGCGGAAATCTATATGGTGAGGTCCCCAATAAAATTCTAAATATTGGAGAAAAGCAAGCCGAACAAGCACTGCTTTGGTGGAAAGAACAATTCGGAGAGGATTTTTACCTTGAAATGATGCGTCACGGACAGGAGGACGAAGACCATATCAATACCGTATTGTTAAAATTTGCAAAAGAGCACAGCGTCAAAACGATAGCCACTAACAACACCTTTTACCTAAACAAAGAGGACGCGGATCCCCACGATATTTTACTCTGTGTAAAAGATGGAGAAAAACAAGCCACTCCTGTCGGCAAAGGAAGAGGTTTGCGCTATGGACTACCCAATCACGAGTATTACTTCAAAACTAGTGAGGAGATGAAAGCTCTTTTTCGAGACTTGCCAAAAACCATTTTAAATATTCAAGATTTAGTAGAGAAGATTGAGCCCTTTAACTTGGCTCGAGAAGTCTTGCTACCTGCATTTGACATCGGAGAGGAGTTTCAAGACGCAAAAGATCTCCAAGACGGCGGAAAAAGAGGAGAAAACAACTATTTAAAACACATTAGTTTTGAGGGTGCCAAAAAGCGATATGGCGAACTCACGCCCGAGATTACCGAGCGAATCGATTTTGAACTAGATGTTATCGCAAAGACAGGTTATCCAGGATATTTTCTAATTGTAGAAGATTTTATTCGCGAAGCAAGAAACATGGGGGTCTCTGTAGGTCCTGGAAGGGGTTCTGCGGCAGGATCCGTGGTTGCATACTGTCTGGGAATCACCAATATTGACCCTATTAAATACGATTTACTTTTTGAGCGTTTCTTAAACCCAGAAAGGGTTTCTATGCCGGATATTGATATTGACTTTGACGACGAAGGAAGGTCCTTGGTCATGGACTATGTCATTGAAAAATATGGTTCCAACCAAGTTGCTCAAATTATCACTTATGGAACCATGGCAGCAAAATCTGCTATACGAGATACCGCCAGAGTTCTAGATCTACCACTTTACGAAGCAGATCGAATTGCCAAATTGATCCCAGGGATGAAATTGGCAAAAATATTTTCTTTGGATGACAAGGC
>JBELHR010000090.1:0-2614 GCA_042091275.1 Flavobacteriaceae bacterium
GTTATCCGAAGACTTGCATGGACTCTATTTTGAAAAAAATAAAGATTCAGCTTGCAAGCTTATAGAGTACGCTGAAAAAAACGAAAACAAAATTATAGCTCTTCGCGAAACCTCTCAACAAGGAATAACCCACCGTTATAATTGGGATTATATTACCCAACAATATTTAAATCTCTTTAACCAGCTAAAAGGTAAGGAAAGTTAAAAAGGTATTTGATACATCAACTTTGCCCCTATGTAAATATTATTGACATCAGTTCCTGGCTGATAATAAGGCAAGTTAACATTTTCAACTAACTCCCACTGATAGTTCAAGCTTCTTGAATAGATGAGCTCAGAACTCAACCATAAATTGTTAAACTTCTTTTGGTAGTTAAGTCCAAAGTTAAAATCCTTCCAATATCTCCTAAAATCTTTGCTATCCTCAAAAGCATAATACAAGAAGTCATTGTCCTGTTGAACTATTTCAAAAGAAACACCATATTGAGTAGTTCCTTCAACACGCTTTAATCCAAAATATTGCGCATTACTCCCAGGGCCAATAGCAGCTCCCATAACCTCACCATAGTTCGTATAGCCATGTCTTTCAGTAAAATGGAGATACCAAGACCATGCGTTTCGCAAAACACGTGATCCAGACTGGCCTAAACTAGTCCACTCCCAAGAAAACAAATAATCAACCTTTGCATTTCTTTTAGATTTAAACACTTTTTGAAGTCCTAGATTGAAGGCCCTTGAGTGATCCGTATCTAATAATAAATCTCGAAAATTCGCTTTGGAATCATTGGAATAAAATTCGCCATATACTTCAGTGTTTGCATCGGACCAAAGCCAACGAAAAAACCCTCCAAGAGCATTATTACCCTGAATCTTATCTCCCGATGTCAGAAGATTCCCAAAAACAGGAAAATAGGACTTTGACTGTTCAATAGTTTCGTAATAAGTATTATTCCATTTTATTATACCTAAGGAAAGACCTGGGGTCCACTTTGGAGAATATACGAAGTTAAATCCTTGAAAATACACCCAATCTCCCTCTTTTTTTGGGACATAGACCATTTGTCCTTGACTTTTTCTATCTGTTCCCGGAGGAGTAAAACCAGATGGTTCTTGCCGCCCTGTTGCGAACTGCCATTCAAACGATCCGATAGGAGTGATTAAAGGCTTTCTTGAATTAAATGTAATATGAGGCATCCCTTGGGCCTGGTTACTCATCATAATACTATTTCTAATACCCGGTCCCCACCAAATATTTTCAGTTGATAAACCCAATGACAAGCTCTTCCAATTTAACCGAATTGAAGATTGCCCCCAATTAATTTTGTTAAAACTCTTTTCTCCAAAACGCTCTGGCATATCAATTCTATTCCAGAGATAATAACGTCTCTGCCAAATAACATCATAATGAGATTCAGGAAATCCGTCAAAAGGAGCATTTTCAGCATAGACGTATTCTGGCTTAAATTGAATGGAGAGAGGCCCAATCTCAGCATAAATTCCTGCACTTATCAATTGTTGAAATCCTTTATTTGGAATCATAGCTCCATTATTCCGACTAAAGGGATGGTGACTCGTGAACTCTAGATTCCAATCCACCGGAAGAACTTTGACTAATCCCCTATCTTTCCAAAATGAAAGAATTTCTGAACCATAGTCGTCACCTCCTAAAATACTTTTGTCAAAACTCACTCCTCCTCTACCAATGTGTAATGGTAAAACGGCAAAAGAAACAGATGGGTCAAAATCACCATTTAATTGAGCTAACCTAAAATTATTCTGAATAAAGGATTCATTCAAATTAATCGTTTGAGCTTGTATACCTGTCTGTAAGAAAAACAGAACTAAACTAATCTTAACTATATTTTTCATTCGTAGGAAATTGCACGGATTTTTAAATTATCCATAGACCAACTTTCATCACACTTTGGCGAGTCTATGGCGTTTGGCTGAAAAAGTTCATCAAAAAATCTTATAATCAATGCATTGCCCTCATGAGGGAAACCAAAAGAAATTCGATATAAGGTTGTTCCGTTATTTCGATCTGCCCAACTGCAGAGCCCAGCAAAGCTGCCAGAACTCCCTCTTTTAGGGTTTTGAATGGATGGAAATTCATCCGGATAAGATTGTTTGAAACAATAGTCAAAATTACATATAGTATTGGAGAAAGAAGTTAGATAAACTAATTTTTCATTTGTCGGAAACTCTAATCCTGGTCTAATAGCAACTTTCCATAAATCCCCCTTGTCAGGTTCTAAACCATTTAGATTACCATCCCAAGAGTCGTGAATATAAAGGTCTAGAGAAACATATAAATAATCATGTGATCCAATATCTTGGATATGAAAGGTAGCTCCGTCATTATTAAAATTACCTAATACCGAAGTACTGTTGAAATCTCTTACGACCCAACCATCCACCTGCTCTGAATCTTGATTACTCTCGAAATCTGCATAAAAAACTAGCTCATCTCTACTGAGATCCTTTTGAGCACAAGAAACATGAATTAATAAAATAAAGACATAAAGAACTTGCTTAAATTCCTTGAACTTTTTCATATAAATGCATTTTTGACAAATATATAAGGTTCAAAGATGAAATACTAATGATAAATTTA
>JBELHR010000037.1:0-15027 GCA_042091275.1 Flavobacteriaceae bacterium
AGAGCAGCTGATTTGTAATCAGCAGGTCGTGGGTTCGAGTCCCTCTATCGGCTCAGTTCTTTGAAGAATAACGGGATAAAAAAAGTACACTGGTGAGATACTCAAGTGGCCAACGAGGGCAGACTGTAAATCTGCTGCGCAAGCTTCGCAGGTTCGAATCCTGCTCTCACCACAATTTTTTTTATCATATTGCTCGATGAATGTCGATGCGAGAGTAGCTCAGTTGGTAGAGCGTCAGCCTTCCAAGCTGAATGTCGCCGGTTCGAACCCGGTCTCTCGCTCAAATTTTTTGCCGGTGTAGCTCAGAGGTAGAGCGTTTCCTTGGTAAGGAAGAGGTCACGGGTTCAATTCCCGTCATTGGCTCAGGAATAGTGAAAAATGATTTAAAGATTAACACTAATTATATTTAACTAAGAATTAAAATTTATTAATCATGGCAAAGGAAACTTTTGATCGCTCGAAACCGCACTTAAACATCGGTACTATTGGGCACGTTGATCACGGTAAAACTACCTTAACTGCAGCTATTACTACAGTATTAGCTAACAAAGGTCTATCTGAAGTAAAAGACTTCGATCAGATCGATAACGCTCCAGAGGAAAAAGAAAGAGGTATTACAATTAATACATCTCACGTAGAGTATCAAACTGCTAACCGTCACTACGCACACGTTGACTGTCCAGGTCACGCGGATTACGTAAAGAACATGGTAACAGGTGCTGCTCAGATGGATGGTGCAATTCTTGTTGTTGCTGCTACTGATGGTCCTATGCCTCAGACTCGTGAGCACATCCTTTTAGGACGCCAGGTTGGTATTCCTAGAATGGTTGTATTCTTGAACAAAGTGGATATGGTTGATGATGAAGAATTACTTGAATTAGTTGATATGGAAGTTAGAGAATTACTTTCTTTCTACGACTATGATGGTGATAATACTCCAGTAATCCAAGGATCTGCTTTAGGTGGATTGAATAACGATGCTAAGTGGGTTGATTCAATTATGGAATTGATGGATGCTGTTGATTCATGGATTGAAGAGCCATTGAGAGAAGTTGATAAAGATTTCTTGATGCCAGTTGAGGATGTATTCTCTATTACTGGACGTGGTACTGTTGCAACTGGTCGTATTGAGACAGGTGTAGCTAACTCTGGAGATACTGTTGATATCATCGGTATGGGTGCTGAAAAATTACAATCTACAATTACTGGTGTTGAGATGTTCCGTAAGATCCTTGATAGAGGTGAAGCTGGAGATAACGTTGGTCTATTGTTGAGAGGTATTGAAAAATCTCAAATCAAAAGAGGTATGGTAATCTGTAAGCCAGGTTCTGTAACTCCACACGATAAGTTCAAAGCAGAGGTTTACGTTCTTAAGAAAGAAGAAGGTGGACGTCACACTCCATTCCACAACAACTACCGTCCACAGTTTTACGTTCGTACAACGGATGTAACAGGTACTATTAACTTACCTGATGGTGTTGAAATGGTAATGCCAGGAGATAACTTAACTATTACAGTTGATCTATTATCACCAATCGCAATGAATGTTGGTTTACGTTTTGCAATCCGTGAAGGAGGTAGAACAGTAGGTGCTGGACAAGTTACTGAAATCCTATAATTAGGATAAAGCAATTATAATTAAAGAAGGTGCCTCTTTTAGAGTGCACCTTTTTATACGGGCATAGCTCAGTTGGTAGAGCACTGGTCTCCAAAACCAGGTGTCGGGAGTTCGAGTCTCTCTGCCCGTGCATAAAACGAGAAATATGAGTTTTAAAACATACGTTAAAGAGTCTTTCGAAGAACTAAACAATAAAATGACATGGTTGCCTTTTGCAGAGGCACAAAAAACGACAGTAGTAGTTGCTACTTTTACTGTTTTATTTGCCTTGTCAGTATTTCTTGTAGATAAAGTTTTTCAAGGTGCTCTAGATAACTTTTTTAATTTATTTGTCTAAATCACAATCATGGCTGAATCTGTAAAAAAATGGTACGTTGTACGTGCAATTGGTGGGCAAGAAAACAAGGTTAAAGGATATATTGAAACAGAGATTTCAAGACTTGGACTGAGTGATTTTGTAGATCAAGTGTTAGTTCCAACTGAAAAAGTTGTTCAGATGAGAGCTGGAAAGAAATACACCAAAGAGCGTGTATACTTTCCTGGTTATGTGATGGTAGAGGCTAATCTTTCAGGAGAGGTGCCACATGTTATCAAATCGGTTACCGGTGTTATCGGTTTCTTGGGTGAGACAAAAGGTGGAGAGCCAGTAGCGATGAGACAGAGCGAAATCAATCGTATGCTTGGTAAAGTGGACGAGTTGGCTGTGCAGTCTGATCAAATTGCTATTCCTTTCAATGTAGGTGAAACGGTTAAAGTAACCGAAGGTCCTTTCAATGGATTTGATGGTGTAGTAGAGAAAGTGAATGAAGAGAAACGCAAACTTGAGGTGATGGTTAAGATTTTCGGAAGAAAAACACCGCTCGAGTTGGGTTATATGCAAGTGAGTAAAATATCATAATTGTTACATTATATTGAATTACACGCGCTTCCAAATTGTGTGTAAGGAATTTAACTAAAGAATTAAAGATGGCAAAAGAAGTAAGTAAAGTAGTAAAATTACAAGTGCGTGGAGGAGCGGCAAACCCTTCGCCACCAGTTGGACCTGCTTTAGGTGCTGCCGGAGTTAACATCATGGAGTTCTGTAAGCAGTTTAATGCTAGAACTCAGGATAAGCAAGGAAAAGTTTTACCTGTTGCTATTACAGTATACAAGGATAAGTCTTTTGAATTTGTTGTTAAAACTCCACCAGCAGCAGTACAAATTTTAGAAGCGGCTAAAGTAAAAAAGGGTTCAGGAGAACCAAACCGTAACAAAGTTGCAAGTGTAACTTGGGATGATCTTAAAGTTATCGCTGAAGACAAAATGGTAGATTTAAATGCATTTACTGTGGAATCTGCAATGCGTATGATGGCAGGAACTGCTCGTTCAATGGGAATAACCGTAAAAGGGGACGCTCCTTTTTAATAAACCTTAAGCATTAATTAAAATGGCAAAATTAACAAAGAAGCAAAAAGAGGCTGTTGCTAAGTTAGAGCTAAACAAGGTTTATTCTTTAACAGAAGCAGTGAGTAAAGTCAAAGATCTTGCAAGTGAGAACTTTGATGCATCTGTAGATATAGCTATGCGTTTGGGTGTTGATCCAAGAAAAGCTAATCAGATGGTAAGAGGTGTGGTAACTTTACCACACGGAACAGGTAAAGATGTAAAGGTATTAGCTTTAGTTACTCCAGACAAGGAGGAAGCTGCTAAAGAAGCTGGTGCTGATTATGTTGGATTAGACGAATACCTTGCTAAAATCAAGGGGGGTTGGACTGATGTTGATGTAATTATTACTATGCCAAGTGTTATGGGGAAATTAGGTCCTTTAGGTCGTGTTTTAGGACCAAGAGGTTTAATGCCAAACCCTAAGACTGGAACAGTTACTATGGATGTAGCCAAAGCTGTGAAGGATGTAAAAGCTGGTAAAATCGACTTTAAAGTGGATAAAACTGGTATCATTCACGCTGCGATTGGAAAAACATCTTTTGATGCTAAGAAATTAGAGGAAAACGCTCAAGAGTTGATCACTACGATTAACAAATTGAAGCCGACAGCCGCTAAAGGAACTTATATCAAAAGTACATACCTATCTAGTACAATGAGTCCAAGTGTAGAAATAGATTCAAAATCAATTTAATAAGGACCCTTTAATTCGTATATCATGACTAAAGAAGAAAAATTTAAAGTAGTTGACGATTTAACGGCCCAATTAGCTGAGAACAATGTTATTTATTTAGCAGATATCTCTGGTTTAGATGCTTTGACAACCTCAAACTTGAGAAGATCAGCATTTAAGGCTAACGTTAAGTTGACAGTAGTAAAAAATACATTGCTTGCTAAAGCAATGGAGAAATCTGATAAGGATTTTGGAGAACTTCCTGAGACTTTAAAAGGTAATACATCTGTGATGTATGCTGAAGCAGGTAATGCACCAGCAAAGTTAATCAAAGAGTTTCGTAAGAAATCTGAAAAGCCGGTATTAAAAGGAGCTTTTGTAGAATCAGCTGTTTATGTAGGAGACGATCAATTAGATGCTCTTGTAAATATCAAATCTAGAGAAGAGCTTATCGGAGATATCATCGGATTGCTTCAATCGCCTGCTAAAAATGTTGTTTCAGCATTGCAGTCAGGAGGTCAAACTCTTTCTGGTATCGTAAAGACGTTATCAGAGAAATAATTAGCGCACAAATAAACATATATAAAGAAAATTAAATTTATTAAAATGGCAGATTTAAAAGATTTCGCAGAACAATTAGTTAACTTAACAGTAAAAGAAGTTAATGAATTAGCTACTATTTTAAAAGATGAGTACGGTATCGAACCAGCAGCAGCAGTAGCAGCAGCAGCAGGACCAGCAGCAGCAGGTGAAGCAGCTGAAGAGCAATCTGAATTCGATGTAATCTTAAAAGCAGCAGGTGGTTCTAAACTAGCAGTTGTAAAATTAGTTAAGGAATTAACTGGTTTAGGATTAAAAGAAGCTAAAGGTATCGTAGATGGTGCTCCAGCTCCAATCAAGGAGGGGATCTCTAAAGACGAAGCTGAAGGTCTAAAAGCATCTTTAGAAGAAGCAGGAGCAGAGGTTGAGCTTAAGTAAGCTTAACAACAAATAAAACTGAAGGTTTAGGTCCTGGACATTTGTCCAGTGACCTAAACCATTTTGTGCATATAATAGTTCTATTAACAGATTAATTAAAAATTTTCACCTTTGGCAACGAAAACTAATAATCAGAGAATTAATTTCGCCACTGCTAAATACGTGACTGAATATCCGGACTTTTTAGATATTCAAATTAAGTCATTTAAGGATTTCTTTCAATTAGAAACGAAAGCAGATGAGCGAGGTGAGGAAGGTTTGTATAAAACCTTCATGGACAACTTCCCAATTACGGATACCCGTAACAATTTTGTATTAGAGTTTTTGGATTATTTCGTGGATCCACCGCGTTATTCCATTCAAGAGTGTATCGAAAGAGGTCTTACCTATTCCGTTCCTCTAAAAGCTCGTCTAAAATTGTATTGTACGGATCCAGAACACGAAGATTTTGAGACCATTGTACAGGATGTTTATTTAGGAACAATTCCTTACATGACCGGTTCTGGTACCTTTGTAATCAACGGTGCAGAACGTGTTGTAGTTTCTCAATTACACCGATCTCCAGGTGTTTTCTTTGGACAATCTTTCCACGCAAATGGAACTAAGTTGTATTCAGCAAGAGTTATTCCTTTTAAAGGATCTTGGATTGAATTTGCAACAGATATCAATCAGGTGATGTATGCCTATATTGATAGAAAGAAAAAATTACCAGTAACTACGCTTTTCCGTGCTATCGGTTTTGAACGCGATAAGGATATTCTTGAAATCTTTGACCTTGCAGAGGAAATCAAAGTTTCCAAGACGGGACTTAAAAAAGTTCTCGGACGTACCTTAGCAGCGCGTGTATTGAAAACATGGCATGAGGATTTCGTAGATGAGGATACAGGTGAAGTTGTATCTATCGAGCGTAACGAAATTATTTTCGAACGCGAGACTGTTTTAGAAAAAGAACATATCGACGAAATCGTCGATTCTGGTGCTAAGACAATTTTATTGCACAAAGAGGAGAACCAGCAGTCTGATTATGCTATTATCCACAATACCTTGCAAAAGGATCCAACAAACTCTGAAAAAGAGGCTGTTGAACATATTTATCGTCAACTTCGTAATGCAGAACCGCCTGATGTCGAGACTGCAAGAGGAATTATTGATAAATTATTCTTTTCTGAGCAACGTTACAATCTAGGTGAGGTTGGACGTTATAGAATGAACAAAAAATTAGGTTTAGATATCGATATGGACGAGCGAGTGCTTACCAAATTGGATATCATTACCATCATTAAATACTTAATTGAATTAATTAATTCAAAAGCAGAGGTCGATGATATCGATCACTTGTCTAACCGTCGTGTTAGAACTGTTGGAGAACAATTAGCTAGTCAATTTGGTGTTGGTCTTTCTCGTATGGCGCGTACGATTCGCGAGCGTATGAACGTTAGAGATAACGAGGTCTTTACACCTATTGATTTGATTAATGCTAAGACTTTGTCCTCTGTTATTAATTCTTTCTTTGGAACAAATCAGTTGTCTCAGTTTATGGATCAAACCAATCCACTTGCTGAAATAACGCACAAACGTAGACTTTCTGCTCTTGGGCCTGGAGGTTTATCTAGAGAGCGTGCAGGATTTGAGGTTCGTGATGTTCACTATACGCATTACGGTCGTCTATGTCCAATTGAAACTCCGGAAGGACCGAATATTGGATTGATCTCTTCTCTTTCTGTTTATGCTAAAGTAAATAATCTAGGTTTTATCGAAACTCCTTATCGCGAGGTTGAAGAAGGTAAAGTAGATATCAAAAACACTCCTGTATACCTTTCTGCTGAAGAGGAAGAAGGTATGAAAATTGCGCAATCAAATATCGATTTGAAAGAGGATGGAGTTTTTGTAGATGAGAGAATTATCATTCGTGAAAATGGGGATTTCCCAGTTGTTGAGCGAACGGATGTAAACTATATGGATGTCTCTCCAAATCAGATTGCTTCGATTTCAGCATCTCTTATTCCATTTTTGGAGCATGATGATGCCAACCGTGCACTGATGGGATCTAACATGATGCGTCAAGCCGTTCCACTATTGAGACCAGAGTCTCCTATCGTTGGTACAGGTTTGGAAAGACGTGTTGCAAAAGATTCTCGTATTTTAATTAATGCGGAAGGAGCTGGTGTTGTCGAGTATGTGGATGCTAACAAAATTGTCGTAAAATACGATCGTACGGACGAAGAGCGATTGGTGAGTTTTGACAACGATGAGAAGTCTTACAACTTGATCAAATTTAGAAAGACCAACCAAGGAACGAACATCAACCTAAAACCTATCGTTAAGAAAGGAGATCGCGTTGAAAATGGACAAGTTCTTTGTGAAGGATATGCTACTCAAAAAGGAGAATTAGCCTTGGGTAGAAACATGAAAGTAGCCTTTATGCCTTGGAAAGGGTATAACTTTGAGGATGCGATTGTGATTTCTGAGCGTGTTGTGCGTGAGGATATATTCACTTCTATTCATATCGATGAGTACTCTTTGGATGTAAGAGATACGAAGTTAGGTTCTGAAGAATTGACAAATGATATTCCAAACGTTTCTGAAGAGGCTACAAAAGACCTCGATGAAAATGGAATGATTAGAATTGGTGCAGAAGTAAAACCAGGAGATATTCTAATTGGAAAGATTACACCGAAAGGAGAATCTGATCCAACTCCAGAGGAAAAACTTCTTAGAGCCATATTCGGTGATAAAGCAGGAGATGTAAAAGATGCATCTCTAAAAGCTTCTCCTTCATTGAGAGGGGTTGTTATTGACAAAAAGTTATTTAAACGCGCTGTCAAAGACAAATCTAAAAGAGCTAAAGACAAAGAAGATACAGCTATCGTTGAGCAGAAATATGCTGCTGAATTAGAAGCTTTAAAAGATGTTCTTGTTGAGAAGTTATTTGGACTTGTCGGAGGTAAAACTTCTCAGGGTGTTCAAAATGACTTAGGTGAAGATGTATTTCCAAAAGGAAAGAAATTCACACTTAAAATGTTGAATTCTATTACAGATTTCACCCACTTGGTTAAAGGTTCATGGACTACGGACGATGAAGTTAACCGTTTGGTGAGTGAATTGGTTCACAACTATAAGATTAAAGTAAACGATATTCAAGGATCCTTGAGACGCGAGAAGTTTACTATTTCTGTAGGAGATGAATTACCTGCTGGAATTCTTAAACTCGCTAAAATTTACGTCGCTAAGAAACGTAAACTAAAAGTAGGGGATAAGATGGCAGGACGTCATGGAAACAAAGGTATTGTCGCACGTATCGTAAGAGCAGAAGACATGCCTTTCCTAGAGGATGGAACACCAGTGGATATCGTATTGAATCCATTAGGGGTACCTTCTCGTATGAATATCGGTCAGATTTATGAAACTGTTTTAGGATGGGCTGGTGAGAAATTAGGAGAAAAATATGCTACACCAATTTTTGATGGAGCATCTCTTGAACAGATCAACGCCTTGACAGATGGAGCAGGAGTACCAAGATTCGGTCATACCTATCTTTACGATGGTGGAACAGGACAGCGTTTTGATCAAGCTGCAACAGTTGGAATCATTTATATGATTAAACTAGGGCATATGATTGAAGATAAAATGCACGCTCGTTCTATCGGACCTTACTCATTAATTACACAACAACCACTTGGAGGTAAAGCTCAATTTGGAGGTCAGCGTTTTGGTGAAATGGAGGTATGGGCACTTGAGGCTTATGGAGCGTCTAGTATCTTGAGAGAGATATTGACGGTTAAATCTGATGATGTAATGGGTAGAGCTAAAACTTACGAGGCAATCGTCAAGGGAGAAACTATGCCAGAACCTGGATTACCAGAATCGTTTAACGTATTGATGCACGAACTGAAAGGTTTAGGATTAGACGTTAGATTAGAGGAATAATACAGCGGTAGTTTTTGGACCCCCAGGGTCCAAAAACTAACTGTTTTCAACATTTATAATTAAAATTCGAATCCATTATTATTATGGCAAGAAAAGAAGATAAATACACTGTTAAGAAATTCAGTAAAATATCCATAGGTTTAGCTTCTCCTGAGTCGATCCTAGATCAATCTCACGGGGAAATCCTAAAGCCTGAAACTATTAACTACAGAACGCATAAGCCGGAGCGCGATGGTTTGTTTTGTGAGCGTATTTTTGGTCCTATCAAGGATTATGAGTGTGCTTGTGGAAAATACAAACGTATTCGTTACAAGGGTATTGTATGTGATCGATGTGGAGTAGAGGTTACTGAGAAGAAGGTTCGTCGTGACCGTATTGGTCATATTAACTTGGTAGTACCTGTAGCTCATATTTGGTACTTTAGATCACTTCCAAACAAGATGGGATACCTATTAGGTCTTCCTTCTAAGAAGTTGGATATGATTATCTATTATGAGCGTTATGTGGTTATTCAACCAGGTATTGCTAAGAATTCTGAGGGAGAACCTCTTCAAAAAATGGACTTTTTGACGGAAGAAGAGTATCTAGATATCCTAGAAACTGTTCCTCAAGATAACCGTTATTTAGAAGATTCTGATCCAAACAAATTCATCGCTAAGATGGGTGCTGAATGTTTGAATGACCTTTTATCTCGATTAGACCTAGACGCTTTGTCTTACGAATTGAGACACAAGGCAAACACAGAGACTTCTAAGCAGAGAAAAACAGAAGCACTTAAGAGATTGAACGTTGTTGAGTCTTTTAGAGAAGCTAATAAAAACAGAGAGAACAATCCGGAATGGATGATTATGAAGGCAGTACCAGTTATACCGCCAGAATTACGTCCTTTAGTGCCACTAGATGGTGGTCGTTTTGCAACGTCGGATTTGAACGATTTATATCGTCGTGTAATTATCCGTAACAATCGTTTAAAGCGATTGATGGAGATTCAAGCACCTGAGGTAATCTTGAGAAACGAGAAGCGTATGCTTCAAGAATCTGTAGATTCCTTGTTTGACAATACACGTAAGAGTTCTGCTGTAAAAACAGAATCAAACAGACCACTAAAATCCCTTTCGGATTCCTTAAAAGGTAAACAAGGTCGTTTCCGTCAAAACCTTCTAGGTAAGCGTGTAGATTATTCTGCTCGTTCGGTAATCGTCGTTGGACCGGAATTGAAATTATTTGAATGTGGTTTGCCAAAAGATATGGCGGCTGAACTTTACAAGCCTTTTGTGATTAGAAAATTAATCGAGAGAGGAATTGTAAAAACAGTTAAGTCTGCTAAAAAGATAATTGATAAGAAAGAACCTGTAGTTTGGGATATCTTGGAAAATGTTCTCAAAGGACATCCGGTATTACTAAACCGTGCACCTACGTTGCACCGTTTGGGAATTCAGGCATTCCAACCAAAACTTATCGAGGGTAAAGCGATTCAATTACACCCATTAGTTTGTACGGCCTTTAACGCCGATTTTGATGGGGATCAAATGGCAGTTCACTTACCTCTTGGACCAGAAGCAATTTTGGAGGCACAGATGTTGCTTCTCGCTTCTCACTCTATCTTAAACCCTGCCAATGGTGCACCGATTACGGTACCATCTCAGGATATGGTCTTGGGTCTTTATTATATGACCAAAGAGCGTAAGAGTACAAAAGAAGTTCCAATCAAAGGGGAAGGATTAACTTTCTACTCTCCAGAGGAATTGACTATTGCTTACAACGAAAAAGCAGTAGACTTGAATGCTGGAATCAAAGTTAGAACTCAAGATATTGACGAAAACGGAGAGCAAATTACTCGTATTATAGAAACTACTGTAGGACGTGTATTGTTTAACGAAGTGGTACCTGAAAAAGCAGGTTATATCAATGAAGTATTGACAAAGAAATCTTTGAGAGGAATTATCGGTAGAATCTTAAAAGCTACAGATATTCCTACGACAGGAGCTTTCTTGGACAATATCAAAAACATGGGATATAAATTTGCCTTCCAAGGTGGTTTGTCTTTCAGTTTAGGTGATATTATTATTCCAAAGGAAAAAGTGACAATGATTGCTGAGGCTAATGAAGAAGTCGATGCTATTATTGCTAACTATAACATGGGTATGCTTACAAACAAGGAGCGTTATAACCAGGTTATTGATATTTGGGGATCTACAAACAACAGATTGACAGAACTATCTATGAAGCGTCTTCGTGAAGACCAACAAGGATTTAACTCTGTATATATGATGTTGGATTCTGGAGCCCGTGGATCTAAAGAGCAAATTCGCCAGTTAACTGGTATGCGTGGTTTGATGGCAAAGCCTAAAAAATCTACAGCAGGTGGTGGTGAAATTATTGAAAATCCAATTCTTTCTAACTTTAAGGAAGGACTTTCGATTTTGGAATACTTTATTTCTACTCACGGTGCTCGTAAAGGTCTTGCGGATACGGCATTGAAAACTGCCGATGCAGGTTACTTGACACGTCGTTTAGTGGATGTTGCTCAGGATGTTATTGTAAATGAAGAAGACTGTGGTACTTTAAGAGGTTTAATGATTGAGCCATTAAAGAAAAACGATGAAATTGTAGAATCTATTTCAGAGCGTATCCAAGGTCGTATTTCATTACACGATGTTACTGCTCCAGGAACAGATACTGTCTTGGTAAAAGCAAATCAAGAGATAACAGATGAATTGGCCGATGTTGTGGAAGCTGCAGGTGTTGATGCTGTTGAAGTTCGCTCTCCACTTACATGTGAATCTAAGAGAGGTATTTGCGTTATGTGTTACGGTCAATCCTTGTCTACTCGAAGAATGGTTCAAATCGGAGAAGCTGTCGGTGTAGTTGCCGCTCAGTCTATTGGAGAACCAGGAACGCAGTTGACCTTGAGAACGTTCCACGTTGGAGGGGTTGCTGGAAATATTTCTGAAGACAACAAGTTAATTGCAAAATATGACGGTGTTGTTGAGGTAGAAGATTTGAGAACTGTTGAAGGAGAAGATAATCAAGGTAATAAGGTAAATATCGTTATTTCACGTACTGCCGAAGTTAAGATTATCGATCGCGAAAAAGGAATCGTACAAAGTTCAAACAACTTGCCTTATGGATCTTATGTTTATATCAAGAATAAACAAAAAATCAAAAAAGGAGCAGAGCTTTGCCAATGGGATCCATTTAACGGGGTTATCGTTTCTGAATTTGCAGGTAAGATCGTCTTTGAAAACGTAGAAAAGGGAATCAACTTCCAAGTAGAAATTGATGAACAAACAGGTTTCCAAGAAAAAGTAATTACAGAATCTAAGAATAAGAAAATTATTCCTTCGATGTTGATTCAAGACGGAGATGGTAATACTTTACGTTCATACTCTCTTCCAGTAGGAGCGCATATGATGGTAAACGAAGGAGATATTATTGAAGCTGGTAAGACTTTAGTTAAGATACCTCGTAAGTCTGGAAAGGCTGGGGATATTACAGGAGGTTTACCACGTGTAACGGAATTGTTCGAAGCGCGTAACCCATCTAACCCTGCTGTAGTAGCAGAGACAGACGGAGTTGTTTCTTTCGGTAAAATCAAAAGAGGTAATCGCGAGATTATTGTAGAGTCGAAATACGGAGATATCAAAAAGTATTTAGTCAAACTTTCAAACCAAATTTTGGTTCAAGAGAACGATTATATCAAAGCTGGTATGCCACTTTCTGACGGTGCAATTACTCCTGGTGATATCTTGAGAATTGAAGGTCCTTCTGCAGTGCAGGAGTACTTGGTAAATGAGATTCAAGAGGTTTACCGATTACAAGGGGTGAAGATCAATGATAAGCACTTCGAAGTTGTCGTTCGTCAAATGATGCGTAAGGTTAAAATAATTGACTCTGGTGATACTTTATTCCTAGAGAACCAGTTAGTTCACAAAATGGACTTTATTACAGAAAACGATGCAATCTACGGTATGAAAGTAGTGGAGGATGCTGGTGATTCTGAAAACTTAACAGCTGGTCAAATTATTTCAGCTCGTGATTTAAGAGATGAGAACTCTTTACTGAGAAGATCGGATAAGAACTTGGTAGTTGCCCGCGATGCACAACCTGCTACAGCGGAACAAATATTACAAGGTATTACAAGAGCTTCCCTACAGACTAAATCATTTATCTCTGCTGCTTCCTTCCAGGAAACAACAAAAGTATTAAATGAGGCTGCTGTTAGTGGTAAAGTAGATAGCTTAGAAGGATTAAAAGAGAATGTAATTGTAGGTAAACGTATTCCAGCAGGTACTGGTATGAGAAGCTACAATAATATCATCGTAGGTCCAAAAGAGGAAATTGAAGAATCACTATAATTATGAGTGATAAAAAAGTGAAAGAAGGGCAATTAAACATCGAGTTGGATGAACAGATTGCAGAGGGTATTTATTCTAACCTCGCAATCATCAATCATTCTCTCTCTGAGTTTATTGTAGATTTTATAAAAGTTATGCCAGGAACGCCTAAGGCAAAAGTGAAGTCTCGAATTATCTTGACCCCACAACACGCAAAGCGCCTGTCAAAAGCTTTAAATGAAAACCTAAAGCGCTTTGAAGCGGCTCACGGTCCGATAAAAGATCAAGAGCAGCCTCCAATTCCAATGAATTTTGGCCCCACGGGTGAAGCATAAATAAGCATAAAACGCCGGACCTTTTGGTCCGGCGTTTTTATTTTTATTATTTTCGTTTTATGAATAAAGAATTTTCAAATTTTAAGGAGTTTTACCCCTTTTACTTAAGTCAGCACGAAGATAAGACCTGTAGAATACTTCACGTTATCGGAACTACAATTGTATTGGCTTTGTTTTTTACAGGAATCATTCATTTCAACCCGAGAATATGGGTTTTTATACCCCTAGCAGGTTATGGTTTTGCCTGGATTGGTCACGCGTTTTTTGAAAAGAATAAACCGGCTACATTCAAACATCCTCTCTGGAGTTTGAGAGGAGATTTTCAAATGTACTTTGATATTTTATCCGGAAAAATCTCTTTGGATAGTAAAAAAGATTAAGTCTTTTTAGATACTACTTGCCTTAGCTCTCTTTTTGAAATCTAAAAGCACCATGGCAGCTAAAGCCTCAACAACCGGAATCGCTCTTGGCACAACACAAGGGTCATGTCTCCCTTTCCCCGTAATTTCTTGAGCATTACCCTCAGAATCTATGGTTTTTTGATTTCTCATTATAGTTGCTACCGGTTTGAAGGCTACCCTAAAGTAGATATCCATACCATTAGAAATACCGCCTTGAATTCCACCAGATAAGTTTGTACTCGTACTGCCATCTGGATTAAATTCGTCATTGTGCTCTGATCCTAGCATTTTAGCGCCACAGAATCCACTGCCATATTCAAATCCTTTTACAGCATTTAGACTCAACATAGCATGACCTAGCGCAGCGTGTAATTTGTCAAATATAGGTTCTCCAAGACCAGAATCCAGACCTTTGATGACACAAGTAATAGTTCCGCCGACGGTATCGCCAGCCTTTTTGACCTCTTTAATTCTGTCAATCATTTTATCTGCTGTTTCCTTGTCCGGACAGCGAACTATATTGGATTCAATTTTAGAAAAGTCCAAATCTTGATAAGCTTTTTCGATAAAGATATCTCCTACCGAAGAAGTAAAGGCATTTATTTCGATTTCAGGAAGGCATTGTTTGGCTATTGCACCGCCTACTACCCAGTTTGCAGTTTCGCGGGCAGAACTTCTACCACCTCCTCTGTGGTCTCTGTGGCCATATTTTTTATCGTAAGTGAAATCGGCATGGGATGGTCTAAAAACAGATACATTGTGATTGTAGTCTTTTGACTTTTGGTTGGTGTTCTTTATAGAAAAACCAATTGGCATCCCTGTCGTTTTGCCTTCAAATATTCCAGAGTGAAATTCAACAGCATCTGGCTCCTTGCGTTGGGTTACTATTTTGGATTGTCCCGGTTTTCTCCTATCCATCTCTTTTTGAACTTGCTCCAAATCCAGTGTTATCCCTGAGGGACATCCATCTATAATTCCACCAATTGCGGACCCATGTGACTCACCGAATGTAGTCAAGCGATATAATTCTCCTAGTGTATTTGCCATAGGATAAAAATACTAAGTCTAAATTTCCCTGCAAGTATTCTACTAGCTTTATCTGAAGTAAAAATTAAAATTTATTTTTTTAAAAAAGTGAATAAAAGCTTTGTTCTAATCGAAAAAGCTTCCTATCTTTGCCACCGCAAATGAGAGATCATGCGTCTGGAGAAATGGCAGAGTGGTCGAATGCGGCAGTCTTGAAAACTGTTGACTGTAACAGGTCCGGGGGTTCGAATCCCTCTTTCTCCGCAAAAGAAAACCGATACGAGAGTATCGGTTTTTTTTATACCCATAA
>JBELHR010000038.1:0-14843 GCA_042091275.1 Flavobacteriaceae bacterium
TTTTTTTATAATTCTTACTGTAATTGGTCATTATTTGTCTTTCGTTCTTTACACTGTTTACCGCGTTATCCAAAATCATAACTTGTGTGTTAAGATTGAAATTTGCCAGTATGGTGTCATTTAGGGTATAACTCAGCGTATCAATGGAAGCTTTTAGTTGGCTTCCTTTGGTAGAGTTTTTAAAAGTAGAAGCTTTGGCCTCAATGTATTCTCGATACTCTGTGTTTTTTATCTCTCGTTCTGTTTGTAATTGATTGATACTATACATCGTATGGCTGTTTTTCCAGCTCTCATTATCTAAATCGTCATCCGTTAGACTGGATATATCAATATTTACTTTATACTTGTCAAAGTCCGCATAAGATGCAGGCATTTTCTTTTTCTCTGCAGCACTACTTCCAACAGAATAATGATCTTCAAAGTAACGACCATTCTCCAATTCCAAGGTCATATATCTACTACCGCTTTCCGAGAGAATCTTACCTTTTTCTGCTGTTATAACTTTTTTATTTTCTTGTCTACCTTTGAGATCCCAAATGAGAATATTATCCAAAAGATTGTCTTCTTCCCCGTACTTCGAGTCGAATTTGATCATATAATTTGGAATTTCAGTGTTGAAAACACCGGCAATCAGCGCAACAGAAGGCTTTTTCTTTTTAATGTTTAACAAAAGGTTCTTTTGCTTTAAAGAGGCATAGGGGAAAACGTTGTTTAAAAAGACAAAATTAATACTACTCAAAAACAGAACCAATATAACTAGAGGTCTTAAGAGTCGCATAAGCGATACTCCTGCAGATTTGGTAGCAGCAAATTCATAGTTCTCCGAGAAGTTACCCATCGCCATAATAGACGAAAGTAAAACTCCTACTGGCAGAGCGGTTGGCGTTAGAGTGAGTGCCGAAAAGAAGAGAAATTTTAAAATAAAAAAGATATCAATTCCCTTACCAGCGATTTCATCAAATGACCACCACAGTGTCTGCATGACAAATATGAACAAAACCACAAAGAAAGTAGCGAAGAAAGGGAGTAAAAAACTCTTTATTATATAGCGATCTAAGGTCTTCAATTCTGTGATTTAATACTTGTTTATAATATAGTCAAGAGATTCGTAATAAGCTTCGTCAAATGAGAAAAGAGTTTCACTCAAATCTTCATTTTTATTAAAATTAAGAATCGTAAAAGTGGTAACAATACCGTCTTTTCCGGTCTCAATCATCTTGTAAATTTCTTTATTGTCAATATCTATACCCAAAAGCATGGTTGCTACTTCAGAATTACTATCGATCGGAACTAATCGTATAAACTGAATATTTTTACCAGCTTCTCGCATACTGATATCCCATTTGTAGGTATAGCCCTCTTTGTAAAAGGTCAACAATTTACTAGGGGTAATAGTCCCTTCTTCTTCCATATTACCTGGACTGACATTAATCTCTTCGTCTTCGGGAATAATAACTATGGATTGGCTCCCATCATAAATAAAGATATTACCTATAAAACTTATTTGATATTTATCGCCTTTGAGGTAGGCTTTACCTTCCGTCTCCTGATGCACATCTTCTGCGGTATTGTCAAGGCTGTAGACAAAATCCAAAGTCATAGTGTCGTAGGAAGACATTTGACTGGAAACTTCATTTAATAGATCGTTGGCTTTGTCTTGGGCATTTAGTTGAAAGCAAAATCCAAATAGTAGTAAAAGAAATAATTTTATAAGTTTCATTTAGGTGTTTTTTTCGTTTTCTAATAATTGTTCAAGTGCTATCAAATCAGTCACTAAAACCTGTCGAGCCTTACTTCCTTCGAAAGGTCCAACTATACCTGCGGCTTCCAATTGATCAATAAGGCGCCCAGCTCTGTTATAACCTAATTTGAGCTTGCGTTGAAGCAAGGAAGCGGAACCCTGTTGAGCAGTTACGATTACTTCGGCAGCATCTCTAAAAAGCTTATCTCTTTCGGATATAGCTATATCAAGACCTGTGCCACCTTCTTCACCCTCGTACACTGGCAATAAATAGGCTTCTGGATAGGCGCGTTGAGAACCAATAAAGTCGGTTATCTTTTCAACTTCAGGTGTGTCGACAAAGGCACATTGTATTCTTGAAATATCGTTTCCACCAGAGTATAACAAGTCTCCTTTTCCAATCAATTGATCTGCTCCAGAGGCATCTAAAATAGTTCTGGAGTCAATTTTAGAGGTAACTCTAAAGGCGATACGAGCAGGGAAATTAGCTTTGATTAGACCGGTAATTACATTTACCGATGGTCTTTGTGTGGCAACTATAAGGTGGATTCCAATCGCTCTGGCTAGCTGCGCTAATCGCGCTATTGGGGTTTCAACTTCCTTACCAGCTGTCATGATCAAATCTGCAAACTCGTCAATGACAAGAACGATATAAGGCAGAAATTTATGCCCTTCCTCGGGGTTTAGTTTCCTAGCTTTAAATTTTTGATTGTATTCTTTGAGGTTTCTAACCATTGCTTTTTTCAGAAGCTCATAACGATCGTCCATTTCAATACACAAGGAATTCAAAGTGTTAATTACTTTGTTGGTATCGGTAATAATAGCTTCGTCTGTATCTGGTAATTTTGCCAAATAATGACGCTCAATTTTATTGAATAAGGTGAGTTCTACTTTCTTTGGATCGACCAAAACAAACTTTACCTCAGCAGGGTGTTTTTTGTAGAGTAGGGAACTAAGTACGGCATTCAAACCAACAGACTTTCCTTGTCCTGTGGCTCCGGCCATTAATAGGTGAGGCATTTTAGCCAAGTCTACTACAAAAGTTTCATTAGAAATTGTTTTCCCCAGAGCTATAGGTAGCTCCATATGAGAAGATTGAAATTTCTCAGAGGAAATGACAGAGCGCATCGAGACAATGGTTGGATTCTTATTCGGAACCTCAATACCTATAGTACCTTTTCCAGGAATTGGAGCGATGATTCGGATTCCAAGCGCAGATAGCGTTAGTGCGATATCATCCTCTAGATTTTTAATTTTTGAAATTCGAACTCCAGCATCTGGCACGATTTCATAAAGTGTCACTGTAGGGCCTACAGTAGCTTTTATTTGAGCAATACCAATTTTATAATTATTGAGTGTCTCAACGATGCGGTTTTTGTTGACTTCCAACTCGGCTTGATCTACAGAAATAGACTCCTGATAATCTTTTAAGAGATTTAGCGTAGGGAATTTAAAATTACTCAATTCCAGAGTAGGGTCAAACTCTCCAAAGTCTTCTACGAGTTTATTCGACAGATTTTCTATGACATGGTCCTCTTCTTCCACAGTATTTACTGCAATTTCCATGGTTTGCGAATCCTCATCCACTTTTTTTGTCTCTGTTTCTATACCCGAAAAATTAGAGATAGTAGGCTTTAGATCGGTTATTACCGTCTCAAAATCTGGTTTCTTGAGTTCTGTTTCAGGTTCTAATGCTGTTGTGCTTGAAGTATGTGAGGTTTTGGATTCGAGTTGTGTGTTTTCCTTGTCGTTATTTTCTTTTGGTTTTGGAAATAGGTTGACAATTCCATTGATTAAAGTTTTGAAAAAAGTGGCAACACTCTCGGTTGTCCATTTAAACTTTAGACTCAACTTGATTAAAAGTAGACAAATCATTAAAATCCACAAACCTGCGGTACCTATAAATGCAGATAAATATTGGTTTATTTCTAGGCCGACGATTCCGGCGGTTATGCTGTATTGAGAAGGTAAAAAACCAAAGAGTACACTAAACCAAATTGCACTTAATAGTCCTTTGGACCAGCGCTTGGTACTCACTAGAAAAGATTTTCTTTTAAGAGAATCCAAAGCAGTTTCAAATAAGAGAAAGGGGATGTAAAAGGCTCCTAAACCAAAGCCCTTAAAAATAAAAAAATGACTTAGACCTGCACCTATCTTACCCAAGAGATTTTTTGCTTCAATTTGCTTGTCAGAAAACTGACTGAGAATACTTTGGTCGTACTTCCAGGAAACAAAAAAGGATAAAAATGCAAAAAATAAAAATACCGCAAAAGAAGCGAGCACTACAGAAAGTATTACTCGCTTATTTTGAATATTTTCAAGATCAAATTTTTTAGTTTTCTTCTTTTTAGCCATGGAGTGGATTAAGAAAGAATATCCAGAGCTTCTTGGTAATTTGGCTCTTCACTAATTTCATTAACTAGCTGTGTGTAGATTACGTTTTGATTTTCATCTAGAATAATGATCGCTCTTGAGATCAAACCTTTTAGCGGCCCATCTGCGATTAATAGACCATAATCTTTTGCAAATTGACTCGATTCAAAATCGGATAGAGTTACTACTTTGTCCAGTCCTTCAGCACCACAAAATCTAGCCTGTGCAAATGGTAGATCTTTAGACACACAAAGTATGCTTGTGTTTTCCAATCCGGAGGCACTTTCGTTGAATTTTCTGACAGATGCAGCACAAGTACCGGTATCTAGAGAAGGAAAAATATTCATAATCACTCTGTTGCCAGAAAAGTCGGAAAGACTTTTGTGACTCAAATCGTTTGCTCTTAAATCGAAGTCGATTGCTTTGCTACCAACCTTTGGTAAATCTCCGACTGTTTGAACGGGATTTCCTTTTAATGTTACATTTGCCATAATTAATTTTTTCGGGTTAAAGATAAAAAAAAACTCTCGCATAGCGAGAGTTTTTAAGGTATCAATATTTATGATATTTAGTTTACTGCAAGGTATTCTGCAACTCCTTCGTGAGTAGTTTTTAAACCTTCTTTTTCTGCTGACCAGTTCGCTGGACAAGCTTCTCCATGCTCTTCGTTAAACTGTAAAGCATCTACCATACGAATCGCCTCATCCACATTTCTTCCAAGTGGCAAGTCATTTACGATTTGGTGACGTACGATTCCTTCTTTATCAATTAAAAACAAACCACGGTATGCAATTAATTCTCCATCAGCTTGCAAGTTTTCTTGCTCGTCATAGAAATAATCACCAGCTAAAACATCGTAGTTTTTAGAGATTGTCTTGTTTGTATCCGCAACCAATGGGTAAGTTACCCCTTGAATACCTCCTTGGTTCTTTGGCATTTGTAACCATCCCCAGTGAGATTGCTCTGTATCTGTTGATACAGCTACAACTTGAACATTTCTCTTTTCAAACTCAGCCAATTTTTCTTGGAAAGCATGCAATTCAGTTGGACATACAAAAGTGAAATCTTTTGGATAGAAAAATAATAAAACATACTTGTCACCTGCAAACTGACTCAATGTAAAGTCTTCTGCAAACTGATTACCTTTTATTACTGCTTGTGCACTGAAATCTGGAGCTTTTTTTCCTACTAATACTGCCATTCTTATGTTTTTGTAAAATGTTAAAAATTATTTTCACGCAAAGATAAATCAAGCTCTCTGTTTTTGAAACAAGAAAATATACTATTAATCAATATCACTATCGATTTTTCTTATATTCGAAAACTTAAACTTTTGTTATGAAGAATTTATGGTTTTGCCTGTCTGTTTTGTGTCTTATGTCTTGTTCTAAAAATACCGTGCTCTATGTAGGGACTTATACCGATGGAAGTTCCGAGGGGATTTACTCTTACGATTTTGATTCCACCACTGGCGAGCTTCAAAACTTGACCTTAAAAGCAAAGACTTCAAATCCCTCTTTTTTGGCTTTTGGAAAAAATGAAGATATTCTTTATGCGGTCAACGAGACTAATGATTTTGATGAAATGCAATCTGGGTCGGTTACAGCCTATGGTCTAAATAATTCTTCAATGTTTACTGAGTTAGGAGTTTGGAGCAGTTTTGGGGCTCATCCTTGTCATGTTATTTTTGACAAGAATAATAATCGAATTGCAATTTCTAATTATACCGGAGGAAATGTAGCTGTGATTCAAGCAGATGGAAGTGGTTTGTTGAGTGATTCTGTACAGATTTTGAATCAGAATGATATAAGTGAAAAAGCCCACGCTCATTTTAGTATGTTTGATGGCAATCGTTTGATCGTATCGGATTTAGGTAGAAATAAGATATTCTCCTACACAGAGAAAGACGGAAAGTTTATTGGGTCAGATTTTGATTTTATCGATTTTGAAATTAAATCAGGACCTAGACATTTTGCAATTGATAAATCTTCAGAAAATTTATATTCCTTGACCGAGTACGGAAATACTTTGAATGTCTTTTCCTTGTCGGATGGACAAAAATCTCAAACAATTGGAACCAAGTCAAAGGTTTTCAAGGGAGATACCTACGCAGCAGATGTAAAAATTAGTGGGGATCAAAAATTCTTGTACGCGAGTAATCGAGGGGAAAATTCGATAGCTCTATTTTCAATTGCAGATGATGGCGCTTTGGAACATGTCGAAAATCAAGATGTTCACGGGGATTGGCCGAGAAACTTTACCTTGGATCCTTCAGGGAAATGGTTGTTAGTCGCTAACCAACGTTCCAATAACATTAGCGTTTTTTCAGTAGATGCCAACGGAAAAATAAGTTTTGTAAAATCTTATGAAATTGGTGCTCCTGTTTGTCTGTTATTTACGAGTTAATCGATGATTTATAGGTATCAATAGCACGAACTCTACTGGCTTTTAGATCTACCATAGGTTTTGGGTAAGTCAATTCGTCTAGATCCGCTATCCATCGACGAATATACTTTTGGTCTGCATCAAATCTCTTTTGTTGGGTCTCTGGATTGAAAACTCTAAAATATGGAGCAGAATCACATCCTGTTCCTGCAGACCACTGCCAGTTACCGTTATTTGAAGCCAATTCAAAATCAAGTAATTTTGAAGCGAAATAGGCCTCGCCTAAACGCCAATCGATCAACAGGTTTTTACATAAAAAACTGGCGCATATCATTCTTACTCTATTGTGCATAAATCCGGTTTGATTCAGTTCCCTCATACCAGCATCTACCAGTGGTATTCCGGTCTCACCTTTGCACCATCTGTCAAAGTCCTGTGAATTGTTTCGCCACGTAATTCTATCGTATTTGGATTTGAAACTATCTTTGACCACCTTGGGAAAAAGATATAAGATTTGAATAAAAAACTCTCTCCAAATTAATTCACTCGTATAAATCTCAGATTCCTTTCCTCTCTCTCGAATTAACTTGCGAATACTTATTGTTCCGAATCTTAAATGTGGTCCAATTTTAGTCGTCTTGTCAAGGCCAGGATAGTCCCGAGTTTCTTCATAATCTACAATGTTTTCTGGCGCAAAATCAGGTACTTGAATATTTGATGCTTCAAAATCCAGTTCTTCTAAAGACGGAAAAGTAGTCTGAATTTCGTGACGAAATTTATCAAAAAGTAAAGCTTGCTCTGGCTTTATTTCATGGCTTTCGAAATGTTGTAGCCATCTTTTTTTAAAGGGAGTGAAAATGGTATATGGACTTCCATCTGCTTTGAGAACTGTGCCCGGTCTAAAAATCACATGATCTGTGAATTTTTGAATATTTATACCATAAGATGCAGCTAAATCGCCTGCTTTTGAATCTCTTTCCAAGCCATATGGCTCAAAATCCTCATTAAAAAACAGATTCTCAATATCGTAGGTTTGGAAAAGCTCTTCCAAAACCTCTAAGGGTTTTCCTTTTTTTATTAAAAGGCCAGAACAATCCATAGATTTTAAGCGACTATCCATTCCCTTAAGGGATTTATAGATAAAATTGATTCTCGAATCATTGACATCCAATTCATCACAGATGTTTTTGTCAAAAATAAAGAGTAACAGAATTTTATTCCCGGATTTCATTGCAGCTTCTAGTGCGGTATTGTCCTCTAGTCTCAGGTCACGTCTGAGCCAGCATATATTGTATTTCATGTACTTAGTTGATTTAGCATTCCTTTAAAAATAAATCCGTGAAAGGGAAGGACACTATACCAATATAGTCTGCCCAACACCCCTTTTGGTCTAAAGGTCGCTGTTTGTGTTAATTCTCCATTGTGCAGGCTAAACTCCAGCCATGCTTCACCAGGTAGTTTCATCTCTGCGAATAGTAGCAAGCGCCCCTCTTCGCGATTTGCATAAAGCACCCTCCAAAAATCAATGGCGTCTCCAGCTTCTATTTGATGTAATTCTGTTCGTCCTCTTCGGAGTCCAACTCCGCCGGAGAGCTTGTCCATAAAACCTCTTAGCTTCCAAAGCCAATCGGCGTAATACCATCCGGTTTTACCTCCTATTGACCAAATTTTATCCAAAGAATCGGATTTGTTTTCGACTTGCTGACTTCTTTGGTCTCTAAAGCATCCAAATGTCGGTACCTGAGTAAAATCACTCAAGTGAATATTGAACCTTCCGCTCACCATGGAATCTTTCCAAGAGGAAATGACATCATCATCTTTTATTTTTGCTAATGTTTTTTCCAAAGCGACCTTATAGGGGAGGGGTTTTATGTTTAGTTTTTCCGCCAAATCATTTGGTCTACAAACAACTTCTACCTTCATGCTATTTACCAAACTAGTGGCCAGCATATAGGATGTAGAGGTTACAAAATACAACCAATAGGAGGATAGTTTAGGAGTCATTACAGGAACAACATAAATAAAACGCTTAAATCCTCGAACCTCTCCAAAATCCAATAGCATCCTGCGATAGGTTAAAATATCAGGTCCCCCAATATCAAAATTCTTATCGTAACAGTAAGAGTTTCCTAGAGATTTACTCAGAAAAGCAACTACATCTCTGATAGCGATCGGTTGGCATTTAGTTTTCAGCCATATTGGAGCCACCATAATGGGGAGTTTTTCCACTAAATCGCGAATGATTTCAAAAGATGCACTTCCCGATCCGATTATTATTCCAGCTCGGAATACGGTCAAATGATAGTCTCCTTTTTCCAATTCTAGCTCAACATTTTTTCGAGAGCTCAAGTGTTTTGATAATTCTTGAGTATTTACAATGCCACTGAGGTAAATTACTTGTTTGACCCTCGTTTTTTCTAATGCTTTTCGAAAATTAAAAGCGACCTGCTTTTCCAGAGCTTCGTAATTCTTTGAATTACTCATGGAGTGCATCAAAAAGTAAGCGGCATCAATATCTGAGGGTATAATATCAAGAGAATCTGCATCTAGAAAATCCATTTCCAATACGTGGATCTGTCCGGAAAATGACTTTGGACTGTGGAAGCGATCCGCATCCCTGGCACAGCAATATACATCGTGACCACTGGCGAGAAGAACCGGAAGTATTCTCTTTCCAATATATCCGGTAGCTCCTGTCAGTAGTATTTTCATAATTGAGTTTTAAAAGTCAAACATAATTCCAATGGAAGGGAGTAGTGTTCCTGCGGTAGTTTGAACCTCTTTTATCAGATAAGAGCTAGTATTGTTTGGGTCAGTAACTGGTTGCCCATCTGCATCTCTTACCACATCTAAATAGGGTGGTGCATCCGCTTGGAAATTGTAAATATTCTGTATATCAATATAAGCATTTAAAGCGGTTTTCTTAAAAAACCATTTTTTATCTACGCGAATATCTAAGCCATGAGAGGTAACCAGACGCTCTGTATTTAGTTTAGACCAGTCTAAAACACCTTGTCCAGTAACATCCCAAATAGCTTTTTGAGCAGATAATTCTTTATCATATGGCGTATATGGTGCTCCACCTAAAACTCTGAATTTGGCTCCAATTTCCCAATTCTTTCTCAATTGTTTACCTGCCGTAAGATTTAAGATATGTCTATTGTCCCAGGCCGACGGTTTGTATGTGCCTGAAGCATCTTGAAATTCGCTTCGAACAAAGGTATAGGAGAGTATACCGTACACAGATTTCGACAATTTTTGTTGGGCTAAAAATTCAACACCGTAAGATCTACCTTTGGATGTTGAAGTTACCGGCTCGCTTCCAATTACTCCAAAATCACTACCTAGATTGGCTAATGAGATCTGCTCATTTAGAAGAAAAGGATAATTGCTATACTGTTTGTGGAAGCCCTCTAAACTAATTTTTGAATATCTAGATGGGTTGTACTCTAAACCAGCAACTATATGGTCGGATTGAATATAGGTTACCCCATTATCTCTATTTACCAAGTTGCCCTCTCCATCGCGATATCCCAACACCGTATAAGCCGGGAGTTGATAATATCTTCCCAAGTTGGCATTCAGAGTTAGTTTGTCAGTTAGTACCAAGGAAGCTGATATGCGCGGAGAAAGTTGATCTAAGGGATTATTCATTTCAGAAGAATAGTCGTTAAAATCAGTTCTCAATCCTAAGGACACTACCAACATATCATCAAAGAATTTTCTACTAGCAGATGCAAACAAGGCAAATTTGTTAAAGTCTAGTTTTGAATTAAAATCAATTGTAGTTAATTCTCCATCAACCTCTGTTCTATTAAAGGTCTCGTTGGTGTAGTGCGCTCTTTGATATCCTGCACCCACATTGGCACGCCATTTATTATTGAAAAAATTAGATTCGAATCGAATTTTCTCCTCAATTTCTTTTGAGCTATAGTTTAAGAGCAGGTTGGCCGGGTCCTCGATATTGTCTTGGTATTTGACAGCCTTATTGTTGAGGTAATTTTGACTAATGACTAAAGTTTGATTCGATCGCTCTCCATAATGCCTCCACTTTGCTCCAATAGCATAATTGTTTTGGGTATTTACAGGCAGATTACCCAGTAGAAATTCATTTTGCTCAATTTGCTCTGGATCCGTTAAGTCGTCATTTACATCGGTATTTAATTCAAAATCGTCTATGGCTCCAAGCCCTACGATAGTAATGGTATTCTTTTGATTTATCTCAATTTCCTGTTTAAACTGAAAATCCGTATAGGTTGGCAAAAACGGCAGGTTCAAGGCAGAGAAGAGGAACTGTAGATAGGATCTTCTGGCGGAAAAGATAAAGGTAGACTTTTCTCCTATTGGACCGTCTAGAGTAAGTCCCACATCCGAAGAACCTAGCTGAAAGGTTCCCGATAGCCTTTCATCATTACCTGTTATTTGTTCAAATTCTATAACCGAACTCATCGCATTTCCTCTATTGGCTGGGAATGCACCGGCATAAAAATCCACTTGCTTTATAAAATTTACATTTAACATTCCAACAGGACCCCCTGAAGAACCTTGAGTGGCGAAGTGATTAATATTCGGAACTTCTATCCCATCTAAGAAAAAACGATTTTCGTTCGGGGCACCACCTCTAATTATAATATCGTTTCTAAAAGAGGCAGAGCTGGCAACTCCAGGTAAAATTTGTAAAACTTTTGAAATATCTCTGTTTCCACCAGGACTTCTGAATATTTCTGAGGCTCCAATAGTTTGCTTGCTCAGCGGACTTTCAGCTGATTTTTTAAAAGGGGAGGAGCTGCTAACGAGAACCTCCTCTAAGGAAGCAGTTTCTTCTCTCAACAAAAAGTCATAGTTTGTCGGTCTAGCTGTGCTAACTTGGATTTCTAAAACAGATTCTGTTTCAAAGCCAATAAAGCTACAGGTGATATTATATAGTCCGGGTTTTAGGTTGTCAATTCTATAATTACCATCAAAATCTGAAGTAACCCCAATTCCAGTGCTATCGATAATGACGTTTGCAAAGGGAATGGGTTCGTTGTTAATTTTATTTAGTACTCGACCTTTTAGGGTTCCTGTTTGAGCAAATGTGTTGAAACTAAAAAACAGAGCTAAGACAAGAAGTAATGGTTTAATTGATTTTATCATTTTAAAATTTAAAAATTGCTAAGACAAATATAAACAATTATCGTTTTTTGTTTAACAAAAACCCAAAACAATTAAACAATATTAACATGTATTTAAGAAAACCTTGGAATTTTGTTTTACAAAGACTAGATTCGAAGAGATTCTATTTTATGAGATACTGCTTTTTAATTCTTTCGATATTCCTATTCTCTTGTAATCTCGAGAAAAATAAAAGTTCTGACCTCAGCGAGGTGGAAGAAACGGTTAACATACTACCGGTCCAACCGATCAGAGATTTTGATCAAATCCTCAGTTCCGGAGAATTGCGAGTGGTTATTCAAAACTCTCCCACAAGTTATTTTATTCACAAGGGAGAGCCAATGGGTTATGAGTACGATTTGAGTTCTAGGTTAGCGGATTATTTCGATTTGGAATTAAAAATACTCACTGTAGACGATATACAGACTGCATTGGACTATATTGAGAATGGTTACGCCGATATTTTAGCATATAACCTTACGATTACTAAAGAGCGCAAAAATCAAATTGCATTTTCAGAGCCAATTTATCGAATAAAACAGGTTTTAGTTCAAAAGAAGCCAGTTAATTGGAGGAGGCAAGCGAGACATAAAACCGAAAAACAACTCTTGAGAAATGTTGTGGACTTGGAGGATAAGGAGATTTATGTAGTTCGAAATTCCTCTCATAAAAAGCGTCTGGAACATTTGTCGGACGAAATAGGTGCCAATATCACTATTGTGGAGGCAGATGAAAATATAGTAGTGGAGCAGCTTTTAGCTCAGGTCAATCAAGGAGTGCTGACCTATGCTATTGCAGATGATAATGTGGCAAATATGTTTGCGGGATTTTATCCGGATTTGGATGTCAAAACAGAGGTTAGTCTCGATCAAAATATCGCATTTGGAGTAAGTAAAGAAGCTGTAAATTGGTTGGATACCTTGAATTTTGGGATACGTAATTTCAAGAGACAACCCGATTTAAATATTCTGTTTAAAAGGTATTTTGGAAAAAATAAAATGATGAGAAGTCAAGTGAAAAACTTCTCCAATGAAGAACATATAAATTCCATTTCAAATTATGACGCTTACTTAAAACATTATAGTACTAGCTTGGATTGGGACTGGAGATTGTTGGCTGCTTTGATTTATACCGAGTCCAAGTTTAATCCTCGATTGACCTCTTGGTCTGGAGCCCAGGGTTTAATGCAAATAATGCCTAAGACATTTGAATCCTATAACTTAAAACACCCTTTTGATCCTGAAGAGAATATAGAAGCAGGTACTAAGCATCTGCTTTGGCTGGAAAAATTTTGGCAAAAGCGACTCGGAGACCAAATAGATATTAGTCCTTTTATTTTGGCTTCTTACAACGCTGGTCAAGCGCATGTAATCGATGCTATAGCACTTTGCAAATATCGCGAAATGGATAGCTCCAAATGGTCTGATGTATCCCAAAACTTGAGGCTTTTGTCTCAGCCAAAATACTATACGCTACCCGTTGTAAAATACGGATATTGCCGGGGAAATGAACCTGCAGATTATGTTGTGAGAATAGAGAACATTTATTCGATTTACAAAGACTTGGTTCCAGAGTAAGACCCTTTAGTTAGATATCAGAGGGATTTTGTCTCCTATTTTATCCACAGTATTTCGAACGGCCTTGGGCGGTCTAAATCGGTACCCTATAAACACATTAAAGGCTATGTTTTTTGCAACTCTGTTTTCTCCATTTCTATCTCTTCCATAACTAATTAGCCTACTGTTTGTAGATGCGCCAGCAAAGAATGTTTTGGAGTTATATCCCAAGTTAATTCCAAATTTAGAGGAATAGATAAAGTCGTTTTCTACATAGCTATTATTTAAGCCTTCTTCATTATACTTTTTTATATAGGTGTAATCGTAACCCATTCCCGCATCGATATAGGAATTAAAATAGAACTTTTTGACGACAAAAGTATAGTGGTAACCCATATAAGGCATTATACTAAATCCGTTTAATGCATTGTATTCCTGTCTTTGACTATTGTTACCATCTACATCCAAATAGTTTCCAAATCCATCGTAGCTATAAACCCAGTAATTAATGCTAGGCATCCACGTTCCTGCACTTTTTAACTGTGCTGTGGTTTGGGATTGTATGGCCTGAATAGAATATTTGGAATTGAGTTTTCTATAGGTTTGTCCCATAAAGATATGGGTGGTCAAATTTGGAAATTGTAGCCGAGCATCTGCAGGCGTGCTTATAAAACTATCTGAATTGGATAGGTAGTACCCTTTGGTTCTGTTGTATTCCCAGACATGAGCCCAATTGATAAAGGTAAATTGTAAGCGAAAGCGAAAATATTCAGATTCTCCTTTCTCATTTGCTGTTTTTTCTCCAAATTTGGGACGAACCCCAAGTCTAATCGTTAGGAATTTATAATTAAAGTCTACGGCGTATCGGATATTGATATTGGGTTTTAGCAGGCCGGTACCCTCGGTAGTGGGAATGAAATAACTGTTGTATTCATTGCTCACATTGAAATTGATATTCAATTGGTTGCTGTAATCTTTAATGTAGATCGTATCTCGATTACTAGGGGAAAAAAGCAAGCTATCAACACTTCGGAGGTTGTCTCTTTGAGCGAGACAAAAATTTGATACGAGTACAAATAGTAAAAAACTAAGTCTTCTCATAAACTTCAAAATTAATACTACCTAATTTACGACAAAAATCTCAATCCTTGTAAAATTTAGATATCTTTGATATACAAAAAAAATCAATTTGGATTTAGCTCTTTATTCTCGGGAATTTAAAAGAAATTTAAATCTGGCCTATCCAGTTATGATTGGTCAGTTGGGGAATGTAATCGTAAACTTAGCAGATAATATAATGGTCGGAGAGTTAGGTGCTGCACCATTGGCGGCGGTCTCTTTAGCGAACTCTGTTGTTTTTGTAGCTATGAGTTTAGGGATTGGATTTTCTCTTGGGATCACTCCATTAGTCGCTGAATCCGATGGAGCAGGGGATGTGGCTCAAGGTAAGAGTTATCTTCAAAACGGTATCTATATGTGCCTTATTATAGGTGTTGTGTTGTTTTTAACCCTGTTTTTTTTGGAGCCTATTCTCTATAAATTGGATCAACCAGAGGAGGTAATTGTCCTGGCAATTCCCTATTATCGAATCATTTGCTTCTCTATGTTTCCCTTGATGCTTTTTCAAGCATATA
>JBELHR010000010.1:0-8932 GCA_042091275.1 Flavobacteriaceae bacterium
TCCTAATTCAAATAGGAAGTAATCTTCTTACTCATCGGATTGGTCGTCGATCCAAAGAAATCAATTAATTGTCCTTTTTCGTCGACTAGGTATTTTTGGAAGTTCCACTTTACAGAGGAGCTCTTTACTCCATTGTATTGTTTTTCCGTCAACCAAGTGTACAAAGGGTGTTGCTGCTTACCCTTTACATCTACTTTCGCTGTCAGTGGAAAAGTAACTCCAAAATTCACTTCACAAAACTCCTGAATTTGAGTAGGAGATCCAGGTTCTTGATTTCCAAATTGGTTACATGGAATTCCGATGACCACAAGTTCTTCCTCATAAGTTTTACTCAACTTTTCTAAGTCTTCGTATTGTGGGGTAAACCCGCACTTTGAGGCCACATTGACAAATAAAATCTTTTTGCCTTTGAATTGACTCAAGTCCATTTGCTCTCCGTCGATGCTTTCAATAGAAATATCGTAAAGATTTGCTGGCACAGTTGATTCTGTATTTGAGGCAGGGTTTATCATTCCGAATAGAGTCATAAGTATTAAAAAGTGTTTCATAATAGAATTGGGATAGTTTATAGGTCCTGAGAGCGCAGAGGACGTTTAATTTTAGCTTCGATTTTTCGTTTGATTGCACTTATACTTTTCATCAAATCCATAAGAGCCGGTTGGGGATCATCTTTGTAAAATTGATTGATCTTCAACACATAATCTCTTGCGGCTTTAGCAGCAATAATTTGCTCATCACGCGAAGCAAAGCGCTTTTTGCGCTCTGCAAACACGGTAGCTTCTTGAATAAGTTCATCAAATTGCTCTGATTTACGCATGGTTTAAATAGTTTTGAAATTCTTGTTTTGTATTAACTTCTTGAAATTTCCCTCCGTAGAACGCTGTCGTTGTAGAGGAGGTATCGTCTTTAATCCCTCTTGAGGACACACATAAATGTTTCGCTTCAATAATGATAGCGACATCTTCCGTTTCCAAAAGTTCGCAGAGATCCATACCAATTTGATTGGTCAAGCGCTCCTGAACTTGTGGGCGTTTTGCATAATATTGGACAATTCTATTTAATTTCGAAAGACCGATTACCTTTCCAGAGGATATATAAGCAACGTGGGCCTTACCAATAATGGGCACAAAATGGTGCTCACAGTTGGAATAAAATGTAATATCCTTCTCGACAAGCATTTCGTTGTATTGATAGGAATTATCGAACAAGGCTATGCTCGGTTTATTTTTTGGGTTCAAACCACTAAAGATTTCATCGATATACATTTTGGCCACACGATGTGGTGTACCCGCCAGGGAATCATCGGTTAAATCTAGACCCATAACATCCATAATCTGGGAAAATAGATCTGCAATTTGTTCCTTTTTTTCTCCATCGGAAAGTGCAAAAGCATCTTCACGCATCGGCGTCTTCAAACCAGTAGAAAAGTGTTCATCTCCTACAGATTCGTAAATTTCATTAATCTGAGAATTGTCAATCGTCTTAGTAGAACTAAGTTCGTTTGTTTGTACTTCTAATTTCATAATGTTTAGTTTTGAGAGAGAAATAAGTTCTTGTAAAACAGCAGCTTACGCAAAAAGCCAAGACTCTCGTTAAAATTTTTATTTTTTCTAAAGCGAATAAATTCGCCTTCACCGTGAACGCTAAAATTTTGGGTATAAAAGAGCACTAATTTGTGGAATGGAAGTGCCCAACTGTAGCGTTTTAGACCTTTAGTAATATGCACAACAACTCCTCTCGGTCTAAGTTCAAAGTTGGCATAATTTAAATCACTTACTTCATTTAACAGACCAGTTAGACTTACCGAAGTACCTTCGATAATAAATCGCTGGGAACCGATACCATTCATTCTTATCCTAGAAAAAAATGAATAGGATTTACCAACTTCTTCATTGATAGCTTCCTTGATCTTGGGATTTTTATGTGTAGTATCGTATATCATAACTTAAGCAATAGATTTTGTGTTGTCAGTACCGGTATTCGAATTATATCCTTTAGGAGGTAATAAATCCACAATAGGCTTCGGATAATCTTTACCCAAAACAATATTGTAAATCTGCTGTTCCAAAGGACTCATCAAATAGGGTTCATGTATATATTTTACAGGTAGATTGGCCAATTGAGGAATCCATTTCTTGATAAACAAACCTTCCGAATCCGTATTTTTCGAAAAGGAGATGGGGTGATTTTCAAAAGTTATATCCTTGCTAATCTTTCCTTGTAATGCCTCCAATTGCGGGTAGTGAACACCTGGGTGGAAATCCAAAAACAAAGAGGATAGAAAGGCTGCGGCATCTTGCCATGGTTGCAGCAAATCTTGGGTAAAAAAGCAAACCAAAAGGGTCCTCATATCGTAACTTAAGTATCCAGTCTTTTCAAGACAAATCATACATGCGTCAATAATCGGAATTCCTGTAGTGGCGCTCTTCCATGCCTCTTGGTACTTTTTCGAAACTCCTGGCTTTAGCTTTTGTTTTGCCCAGATCAAATCCGATTGCTCACTACTGTGCTCGCGCTCAAAGTTTTGAATATATTCACTTTGACTGTAAAGTCTTTCCAAAAACGAGTTTCGCTTAAAAACGTCCGTTTTTTCAAATTTGAATTTTTGAACAAATTTATAGACCTCTCTCAAAGAAAGATTTCCCCAGGACAAATAAGGACTCAGTCTACTGTAGCCATATTTTGTTGAATTTTCGTCCGAAAGGCTTTCATTGAGAAAGCTATTAAGTAATTCCAATGCTTTTTTTCTTCCACCAATTTGGAAAGATTTATCCAAGACAAAGTTTAAATCTAAAGGAGAAATAAATGTATGTAGGGCGAGCAAGTCTTCTCTCGTCAAGAATTTTTCAGAAACTAGAGTTGCTGTTTCAATGGGAGCGGAAATGAAATTTATCCAATTCTTTCTCCATTGTTCTGTTACCCCTGAATCCGAGACCACACCATTGCGTGGGAATTGATACCAGGAAATACCATTATTTTTAAAGAACCTACTTATTTTGTTATTTCTTTTATAAGTGACGGGAATATCACTTTCCACGTAGGAATAAACTCCCTGAACTTCATACCGTTCTGTTAAGCGCTTAAAGAGGTTAATACATTCGGCTCTGCAAGAAAAGACAGCGGCATCCAAAACGTCTAGTTCTGAATTCATATCCAAAAGAGATTGCTTGATAAAATTCCAATGGCGTTCGCTGTATTGAATGGAAGATGTCAACATCTCCTCTTCGACAAATAAGAGTAAAACTTTTGAATCTCCAGCTAAAGCCTCATTCAAGGGGCGGTGATCCGATAGGCGGAGATCTCTTTTAAACCAAACGACATTTATACATTCCTTCTTAAGCATACCCAAAGTTACAATTTTGTTTAACAAATTCAAAAAAGAGTTAAACAAAAAAGCTTAAAGAAATATTAAATTTACCATTTGCCCAGTGTTTACGGTCTAAAACACTGGCAATCAATAACTTTAATCTGCTCTGAAATACCTTTTTCTAAAATATTGAGACACTTTAACAAGCAAAATAAGTGCAGGAACCTCCACAAGGGGCCCAATAACACCAGTGAATGCTTCTCCAGAATTCAAGCCAAATACGGCTATTGCAACGGCAATTGCTAATTCAAAATTATTACCAGCCGCGGTAAAAGCGATAGAAGCGGTTTTCTCATAATTGTTGCTAAAAAATTTCCCCAAAAAGAAGGCAATAAAAAACATGGCAACAAAGTAGATTAGCAATGGGATACCGATACGAACCACATCCATAGGAATTTCGACAATTAATTCTCCCTTTAACGAAAACATCAAGACGATAGTTGCCAAAAGAGCGATTAAGGTGATAGGTGAGATTTTTGGAATGAACTTATTTTGGTACCAATCTATACCTTTCCACTTCACCAAAAAATATCTACTCAGTATTCCCATAACAAAAGGAATTCCCAAATAGATAGCGACACTCTCTGCTATTGTTCCAATAGAAATATCCACCACTGTTCCCTCAAATCCAAAATAGGGTGGGAGAACCGTAATAAAGAGGTAGGCATAAAAGCTATAGGTGAAAACTTGAAAGATACTGTTCAAAGCAATCAAACCTGCTCCGTATTCTGAACTACCATCTGCTAAATCGTTCCAAACAATAACCATTGCAATACAACGGGCCAAACCAATTAAAATTAAACCAGTCATATAAGCCGGATATTCGTGCAAAAAAGTAATGGCCAAGAAAAACATCAAAAAAGGACCTATTACCCAATTCAAAACAAGGGATGTCCCCAAAACCTTAAAATCTTTAAACACTTTGGGTAGCATTTTATAATCCACTTTTGCTAGTGGGGGATACATCATCAAAATCAGTCCAATAGCTAAAGGAATATTTGTGGTTCCCGAAGACATGTTTTCAATATTTCCGGCGATACTCGGAAAAAAGTATCCTCCTGCCACACCAATTCCCATTGCGAGGAATATCCATAAGGTTAGATTTTTATCTAGGAAACTAAGTTTTTTTTGAGATTTCATCAATTTAATAGTTTTGAAGTTTGTTCCATTATAAAAAATAATTCAGCAGCAATTTCCAGGGAACGCTCATCGTACATTTGGGCCTCTAGAGGGGTTCCGTCAAAGGTTTTAGGATCGTCAAAGCGAAAAGATATTCTCTTTAAAGCCCCAGGTATAAATGGACAGTTTTCATCCGCATGGCCACAGGTCATCATGGTTATAAAATTTGCTTTAGGACTGCTGGGATCATCAAATAATTTGGAAAAGCAGACAATAGCATCCGCTTGATCCGCATATTTGACTAAATATTTTGGATTACTTGCCAATTGATTTTTACTCATCACCTCAAATCCCATACGATTCAAGGATTCTATAGCTCTTGAATTAAACGCTGTGATTTCAACACCTCCGGAATAACTTTTAATGGGTAAATTATAATAGGAAGCAGCCACTGTGGACCATATTTGTGAAAATTGACTTCTTCTCGAGTTATGGGTACAGATATAGTTTATCTCAACGGATTGATCCCTCTTAATCCTCTCCGCTAAATAGCTCGATATTTCCTTTAAGTTTTTTTGTTTTTCCTTGCTGATAGTCTCAAAATCAAGACTACTGACGAGATATTCTAGTTGGGAAAATAGTTCCATAACACAAAATTTAATCCGATAGAGAATGCAAAATAAAGCAAGCCTTCTGTCCCTCCCTAATAGAGTATATTAACTTAATGTAAAGTTTAACTCGTGGATAGCAAAGTCTGAAGTTCCAAGCATTATTAGCTTTGAAAATATTAAATAAAAATCAATTTTTAATGTACATTTTAGGTATTAAATCAATAAATTGAAACCTTAAATTTAATTTATGAAAAGGAATACCTATTTGCTTGTTGTTTTCTTAACAACAGCACTTTGTTCATGTCAAAACAATCCCGAATTAGACTTATTGGAAAACACCTTTATACCCTTGCCTACTTTTATTGAGGCAACTGGGTCCTCCTTTGAGTTAAACGAAGAGACAAAAATCAATACAGGAGAGCAATCTATGTCAAATTTGGTTACTCAAACCAGAAACTTGTTGTCTCCAGCAACCGGTTTTGATTTAGAATTGGCAAAAGGTGAAAAAATTAGAAATAATCAAATTGTTTTGAGAGTTCGAGAAGAATTATCGGACAAATCAGGAGCATATAATCTGGAAATTAATCCAAATAATATTTTGATTGAAGGTTCTGATGAATCTGGTGTCTACTTTGGTTTACAAACCTTGATGCAAGTATTTTCAGATGATATTGTTTCCAAAACAGACCTTCCAGGAATCAAATGGTACGCTGCATCGGGTATCATCAAAGACAGTCCGAGGTATCAGCACAGGGGTGCGATGTTAGATGTTTCAAGACATTTTTTCTCTGTGGAAGATGTAAAGTCGTATATCGATTATTTAGCTATGTACAAAATGAACGTTCTTCATATGCATTTGGCGGATGATCAAGGTTGGCGTCTGGAAATCAAATCATGGCCAAAGCTAACGGAAAAGGGAAGCGTCTCCGAAGTTGGAGGAGGACCAGGGGGCTTCTATACCCAAGAGGAATTCAAGGACCTTGTGCGCTATGCGAATAACCGTTATATTGATCTTATCCCAGAAATAGATATGCCAGGTCATATCAATGCAGCACTTCACGCTTATCCAATTTTAAACCCCAAAGACAAGGAGTTACCGTATTACACTGGTATGGAGGTTGGTTTTTCTACTTTGGACTATGACGATCCAGATACATGGGTTTTTATTGAAGATCTGATTCGTGAAATTGCAGAAATTAGTCCGAGCCCTTATATTCATATTGGAGGAGATGAAACTCATGCCACAAGTCCAAAGGATTATAGAAATTTTATACCGAGAATTGTGGATATCGTTGAGAAAAACGGAAAATCCGCAATGGGATGGGCAGATATTGCTGAGGCAAAACTAAGTGACCAAACGGTTGCCCAATTTTGGAAACCAGACCCTAAAAACGTCAGAATGGCTGTAGACCAAGGGGTTAAGATTATTATGAGTCCAGCCACTAAGGCTTATTTGGATCAAAAATACAATGAGGATTCTCGAATTGGATTGAAATGGGCTTCTATGATTGAAATAGATGATGCCTATAACTGGAATCCTTCGACTTACTTGGAGAATGTAGACGAGAGTCAGATTTTGGGAATGGAGGCAGCCTTGTGGACCGAGACAGTAGAGAATTTAGATGATTTACAATGGTTAGTTTTTCCGCGATTGGTAGGATATGGTGAAGTTTCTTGGTCCTCAGAAGATATGCGTTCTTGGGACGACTATAAACCGAGACTAAAAGCACATTTGAATAGACTCGATTTAATGGATATAAACTACTATAAATCTCCTCTTTTGGAAGAGGTCGCTCTAAAGAAATAACTAATTATATGCAGCGATCCAAGGCCTCTTATTTAACAAATCTATTGCTTTTGATTGTAGGAGGGGAGGCCATCTTTTTTTTGCCCTTTGTACTTCCAAGGATTTTTAGACCAACGGTTTTACAGAGCTTCGATTTGAGTAATACAGAGCTGGGTTTTGCATTTTCGGTTTATGGAATCGTAGGTATTTTGTCTTATTTCTTGGGAGGGTTTATTGCAGATCGTTTTCCGGCTAAATATTTGATGAGTATTTCCCTGTGCTCCACGGGATTATTGGGCCTTTGGATGAGTTTTATTCCCAGCTTTAACGAAATTCTAATAATTTACGGATGTTGGGGGATTAGTACAGTTCTACTTTTTTGGTCTCCCTTAATCCGATCGACTCGAATATTAGGAGGGGACTCCAGTCAAGGCAAAACTTTCGGAGGCTTGGAATCCGGTAGGGGATTAGTCTCCGCTTTGTTAGGGACAGCAATTCTTTTATATTTTACCACGGATGCCATCGATGCAGGTGATTCTATGATGGATTCCACCTATCGCTACACTGCCATTTTTGTGATCTTAATGGGATTTTTACTGTTGTTTTTTCTCAAAGTTGATGGCCAATCGAAATCTGAAAAATTTGATACTGCAATATTTTATCGTTTGATAAAAATGAGGGCTCTCTGGCAGCAGACTTTGTTTGTTTTATGTGCATATGTCGCTTATAAATGTACCGATGATTTATCGCTATACGCCTATGATGTATTAAAATATGACGACGAAAAAGCAGCTCTAGTAGGAACTTATGCGCTTTGGCTAAGACCGGTTGCAGCGCTCGCCATAGGACTTTTGGCAGACTACCTCTCGGTGCGTTTAATGAGTATTATCTGTTTTATTTTAGCCTCTTGCGGAAGTGTTTTTCTCTATGTACTTAATTTTGAATCCATCCCTGTATTTTTCTTTTTAAACCTCACGGTTATGGCAATTGGAATCTATGCCATGCGCGGTTTGTATTTTGCTATTATGAACGAGGGAGGTTTACCAGTTTCTGCAACAGGTATGGCAGTTGGTATTATTTCTGTTTTGGGCTTTACACCAGATGTTTTTATGGGACCAATCATGGGATATTTTTTAGATAGTTTTCCCGGAATCCTAGGACACCAATACCTATTTGGATTTTGCAGTATTCTATCACTTATTGGGTTAATTAATCTTATTTTTTATCCACAAAATAAGGAGCCCAATTAATTTTTTCTTAAAAATCAAAACCCTTTTTTAAAATTGAGAACTTGTTTCTATCTTCGTGCAAAAATGTAATTATGAATTTTAGATTTACCCTATCTCTTTTAGCAATATTAAGTTTCACATCCACTCAAGCTCAAATCGACGAGGATCAACTAGGATCTTGGTATATGTATTTTTTCGATGCAAAAATTGGAGATAAGGGATGGGGAGTCCAAGGCGATGTTCAATATAGAAATTGGAATGTTATTGGAGATCTAGAACAATTGTTACTCCGAGGAGGAGTTACCTATAGTCCCGAAAACTGGAATGCAAAATTCACCTTAGGTTACGGAAATATTCAAACTGGAGAGTTTGGAGATGGTACCGATAAGGTTTCAGAGAGTAGAATTTATCAAGAAGCTTTGATTCCTCAAAAATTGGGTTGGAGAATATTTTTAAAACACAGATTTCGCTACGAGCAAAGATGGGTTGAAAACCAAGATATGAGAACTAGGTATCGCTATAATCTTTTTATAAACGTACCATTGAATTCAGCTACAATTCAAAAGAATTCGCTGTATCTGGCTTTATACAACGAATTATTTATCAATGGTCAAAGAGATATAGGGTCTGGCAAGACAGTAGAGCTTTTTGATAGAAATAGAGCCTATGGTGCCATGGGATATGCTCTAAAGGACAATCTAAAAGTTCAATTTGGGATAATGAGACAGACCACAAACTCTTGGGCAAAAAATCAACTCCAATTTAGTCTACACCACAGTTTCTAATTACTAAAGGTTCCATCCCACTGAAAAACAGCAGA
>JBELHR010000010.1:9032-65700 GCA_042091275.1 Flavobacteriaceae bacterium
GTCTACACCACAGTTTCTAATTACTAAAGGTTCCATCCCACTGAAAAACAGCAGAGGTCGCAGTCTGTTCCCCAAAATATATATCGTCTGTAGTGGTAAGTTGATTGCTACTAATTACATATTTATATTTATTAGCAGTGGTTTGACTAGGAGTGAGAATCTGAGAACCAATATGTAATTTATTGGAACCTCCTGTAATGGATTTCAAGGCTTCTAATCTATACTGATTAGGGTTAGGCACACCGTTGTATACCTCAAAATCGGCAGAAGGAATAGTATTGTCCTCCTCTTCTTCTTCCTCTTCTTCTTCTTCTTCTTCTTCACCTTTATTTAAAATTTTCACACCTCCGGTCCCTGCGACGAAAAGGAGATCTTTATAAGCTTTTACAAAGTTTATACTTCCAATATTTAAGATATAATGGTACATCACGTTACTTTGGGACTTTTTATAAACCGTAAGTTTTGAACCGTTTGCGATGTATACATAAAAATCATCCGCATCTATTCCGGATGCCATATTTGATCTATTAGTCGATTTAATATTGGCGTCTAAAGTTGCTCCAGTAGTATCGTAACTATATTGATATACACCATCCGAACCAGCAGCGACATAAATTTTCTCGCTATCTATTTTTACAACATTTTTTCCATCACCAGGACTGAAATTTGAAAAAGTTTCTGTCCAGTAAATTGACGAGGCAAAATTCTTAGGATTACTTCTTACTTCGGTAAGGTAAATTGCTCCATCCGTTAAAATCACCATTTTACCTCTGTAATTATCTAGATATTTGACAGAATTTCCTGGAGACGACCATTTTTTAGAACCGTAACCACCAGAAAAATCCTTTCTCAGAGGATATACAATTCCATTAGATCCTGCTGATGCAAGAAAGACATAACTATCGTATTTCATAACAGAACTAGCACTTCCATAATCTAAATATTTGGCTTTCATACCCTCTGCATCGAAAGAAATAGAGCCATCACTCGCTACATCAAATTGATGAAATATGGAATAATAACTATTGACATCCAAATCTGTATTTCCTGCGGTATAAATTGCATTCTGTCTATTTGTAGACGGCCCTACTGAAATATGTATATCGTTAAATTCTAGGTTTTCGAATTCATTTTCTTCTTCTAAAGATGGATTATCTGTGTCACTCACATCATAAACTTCAATCGCTCCTAAAATTTCAGGACCGTTGGCGTGATAAGTAACATAAATACGCTCATGCCTACTACTAAATTCAACAGACGTACCCGACAGGGCGACTCCATTGACGGTAGGATTGTCCACTGTTGCAACGACAGTATAATCTCCTGCATTATTTCTATTCGCAGCCGATTTAGCACCGTTTACAGTTTCGATTTGAGGAGAAATTGTAGTGTAGGATCTATGAAATCGCGACTCTAAATCACTTGTATTGTTATTTTTCCTAAACGTTATTGGTTTCGCATTCTCAAAAGGAATGTTCATCTCGAAATCATCTTGACTAATATCCTCGGGATCTGACGTAAAGTCTTCACTCGCGCAAGAAGTATTCAAAAACAGAATAAGGATTAAAAGTTTGAAGGGGGTCTTAAGGAGGGTTTTTGACTCGGTTGAAAGTAAAAACATAGCTCGAAAATTTAAAACTCTAAGGTACTTTTTAAAAGTCCTGTAAGCTGTGCTTTTCGATGAATGGCTTAAATTGTTGTTTAAAGTACAATTAACTTTAGATTAATGATTTTAGTTATTTTCCAATACAAAAGTTTGCAAAAATATTACCTAACAAATCATCTGTACTTACTTCACCTGTAATTTCTCCTAAATGATGCAAAGCCTCCCGAATATCAATAGCCAAAAGATCTGTGGAACGTTCTTGTTCCATGCCTATTCGTATCTCGTCTAAAGAGCTCAAGGCTTTTGTCAAGGCTTCAAAATGTCTAGAATTACTTACAATCAGCTCATTATTGCTCAATTTCCCAGTGTTAACTAATCCTAGCAGTTCCATTTTCAATTGATCGACACCAATTCTCTCTTTGGCAGAAATATATATGGGCTCCAAGTCATCGAACAGATCCTCGAGGCTCTTTTTCTCTACACCATCTATTTTGTTGATTAACAAAAGGATACGCTTTCCTTGATGCTTTTCTTTAATTTTTTCAATCTCTTCTTCGATTATATTTTTTTGTTTTGCGTCTAGTTCTCGGGCATCCACCAGATATAGAACGATTTGGGACTGCTCAATTTTCTCAAAAGTTTTTTGAATACCAATAGTCTCTACTCGATCCTCAGTATTTCGTATACCGGCTGTATCCACAAATCTAAAAGCGACACCGTCAATACTAATTTCGTCTTCTATACTGTCTCTAGTAGTTCCTGCTATATCCGAAACAATAGCTCGCTCCTCGTTGAGTAGGGCATTTAGCAGGGTAGATTTACCCACATTTGGTTTTCCAACAATTGCTACTGGAATACCGTTTTTGATAACATTTCCCAAGGCAAATGAATCGATTAGACTCTTTAAAACCCCGGAAATACGTCTTATTAAAAGCTCGAATTCTTTTCTATCTGCAAAATCTACATCCTCTTCGGCAAAATCCAATTCCAACTCCATAAGAGAAGCAAAATTTAACAGCTCCTGCCTCAATTCTTGCAATTGATTGGAAAAGCCTCCTCTCATTTGTTGCATAGCTATTTGATGCGCAGATTCCGAGTCCGAAGCAATAAGGTCTGCGACTGCCTCGGCTTGAGACAAGTCCATTTTACCGTTTAAAAAAGCCCTTAAAGTATATTCTCCAGGTTCTGCCATACGTGCTCCCTTATGCAGACAAAGACGAATTATTTCTTGTTGAATAAACAGAGAACCGTGACAAGAGATTTCAATTACGTCCTCTCCGGTATACGAATTGGGGTTTTTGAAAATACTAACCAAAACCTCGTCGAGTATGGTTTCGTTTTTGACTATATGACCCAAATGAAGCGTATGTGATTTTTGATCGATGAGTTTTTTACCGTCTTTAACGGACTTAAAAACCTGATCGGCTATTTCGATGGACTGAGGTCCGGATAATCTTATAACTGCAATTGCTCCAACACCTGATGCCGTAGCCAGAGCGAGAATAGTATCTGAATTTGTCATAAAACAAAGGTATTGAATTATAGATTGGCTTGTTCGATAAAGTCCTTATAGTCCTCAAAAAACTCCTCGAGGACAGTCATTTTATCCTTCATAAAGAGAAATGCTTCTCTCCAAGTGTTTTTATTGTAAATACTGAATTTATTTGGATAAGAAATATATATCCAATGAACCGTTTTACCTGAGCTCAGAACATAATTATCGTCGTAAACAATATTTGGAATGCAATCGGTCAAAATAGACTGCAAAGCTTGAAATTGCTCAAAGAGTAATTCGTTTTTAGCACTATTATTGGAATTGATTTCGATGGCGACATGTAAATCTTTTCTACCGGCATCAAATTTAAACGAGAGACCTTTGATCTTTGTCCTGTATAGAATCCATTTTCTAGGAAAGGACTTCCCAAAACTAGTCCAAAATTCTTCTCTTAAATTAGCGGCTTCTTCCTTGCTGAACATTAGCCATGAACTTTTGCTTCCCTACCTCTTGTGCGCATCATATCTGCTTCAAATTGTAAAAGATTCTGCCATTTTCTATCTACGATATCTCTATCCTGATACTGTCTTGCAAAAGCTAAAAAGGTAGTGTAGTGGTTTGCTTCTGAAATCATAAGCTCTTTATAGAACTCAGACAACTCTTTATCTTGCATATTTTCAGAAAACACCTTAAAACGTTCACAACTTCTAGCCTCGATAAGGGCAGCGACAAGAAGTCTAGAGATTAGGGCCTCCGTTCTGTCTTTAGTCTTTGGGAAAAATCCTTGTAAATTCTTGGCGTAATCGTTCTTTTGAGCCCTTCCCAATACCAAGCCTCTCGATTTCATCAATTCGTGAACTTGATCAAAATGCTGCATTTCCTCAATGGCTATGCTACTCATCTCGGTAACCAATTCGGCTTCTTCCGAATAGTTAATAATTATGGACATGGCGTTAGAAGCAGCTTTCTGTTCGGCAAAAGCGTGATCTGTTAGGATTTGCTCTAAATTGTCTTTGGCAATTTCTGCCCAAGCAGTTTCTGTATCAAATTTTAATCCTAGCATAATTTCAAGTGTATTAATTTCTTTATCTGTGGTTCTATTGGCGAAATTACTAACTTAATTCCAAAACTTAATTCAAATTATAAATCGAGTTTAAACCGCTGTCTCAAAATCCTTAGATTGGGATTGTTTTCTTGCATTTTTTTATATTTTTCCTCGGGAGTATAGATGAATTTTTTCTGAATGGTTTCCTTAACTGTGATATGTAATTTTATATCGTAGTTATTTAGCGAAGATCTCAGAAAGGTCATAAGGGGATTGCTTCCTTTTTCTAATTGATTCTTCATCAAGTCATTGGGAAGTTCCAAATTCAATTTACTTCCCATAGCGATGGGGTGGTTAGCTGCCAATACACTCGCTAAAGATTTTTGCCCATCTTCAATTAATTCTGTGATGTATTTGTTCCATAAAATCGTTAAATCCTCTTGACTAAAAGGTTTCTTGGGCATATTGGTGAAATCTTCCTTTTCCTCTTCAATCACCTCTTCTTTAGCCTGGTCTAAATTTTTTAGAGAAAACGCAGATACGCGACGCTCCGACGGATCGAGACGTTTGATTTTTGGCTTGACTGGTTCGGGAACTTCGGGTTTTGAAACTTTTGGTTTGCTTACCGGTGGTGGGGTAGAATAGCTCCTTTTGTTAAAGAAACTCGGAGGAATTATGAAGTTAGGACTTTTTTTTTTTCAGTAGGAAAGGTAATCGAAGCGACCTGCATCAGACACAACTCCACCAAAAGTCGTTGGTTCTTACTGGATTTAAAATCCAAATCACAGCGGTTTAGTTTTTCGATAGCAGCTATTAAAAAGGACATTTCCGATTTTGCAGATTGTTCGAGGTATTGTTTTTTTGTTCGATCTCCCACCTGCAACAATTCGATGGTTTGTTTGTCCTTTGCAACAAGTAAATCTCGCAGATGCGCTCCAAAACCAATCACAAAGTGATGGGCGTCAAAACCCTTTTCTAAGATACTGTCAAAATGCAAAAGTAATTCGGGAATATTGTTCTCCAAGGCTAGATCAGTCGCCTTGAAATAGGCTTCATAATCCAATACATTCAAATTGCTTGTAACCGCTTCACGAGTGAGTTTGTTTCCTGAGAAACTGACAACTCTATCAAAAATAGACAAGGCATCTCTCATGGCACCATCCGCCTTTTGAGCAATAATATGCAAGGCGTCATCTTCTGCATCAACTCCTTCACTTTCCGCTATAGTTTTGAGGTAATTCTTAGCATCCAAAACAGAAATACGCTTAAAATCATATATCTGGCAGCGAGACAAAATAGTAGGTATGATTTTGTGTTTTTCAGTCGTGGCCAGTATAAAAATGGCATGACTCGGCGGCTCTTCCAAAGTCTTTAAAAAGGCATTAAAGGCTGCTGAGGATAGCATGTGCACCTCATCGATAATATACACCTTATAATTACCTGTTTGTGGAGGAATTCTTACTTGATCTGTAAGGGCTCGAATATCATCTACTGAATTGTTCGAGGCAGCATCTAATTCAAAAATATTAAAGGAGAAGTCTTCCTCTGCCTGTGAATTACTATCCTCTTGATTTATGTTTTTTGCTAAGATTCTTGCACAAGTTGTTTTCCCGACCCCTCTAGGTCCAGTAAACAATAGGGCTTGAGCCAAATGATTCTGCTTTATGGCATTTTCTAAAGTCTTTGTAATCGCTTGTTGACCAACTACTTCTTCAAAAGTTTTTGGTCTATATTTTCGCGCAGATACAATAAATGGTTCCATAAAAAAAGCAGGTTCTTAAAACAAAAATAATTAGTTACGATAGATTTTATGGTATAAATCGCTATAAATTTCTTTAATAATTTTACGCTTCATTTTCATGGTAGGAGTTAAATGTCCTCCTTCGATAGTCCAAGCATTTGGTGTCAATTCAAAACACTTTACTTGTTCCCATTTACCAAATTTTTTGTTGGCAAAGGATACCTCTTCTTCAATCCGTTTATTGACTTCTGTATTGTTTTTCCAAGCCGATTTATCTCTACCTAAATCAATATTTCTTCTCTTTGCCCATTCTTCGACAAATTCAAAGTTCATTTGAATAAAAGCAGCAGGCATTTTCTCTCCTTCTCCGATTACCATTGCTTGTTCGATAAATCTAGATTGTTTGAGTACGTTTTCCAAAAGGGCAGGGGCAACGTATTTACCTCCTGAAGTTTTAAACATCTCTTTCTTACGATCGGTAATTCTCAAGAAACCATCTTTATCAATTTCACCGATATCTCCGGTATGAAAATATTCTCCTGTCATTACCTCAGAAGTTTTCTCTTCATCCTTATAATACCCTTTCATGATATTAGGACCTTTGGCTAAAATTTCTCCATCTTCTGCAATTTTAACGGTTACACCGTCTACAATGCGACCAACGGTTCCAATTCTAAACCCAAAATTTTCTTGAGCATTAACTGCAATAACTGGAGAAGTCTCTGTAAGTCCATATCCTTCCATAACTGGAAGCTGAGCTGCTGCAAAAATCCTCGCTAGTCTCTTTTGAAGTGGGGCTGATCCAGAAACCATAAAGTCTAACTCTCCACCTAACGCTGCTTGCCACTTGGAGAAAATCAACTTTCTAGCCACAGCTAATTTCTTCTCGTACCACCACCCATTCTTTCCATAAGGCTCATAATTGAGACCTATATCTATGGCCCAAAAGAACAGTGCCTTTTTAATTCCACTTAATTCTGCACCTTTCGCATATATTTTATCGTATATTTTTTCGTAGAGTCTCGGAACAGCAGTCATCACATTTGGTTTTACCTCCTGCACGTTTTCCATCATAGTCTCTATGGATTCTGCGAAATAGATTTGCACGCCATAGTACATATATAAATAAGTTACCATACGTTCAAATACGTGACATATCGGAAGAAAACTCAACGCTCTTGAACCAGAACTGATAGGAATTCTATCTTCACATGTTAAAACATTCGAAACTAGGTTTTTATGACTTAGCATAACTCCTTTAGGTCTTCCAGTTGTTCCAGATGTATATATCAGAGTGGCCAAATCGTCTTCTTGGACACCGTCGCGAAGCTCCTTGACCTGAGTCATTAGACCCGCATCTTCAATAATTAAATTCTTCCAATGATTAAAATCTTTAAGAAAGTCGAATGTAAAGAGTTCTTGCACTTGAGTTTCGCTCATCAATCCACTGATTTTCTTTGCGAGATACGCATCATTTACAAAACAAAATTTTGCTTCAGAATGATTCAAAACATAGGTAAAATCATCTTCAGAAATAGTTGGGTAAATCGGTACGTTCTGGGCACCAATTTGCAGCAAAGCGTAATCCAATAAATGCCATTCGGTTCTATTGTTACTGGATATTACAGCAACTTTATCATTTTTTTTGACCCCTAGATTTAACAAACCACAACTTAATTGATCAATGGTTTTTACCATTTCCTCTGAGCTGATAGATTTGTAGCTACCATTTTCTTTGCTTGACAAAGCCTTTTGTTGAGGATAATTAGCTAGTTGGTGGTGGGGTATATCAAATAAACGTTTAATCTGTTTCATTCTAGTTTGTTTAGTAAGGTGCAAAATAGGAATTTTTAGCAAAGAAATATAGGCTAAGTCTCTTTTTTAGAAAAAACCTCCTAAAACCAAAGTCAAACTCAAAAAATAAAGTAATCTCGAAAATGGAACTACCTTAGTGCTATTACTTTCTGCTGAAATTTTAATAAACAAAGTCTAATTTTATCAGATTCGCAAAAAACTATTTACAAGCTTATTTTTCGTGAGGCATAAGAGTAGAAAGTAGGCAAAAGCTTTATATTTGGAGCAACTAAAACTTAACAATGACTCCCAAAACATATATTTCTGGCCTAGGAAGTAGTATACCAACTACTGAGGTGAAGAATGATTTCTTTTTAGATCACAAATTTTTGCATGAAAATGGAAGTTCGTTTGATCAAGAAAATGAAATTATAATTTCCAAATTCAACAGTATAACTGGTATTTCGGCAAGGCGTTATGCCTCTGACAACAAAAAGGCTTCGGATTTGGCATTTGAAGCGGCTCAAGCCGCGATCGAAGATGCAAATATGGATAAGGAGAGTCTAGATTATATCATAGTTGCTCATAATTTCGGTGATTTGCGACCAGGCTCTACCCAAGGAGATATACTTCCGAACTTGGCTTCTAGAGTGAAACAGTCTTTGGAGATCAAAAATTCAAACTGTGTGGCATATGACCTTTTATTCGGTTGTCCGGGTTGGTTGCAAGGAGTTATACATGCAGACGCCTTTATTAAAGGTGGTTTGGCCTCAAAAGTACTAATTATAGGTGCAGAGACGCTCTCTCGAGTAGTGGATCACACCGATAGAGATTCCATGATATTTGCGGATGGTGCAGGAGCTTGTGTTTTGGAGTGCAATACAGAACATCCCAAAAGAGGTATTCTAGCTAGTGCTACTAAAACTTTTGCGAACGAAGAGGCGGACTATTTATTTTCGGGTACTGGTCATAACCCTGTGGATACTACGGAAGGGTATATTAAAATGAATGGACGAAAAATCTATGAATTTGCTTTGAATCAGGTTCCTTCGGCTATGAAAGTAGCCTTCGAAAAGTCAGGTGAAAATATAGAAGATTTAAAAAAGATATTTATTCATCAAGCTAACGAAAAGATGGATGAAGCTATCGTTAAGCGCTTTTTCCGCTTGTATAAAAAGCAAGTTCCGCAAGGAATAATGCCCATGAATATTCACGAGTTAGGAAACTCCTCTGTCGCTACAATTCCCACTTTGATGGATATGGTTATCAATCAAAATTACAATGGACATGAAGTAGAAAGAGGAGATTTGATTATGCTAGCATCTGTAGGGGCCGGAATGAGTATCAACGCCGTTATCTACAGGTTTTAATCTATTTCTTTTTTTTCTTTTTGTAGCGCTCCAAATTGCTTTTTGCTATTTCATCTGTCACAAATGGAAGAGATAGCATAACTACAAAACCACTATTTCGTACACTACTCGTAGTAAAGTTGTCTTTGAAAATATCATTCAGACCGTGGTAGTAACGCGCACGAATTAAAAGACCTTTTCCTTTTCTGGCACCTTGCATGTTAAAAGCGACCTCTGCAATTGGTCCCCAATCGAAAGAATTCGTGTACTTTTTAAATCCTTGGGTAAAAGTTCCTTCGTCAATAGTCAGATCAGCGGTCACATTTCCTCTAAAGGACAACTGAGCACCACCGCTAAAACGCATTTTCCCACTATTTGTTTGATACGAGAAGATTAGTGGGACATCGATATAATTAAAATTAATTCGAGTTTTGTCGTCTGTAAAAAGTGCATCCAAATCTGTATTACCAGAATTCAAATCATAACTAGAAACTTGAGCCTGTCTTCGAGACACAAAATAAATAGCAGGAGTAAAATAAAAGTTGTCACTAAACTTTTTGTTCAATCCGATACCGAAATCAAAGGTAGTTCCTGCAAATTCAGAGCCTGCTAAATTGCTGTAACCCGCAAACCCTCCTCCCAATTCAAGAGAGATGTTAAATTCTTCTGAGGCTACTTTATCTCCAAAAATAAGCGCTAGAATAGCAGCCTGACTCTGACCTTGAAACGGGTTGGCGACTAGAGCCAAAAATAAAAATAGCAGTGTTTTGTTAATATGTTTCATAAGAATATCTTTTACTTAAAGATAAGCATTAAAAACTATTCGAGAAACAGGTAGGGGTCATTTTGAGGTATAAATTTACAGGAATCTGTCTTACCAAACCATTTATATCTGTTTTTAGCGACATAATCATAGAGTTTATCTTTGAGGCTCCTAGGAAGAATAAAAAAGACAAATAAAGGATAGGTAAGGGGTATCTTATACATAATCTGCTCGACCGCCTTTGATTTATAGAGTAAGTTCTCATTTTTCCAAAGTGCTAAGGAATCAAATTCAAAAGTTTTTTGATTTAGCTGTAACAATATTCTTTTCGAAGCGTCTGATTCTATAGAAGTGAAGTGGAAAGAGTTTTTTAAGCTATATTTTAGAATAAAATGCACCGCTCGATTACAGAGTAAACAGCTGCTGTCAAAAACTATTATTTCACGCTCTTTTTTCATGTTTTAAGGTTTTATAAATTTAACGAAACCTTGTGATATAGCCAAGAGTAATAGGGTTTTAACATAAGATTAATAAAGAAACGAATTGGTATAACTAATTTTATTACCAAAAATTAAATTCAAATGATTAGGATAGAAAATTTACATAAATCGTATCCCATCGGAAAAGATAAACTACACGTCTTGAAAGGTATTAATTTACATATAAAAGAAGGTGAGTTTGTGGCAATTATGGGATCCTCTGGTTCGGGAAAATCAACATTGTTGAATATCGTAGGTCTTTTGGATTCTCATGATGAAGGAGAGTACTTTCTCAATGGATTAAAAATCGAAAAATTAAATGAAAAAAAGGCAGCTAACCTAAGAAACAAGTTTTTGGGGTTTGTCTTTCAATCTTTTAATCTTATTTCCTATAAAACGGCTTTAGAAAATGTTGCTTTACCACTTTACTATTCTGGTTTAGGAAGAAAGGAACGTACCGAAAGGGCTCTTTTATATTTAGAAAAGGTGGGATTAAAAGATTGGGCACATCACTTACCTAATGAGTTATCAGGAGGTCAAAAGCAGCGTGTTGCTATTGCTAGAGCTTTGGTTACAAAACCTAAGGTTGTCCTTGCTGATGAGCCTACTGGAGCTTTGGATTCTACGACCACAGATTCTGTTATGGAGCTATTAAAGGAGATTAACGACGAAGGTATGACCGTTTTTGTTATTACTCACGAAGAGGAAGTAGCAGAGCAGACCAAGAGAATCGTTCGCCTCAAGGATGGACAAATAACATCAGATGAATTGACGAAACAATCTAACAAAGTACACCAAAATGTTTGATATCGATCGCTGGAGAGAAATATTTCAGAGCATTTCCAAGAATAAGCTAAGATCTTTTATGTCCGGCTTTACAGTTGCCTTTGCTATTATTTTGTTTACTCTATTATTTGGAATCGTAAATGGTTTGAGCAACTCCTTTGAAGATGTTTTTGCAGATGATGCTCAAAATGCAGTTTTTGTAAGAACTTTCAAGACATCAAAACCTTACAGAGGCTATAAGGCGGGTAGAAGGATCTATCTAAAAAACAAGGATATTGACTTTTTACAAGAAAACTTTTCTGATAAAATTGACTTTTTAACTCCTAGGATATATAAAAACTTTAATATTTCAAGAGGAGCGGAGAATGACAATTATTCGGTGGTTGGTGTGTTTCCCTCTCATCAAACTTTAGAGAGAACTGTGATGATTGCTGGTCGCTATCTCAATAATAATGACTTAAATAACGTTTCCAAACACATTGTTATCGGGGATAAATTAAAAGAGGATTTATTTGAGCCCGGACAAAAGGCAGTTGGACAATATTTAAACGTAGGAGGTCTGGCATATAAAGTGGTAGGAGTTTTTACGGATGAAGGTAATGATCGAGAGAGAAGAAAGGCATTTATACCTTCTACAACAGCTCAAAAAGTATATGGTAATACCGATGTTGTAAATGAGATAAATCTCGGTTATAATAAATCCTTGTCCTTAAGTCAGGCAGTCGCGTTTGGAAATAAGGTAGAGAGAACACTCAAGGATCGTTTAAATATTGACCCGGATGATCAAAACGCCTTATTCGTTAATAATAGAGCAGAGGCCAATCAAAATATTAATACACTAACAAGTAGTTTGTATTTTATTGTCCTTTTTATTGGAATTGGGACTCTAATCGCAGGTATAATTGGCATCTCTAATATTATGATATTTGTAGTTAAAGAGAGGACCAAAGAGCTTGGAATTCGAAAAGCTTTAGGAGCAAGCCCAAATTCTATCAAAATGATGGTGATTCAGGAATCTGTATTTATTACTGCTCTTGCCGGTTATGTCGGTCTTCTTATTGGAGAATGGATCTTATCAAATATAGGTGACAGTCTAGAAGATTATTTTATAAAAGATCCATCCGTATCAGCACCTATTGTAATAGGAGCGACCATAACACTCATCGTCTGTGGATCCATTGCTGGTTATATGCCAGCCAGTAGAGCAGCGAGAATCAAACCTATTGTAGCACTTAGAGCAGATTAATATGAAATTTCTATTTGATAAAGATACATGGCAAGAAATTTTCGGTAGTATCGGAAAAAATAAGCTGAGAACAGGAATTACAGTTGTAGGAGTACTTTGGGGAATTTTCCTTCTGATGGTTCTATTGGGAGCTGCCCGTGGCCTGTCTAATAATTTTAAGAATCTATTCGGTAATTTTGCTACTAACAGTGTTTTTATGTGGTCACAGAGAACCTCTATGCCATTTAAAGGATTTCAAGAGGGACGAAGTATCCAAATGACTACCCGGGATGTGGAAATCTTGCAGAGCGAATATCCAGGAATAAAACTTTTAGCTCCTAGAAGTCAATCTAGTGGAACTATTGTCAGAGGAGTTCAAACTGGAGACTTCTCGATTAGTGGGGATTATCCCATTTTGGATCAAGTCCAGAAAAAAGATCTTATTTACGGTAGATGGCTATCCGGAAATGATATCGAGGAAAATACGAAAGTCACTGTTATTGCTGAGAATATATATACCCAATTATTTGAAAAGGGTGAATATCCAATTGGAGAATATATTAATATTAATGATATCTCATACAAAGTAGTTGGAGTCTATAAAGAGGGTGCGAACATAGATATTGACGGAGATTGCGCTTTTATTCCTTTTACTACTTTTCAAAAGGTATATAATAGAGGTAATAAAATAAGTTGGATGGTAGTTACCGCTCATGACGATGTAGATATTGAACAACTAGAGCAAGATATTTATTTGACTTTGCGGAACCTACATGACGTTAATCCTGAGGACAAAAGAGCCTTTGGTGGTTTTAATCTTGGAAAAGAGATAGCCAAGCTCAACGGATTTTTACTAGGGATGCAGTTCCTTACTTGGTTCGTGGGTATAGCAACTTTAATTGCTGGTGTTATAGCAATTGGTAACATTTTGCTCATTACCGTTAAGGAACGAACAAAAGAAATTGGAATTCGACGTGCGTTGGGTGCAACTCCTTTTGAGATTAGACGTCAAATTGTATTAGAATCGGTCTTTTTAACGACCCTGTCCGGTAGTTTAGGTATCATATTTGGTGGATTAATTCTAATGTTTATGGATGCCTATTTAGGCTCAGGAGATGATCCTACCTTATTGAACCCTACAGTAGATATACCAGTTGTAATGCTGGCCCTATTTATATTAATTTCACTTGGTTCTTTGATCGGGATGATTCCCGCCCATCGCGCCACAATTGTTAAACCTATAGACGCTTTAAGAGAAGAATAAAAAAAAAAATCATGAACAAAACATCAAAAATTTTATTAAGTATCGTAGCAGTAGCTCTAGTATTAGTGCTTGTTTGGATCGGAAAAAAGAATAGTAAACCACCTATCGAGTTTACAACGGAAACAGCATTTACTTCAACTATTGTCAAAAAAGCGGTAGCAACAGGGAATGTAATTCCTTTGGAAGAAATCCAAGTAAAGCCTCAAATATCTGGAATCATTTCCAAGATCTTTGTGGAAGAAGGTGCAATGGTTGAAAAAGGAGATTTGATTGCTACTATACGTGTAGTTCCAAATGTAGCTTCTTTGAATTCTGCAAAGGGTAGAGTTAAAAATGCAGAATTGGAATACAAAAATGCAAAAATCATCAACGAAAGAAATACAAAACTCTTTAAACGTGGGGTTATTGCTCAACAAGAATTTCAAGACAGCGAATTGCGTTTTAATAGCTCTAAGACTAATTTAGAAAATGCCAAAAACGATCTTGAGATTATTGAAAAAGGATATTCTTCTGGAATGGGAGCTGCTGCCAATACAAACATCCGTGCAGAAATTGCTGGAACAGTTCTTGAAATACCAGTGAAAAAGGGAAATCAAGTAATTGAGTCCAATACTTTTAATGACGGTACTACTATAGCAGTTATTGCAGATTTGACGAGAATGATTTTTGAAGGTCAAGTAGACGAGTCGGAGGTAGGTAGACTTCTAAAGGGAAGTGTATTAGATGTGTCCTTGGGTGCAATTGACGAAAAGAAATTTCCTGCAACATTAAACTTTATTGCTCCTAAAGGAACAGAGCAAGGTGGAGCAGTTCAATTTAAAATTAAGGCAGATGTGCAATTGGATAAAAACTTTTATGTGAGAGCGGGATATTCAGCCAATGCTGATATCGTGTTGGAAGAACGTGTAGATGTGATGTCTATCAAGGAAGGTCTCTTGCGCTATGAGGACGAAGAGCCTTATGTAGAGGTTAGAATAGAAGACGGGACTTTTGAAAAACGTCCTTTGAAATTGGGATTGTCCGATGGAGTTAATATCGAGGTTTTAGACGGTATCTCTGCGGAGGATGAAATCAAAATATGGAATAAAGCTTCTCTTTCTAGCGAAGATCAAGCAAATAAATAATAAGTACCAAACCAAAATCAAAAAAGGCATTTCCCCCGGGAAATGCCTTTTTTATTTGTTCTAAAATTTTTTCTTAAGAATAATTTTCAATCCACTCTTTTGCATTGACAAAAGCAGTCAACCAAGGACTGACCTCATCCTGACGGTCTGGATAATTGGCCCAGTTCCAAGGATAAGTACTTCTTTCTATATGTGGCATCATAGCCAAATGTCTTCCGTCTTTTGAACAGACCATTGCTGCGTTGTGATCAGAACCATTTGGATTGCTAGGATAAGCATCATAAGAATAAGTCGCTGCAATCTCGTAGTTGTCTGCGGATTTGGACATTTCAAATTTCCCTTCTCCATGAGATATCCAAACCCCAAGTTCAGCACCCTCTAAGGAGGAGAGCATCACCGAATTGTTTTTTTGAATATTTACGGAAGTAAATGCCGATTCGTGTTTTTGAGAATTGTTATGTCTCATTTTTGGATGAACATCCATCTCAGGGTAGATCAAATCTAACTCCATAAACAACTGACAACCATTACATATTCCAACCGATAAGGTGTCTTTTCTCTTAAAAAAGTTTAAAAGAGCCTTACGCGCTTTTTCATTGTATTTAAATGCACCTGCCCATCCCTTGGCAGAACCTAATACATCTGAGTTAGAGAATCCACCAACAGCTCCTAAAAACTGAATGTCTTCCAGATTCTCTCTCCCTGAAATCAGATCTGTCATGTGAATATCTTTTACTTCAAATCCCGCATTGTAAAGTGCATTGGCAAGTTCTCGTTCTGAATTGGATCCTTTTTCGCGAATTACTGCTGCAAGTGGCTTTTTAGCATCCTTGTTCAAGTTTGGAAGTAAACCGGTAAAATCTTTTGGGAATTTAAATTCTAAACCTTGATTCTTATAGTTTTTAAATCGTTCATCAGCCAATCCGTTTGCAGTTTGTTTACGATCTAAAAGCAAAGAAGTTTCATACCAAACATCTCTTAGGCTCGCTATATCAAATTGCTTGATGCTGCCTTTAAACTCGACTTGTAAACTTCCAGAGTCATTTACCGAACCAATTTTATGAGCGCTAACTCCTGCAGAGGCGAAGGATTCTATTATTCCGTCCTTAGGAGCTTGGAAAATAAGACCATTATTCTCGGCAAATAGAACCTCTGTCAAACTATTGTCCGCAAAAAAGCTCAGATCTACAGATGCTCCAATATTTGGGTTTGCGAAACAAAGTTCTAATAGACTTGTCACAAGACCACCGGAGGCAACGTCGTGTCCAGCGTAAATAAAATCTTTTTTGATTAAGGATTGCAGGGTATTAAATGCAGATTTTACAGCTTGGGCATCCGCTATACCAGGAACTTCCTCTCCAATTTTATTGAGAACTTGAGCTAGTGAAGATCCTCCGAGAACTGCTTTGTTTCCGCTTAAGTTGATATAGTATATAGAAGTGTTTTCCTTTACTACAAAATTAGGCTCAACTACTTTATTTATGTCAGAACAATGTCCTGCAGCGGATATAATCACAGTACCTGGAGACAAAACTTGCTTGTCCGGATACTTTTGTTTCATCGAAAGAGAATCTTTTCCTGTAGGAACATTGATTCCCAAAGCAATAGAGTAGTCAGAAACGGACTTTACCGCTTTGTACAATCTCGCATCTTCTCCCTCGTTATTACAAGGCCACATCCAGTTCGCTGAAAGAGATACGGATTTTAATTGAGCATCTAAAGGAGCCCAAACCATATTGGTTAAAGCTTCTGTGATTGCCATTTTAGCACCTTCGCTTTCATCGATAAGAGAGGCAATCGGCGCATGTCCTATTCCCGTTGCTATACCTTCTTTTCCTTTATAATCTATAGCCATTACTCCGACATTGTTCAAAGGAAGTTGGAAAGCACCAGTAGTTTGCTGCTTAGCGACTAATCCTCCTACACAGCGATCTACTTTATTTGTCAACCAATCTTTACAAGCTACTGCCTCCAAGCGCAAAACGCTATTTAAGTAAGTGTCTATTTGATTATCTTCTGTTTGCAAAGAACTATAATCCGGTGTAACGGTCTTGTCGTTCATAACGGTTTGAGGAGAACTACCAAAGAGGTCTTCCATACCCAAATCCATAGGTTTTTCTTTTGTTGTTTTGGATTCAAAAGTAAAACGGTTATCCGATCTTACTTCACCAACTTTATAAATAGGTGCCCGCTCTCGCTCGGCAACCTTAGCCAAAAAGGCATAATCTTCATCTTTGAGAACCAATCCCATTCTCTCTTGAGATTCGTTACCAATCAATTCTTTGGCAGATAGGGTAGGGTCTCCAACAGGTAATTTATCCAAATCGATAAGTCCACCTGTTTCCTCAACCAATTCCGAAAGACAATTTAAATGTCCTCCAGCACCGTGATCGTGTATAGAAACAATAGGATTTTTTCCTTGTTCTACCATGGCGCGAATTGCATTGGCGACTCTCTTTTGCATTTCTGGATTAGAACGCTGTACTGCGTTTAATTCGATAGCATTTGACATTTCTCCAGTGTCCGCAGAAGAAACTGCTGCACCACCCATTCCAATTCTGTAATTATCTCCTCCCATGATGACAATAGCATCACCGGTCTCTGGCTCATCTTTGAGAGCTTCTTGTTCTATCCCGTAACCAATTCCACCGGCTTGCATGATTACTTTATCAAATCCTAGTAGTTTTGCATCTTCTTTGTGCTCAAAGGTCAAAACAGAACCTGTAATCAAGGGCTGACCAAATTTATTTCCAAAATCGGAAGCTCCATTAGAAGCCTTGATCAATATATCCATAGGGGTTTGATAGAGCCACTCTCTTTCGTCAAAAGCTTTTTCCCACGGTCTGTTTTCCGCCAGTCTTGAGTAAGAAGTCATGTAAACTGCTGTACCTGCTAAGGGTAAAGAACCTTTACCTCCAGCTAACCTATCTCTAATCTCTCCTCCAGAACCAGTAGCAGCACCGTTAAAAGGCTCTACAGTGGTTGGGAAATTATGGGTTTCCGCTTTTAGAGAAATCACGGAATCTACCTCCTTGGTATCATAAAAATCCGCTTTATCTGCTGATTTTGGGGCAAATTGCGTCATTTTTGGACCTTTTAAAAAGGCCACATTATCTTTATAGGCAGAAACAATAGTATTCGGGTTTTCTGCTGCAGTTTTCTTGATTAATTTAAATAGAGAAGTTGGCATAGTTTCCCCATCGATAACGAAACTTCCGTTAAAAATCTTATGTCTACAATGCTCCGAATTGATTTGAGAAAATCCAAAAACCTCAGAATCCGTAAGATTTCTTCCAATTTTGACAGCGAGTTCCTTTAAATAATCGATTTCTTCGCTGCTCAAAGCCAAACCTTCTCTCTCGTTAAAACCTGCGATATCTTCAATATCTAAAACCTTTTCAGGAAGAATATCTACCTGAAAGACCTCTTGATTTAGACCGTTAAATTTCATTTTGAGCATAGGATCAAAATCACTGAAACCCTCTTGAACTTCTGTAAATTCTTCTATTCTTAAAATTCCTGTAACCCCCATATTTTGGGTGATTTCCACGGCATTTGTACTCCACGGACTAACCATTTCTTTGCGGGGACCAATAAAGTTTCCAGCCAATACTTCAGACGAAACATATTTTGCTCCGGCAAATAACCATTCTAATTTGTCAATCGTTTCTGTACTTAAATCACTGTTGGTTTTAAGGGCAAAAACTTGCTTATCTCGCTGAAAAAAACGAATCATTTTATAAAATTTTAAGGTCTCTATTTAACGCCCCGAAGTTACGAAAATTGTTTAGTTGAGCCACCTGAGATTTAAAATTTTACAAGAGGGATAAAATAGCTACTTTTGCCCCATGGATGTATACCGACAAATTGTTCAAAAATGGGCAGAATACTTTGAGTCAAATAACTTTGTGAAATTGACGTTGAGTAAGCCGATTAGTAAATCTTCTGCGCTCAAGAATGTATATATAAGAAAAACCCAAATCAAGGGAGAGACCAGTCTGCAATGGACCTTTCGTTACAAGACTCAAGACATCACAAAGAATTACAATTGGGAGGAGTCTGTGGAACAGCTAACTTCTCTTTTAGAGGAACAATTTAGGGCGGTTAGTTTATTTTCTCTAGAAGAAGACGCTCAATTTTTAATTTCTAAAAAAGGTAAATTGAGTAGTAGAACAGCTGCGCCTACTTTTAAAGAAATTCCACCTGAGGTAAACGATCGTCAAAAAGAAAAGAGACTGAGCCTAGACAAGCCTTTTTTATTCCATCTGGGAATTACGGATGAGATGGGTAATTTGATTCCTAAAATGGCGGACAAATATCGTCAAATAAATAAATATTTGGAGATCGTTGAAGGCCTATTGGGGCAGGCAAATCTCTCCGAGAAGTCCAATGTGGTCGATATGGGATCTGGCAAGGGATACCTGACTTTTGCGCTTTACGATTACTTGGTCAATACCTGTGAGATGGATATAGAAATGTTCGGTGTCGAGTTGCGCGAAGAGTTGGTTGATTTTTGTAATGATGTTGCTCAGAAATGCGATTTTGATAACTTGAGTTTTGTCGCAGAGCGCATTGAAAATTTTGAATTGGAGAAAATTGATATTTTAATTGCCTTGCACGCTTGTGATACGGCTACTGACGATGCTTTATTTAAAGCAATTCAGGCAAAGTCCTCTTTGATTATTTGTGCTCCTTGCTGTCACAAACAATTGCGTCAACAAGTAAAAGGAGTGGAGCAAGAGGATCCACTTTTGAAATTTGGGATTTTCAAGGAACGCACTTTTGAAATGTTAACCGATACGATTCGTGCTATCCTGCTGGAGAAGGAGCAATACAAAACCAAAATTTTTGAGTTTGTTTCCAACGAGCATACGAGAAAAAATATAATGATGGTAGGGGTAAAGACTAGGAAAAAAGCAAACCTACAAGCCTTAGAAGAAAAGCTGAGCTCCCTAAAGGATCACTACCAATTGGCATATCACTATCTAGAGAAAAAGATTCAAGAGCGTTAAATCGCTTTATCCTTGTTTTTCAACCAAATATAGGTCTCTTTTAAACCTTGTTCAAGGGATCGGTATCGGTAGCCAAGTTCTCGTTCGGCCTTTTGACTAGAAGCTTTCCAGTTGTAAAATAGTTTTCTAGCAACACCAGGCATAATAAGGGGTTTCATCCCAAACGTGTCTGCTAAAAACCCAAAAATCTTAGCGACAAAAGCAATGAGACCAAGAGGGATGTGATAAATTTTAAAGTGAACACCAGCTACCTTATCAATGATTGCAAAGAACTGATTGTAATTCGCATTTTCACCACCCAAAATATAGCGTTGACCAGATTTTCCTTCTTCCAAAGCCAAAATCATTCCCTTTGCAACGTCTTCTACAAAAACAAAACTTCCGTATTGATCTCCGGATCCCGGTATAAATTTCCAATTGCCTTTGAGGTATTTATCCATCATCAAAACTGTTGAATTGGACTCTCCAATTTCTCCAGGACCATAAACGCGGCAAGGGTTAACAGTTATAATTTCTAAACCTTTTTCGCAGTAGTCTAAGGCAATTTTTTCCACTGCAGCTTTGGAAGCTTCATATTCGAAAAAATAATCAATTTCTCTTGGAGTATTTTCGTCAGAGGGTTTATCTGTCGACGGTGGAATGGTTCCTGCTGTAGAGGTGTTTACAACACGCTTAATACCGAGTTCTAAGGCTATATCAAACAGGTTTGTACTTCCTCCTATATTCACTCTATTAAACAATTCAGGATCTTTGGCCCATTGTTTCGCCACTCCAGCTAGATGAATTATCGAATCACAGCCTATGGCAGCTCTTGCGATATCTTCTTTAGATTCTAGGGAGCCCTTGAAAAGAAACAAGTTCTCGTTTTTAATAGACTCTAACTTTTCTGATTTTCTGTAAAGAGCGTGTACTCTATAGCCTTGTTCGAGCAACATGTCAACCAAGTGAAGGCCAATAAAACCGGAGCCTCCTGTCAAAAGAACTTTTTTCATATTATTCGGTGCGTTCTAAAAGTGCCATGTAAAATCCATCAAAACCGGACTTACTCGGGGAAACTTTTATATCCTCATGTAATTTAAAATTCTTGTTGTTTTCCAAAAATATAGCGACCTGATCTTCGTTCTCCGAAGGCATTATAGAACAAGTAGCATAAACCATAAGGCCATTTACTTTTAACATCGAACTGTAACGGTCTAGAATATCTGCCTGTGTCTTTTTAATATTTTCGACAAATTCAGCCTGTAATTTCCATTTAGAGTCGGGATTCCTTTTTAGAACTCCAATACCGGAACAGGGCGCATCAATTAAAATACGATCTGCTGAATTCTTTAATTTTTTTATGGATTTAGTTCCCTCAATTACGCGGTTTTGAACATTGTGAACTCCCGCGCGTTTGGCGCGTTTCTTTAGCTCAGCGAGTTTTCCGCCATAAATATCCATAGCGATTAGTTGCCCTTTGTTTTCCATCTGAGCAGCTAGGTGAAGTGTTTTTCCTCCGGCTCCTGCACAAGTGTCTATCACGCGCATTCCCGGTTCAACTTTTAAGAAAGGAGCTACCAATTGAGAGGAAGCATCTTGAACTTCAAATAGACCTTTTTTAAAGGCGCTAGAGATAAAAACATTTTGTCTCTCGTTCAAAACCAAAGCGTCGGGGTGGGTCTTGAGTTCGGTGGTTTCTATTCCCTCTTCCTCCAAAAGACTGTGCAATTTTGCTCTAGTCACTTTGAGGGTGTTGGTCCTTAGAACAACAGGTGCTTTTTGATTTAGAGCAGTGAGCTCAGTAGCCCATTGTTTTTCCCCTAATTCTTTAACCCCCATTTCATCGAGCCAATCTGGAATCGATTCTGCAATTTTTCGAATGTTCTTTACTTTGTCCATTCCACCGCGAATCCTTCTTTCTGGCACTTGGCCGATCTGCGGCCAATCCGGCAGGTCAATACCGTGAAGAACCGCCCAAACCACAAAGTTTTTCCACAAATTCTCTCTAGTATAATGGTCCTTTGTACCTGCTATTTCGTTGTATAGACGCTTCCATCTAACCATATCGTATATGGTCTCGGCAACAAATTTTCTATCTCTTACTCCCCAACGTTTATCTCTTTTCAAGGCGTGTTGAACCACCTTATCGGCGTAAAGACCTTCGTTGTAAATATCATTTAGGGAATCAATAACGGTAAAAACCAAATTTCTATGTAATCTCATAACTCTTTGAATTGGGGCAAAGATAGTCCAAAAACAGACATTTTAACTATATTCGTCTTAAAATTGAAATCTTGAATAACGGGGAAACATCCATAACGTATTTAAGAGGCGTCGGTCCATCTAGAGCGAGCCTTTTACAAAAGGAATTGGGCATTTATAATTTGTCCGATTTGGTCTCCTTTTTCCCTTTTCGCTATATAGATAAGAGTAAATTTTATAAAATTGCCGAGATACAGCCTGGCGCTGCAGAAATTCAAATTATTGGAAGGCTAACCGACCTCAAGACCGTTAAACAAAAGAGGGGCTCTCGACTTGTAGGAAATTTTAGAGACGATACCGGATCTATGGAGCTCACTTGGTTTAGAGGAGGCAAGTGGATTAAAGATAAGATAAAGGTAGGTCAGGTATATGTCATTTTTGGTAAAGTCAATTCTTATCAAGGCAATTTTAGTATGGCCCATCCGGAGATGGATCTCTTATCTGATTTTAAGAGAAAGATTCAAACCGGAATGCAAGCTGTATACAGGTCTACAGAACAATTGGCCAATAAAGGAGTGAGCAATAGAGTAATCTCTCAAATGGTGGAAGCTTTGCTCAAAGAGAATTACGGAAAGTTTACAGAGAACCTGCCACAAGATTTGATTGATAAGCATCAATTAGTGGATAAGAATACCGCTCTGTTAAATATACATTTTCCAAAAAACATAGAGCAATTAAATCAGGCTCAAAGGAGGTTGAAGTTCGAAGAATTATTTTTTGTTCAGCTTCAATTGATTCACAAAAACAGACTCAGTAAGCTCAAGTTTAAGGGGTATCCCTTTGAGTCAGTAGGGGATTATTTCAATCATTTTTACAAACATATTCTTCCTTTTGAACTCACCGGTGCTCAAAAGAAAGTCATCAAAGAAATTCGAAAAGATTTGGGTTCAGGAGCTCAGATGAATAGACTTTTACAAGGAGATGTCGGCTCGGGAAAAACTATGGTGGCTGTTTTGGCGATGTTACTCGCTTTGGATAACAATTATCAGTCTGCTCTTATGGCACCTACTGAAATCCTCGCGAGACAGCACTTTCAAGCTGTTGAGGAATTATTGGGTGAAATGGATGTGCAAGTGGTACTCTTGACTGGCTCTACACCACAATCGGAAAGAAAAGTGCTCTTCGCGGATTTAGCTAATGGAAGTATTGACCTCATTATAGGTACTCATGCACTTTTGGAGGACAAGGTGGTCTTTAAAAATTTAGGCTTAGTAATTATTGATGAACAACATAGATTTGGAGTTGCGCAAAGGGCAAAGATGTGGAAAAAGAACGAATTACCTCCACATATATTAGTGATGACGGCAACACCAATTCCAAGAACCTTGGCCATGAGTGTTTACGGAGATCTCGACATATCGGTTATCGATGAATTACCTCCCGGTAGAAAAGAAATCAAGACGGTTCACCGTTTTGACAACAATCGTCTTTCTGTGTTTCAATTTATCAAGAGCGAAATCAAAAAAGGTAGACAGATTTATGTGGTTTACCCACTGATAGAGGAGTCTGCATCGATGGATTATAAGGACTTGATGGATGGTTACGAGAGTATTGTAAGATCCTTTCCATTGCCGGAATATCGCATTAGTATCGTTCACGGTAAAATGAAACCTGCGGATAAAGACTTTGAAATGAATCGCTTTGTAAAAGGAGAGACTCAGATTATGGTAGCCACTACGGTTATTGAAGTAGGAGTGAATGTTCCCAACGCCTCGGTTATGATTATTGAGAGTACGGAGCGCTTTGGACTGGCCCAACTCCACCAGCTAAGAGGGAGGGTTGGAAGAGGAGCAGAGCAGAGTTATTGTATTCTTATGACAGGGGTAAAGTTGAGCAAGGATGCCAAAAAAAGAATAGAGACTCTTGTGAGCTCCAATGATGGATTCAAGATTGCGGAAGTAGATTTGGAACTTCGTGGGCCAGGAAATCTTATGGGAACCCAACAAAGTGGCGTTCTCAATATGAAGATAGCCAATATTATTGAGGATCAAGCGATTTTGACTGAGGCCAGAGAGGCCGCACAAGAGCTCCTGAAATTGGACCCTAAACTCTCTAAACCCGAACACAGTATGATCCTAAAAACTTTTCAAGAGATTCACCGTAAAACAGGTGTTTGGACCAATATAAGTTAGTACTAATATTCTGTGGTATTGGTTTTGTAAGCAGGTAACATTTTCTATCTTTGCGTTCAATAAAAAAGGACTTATGAAAATTTCATACAATTGGCTAAAGCAATTCATTAAAATCGATTGGGACGCAGAAAAAACTGGGGAACTTTTGACAGATTTAGGGCTCGAAGTCGAAGGAATTGAGACTGTAGAATCGATTAAAGGTAGTTTAAAAGGAGTTGTTGTAGGAGAGGTATTAACCTGTGCAAAACATCCAGGTGCCGATAGATTAAATCTAACTACGGTTGATTTAGGTCAAGGAGAAGCGGTTCAGATTGTATGTGGAGCTCCAAATGTAGCTGCTGGTCAAAAGGTTGCTGTTGCAACTGTAGGTACGGTTTTATACGACAAAACTGGAGAATCTTTTAAAATCAAAAAAGGTAAAATTAGAGGCGAGGTATCCATGGGTATGATTTGTGCAGAAGACGAGTTAGGTCTCGGATCAGATCACGATGGAATACTAGTTTTAGATGCCGATTTGAAGCCGGGAACCCCTGCGTCTGAAGTTTTTGATATAGATATAGACCAAGTTTTTGAAATTGGTTTGACACCCAATAGATCCGATGCAATGAGTCATTACGGAACAGCTAGAGATCTTCGTGCTGGTTTGATTCAAAAAGAAATTACTAAAGAATTAATATCTCCGTCTGTGAGTGACTTTCACGTGGATGATAGAACCTTTAAAATTGATATTGACGTAGTAGAAGAGAGTTTTGCACCGAGATATTGCGGGCTTACTATCTCAGGGGTGAGTATAGGGCCTTCACCAGATTGGATTCAAAAGAGATTAAAGGCAATTGGTCTGCAACCGATCAATAATATCGTGGATGCTACAAATTATGTCATGCACGAGTTAGGGCAGCCACTTCACGCATTTGATGCCCACAAAATAAAAGGGTCTAAAGTGGTTGTAAAAACCTTGGAACAAGATACTAAATTCGTAACTCTGGATGGAGTGGAACGAAAGTTAGATGCCGAGGATATCATGATTTGTGATGGCGAAGATAATCCTATGTGTATTGCTGGAGTTTTTGGAGGTTTACACTCAGGTGTAAGCGAAAACACCTCTGCAATTTTCTTAGAATCCGCGTATTTTAATTCCGTGGCTATCAGAAAGACTGCAAAACGTCACAGTTTAAATACCGATGCTTCGTTTCGATTTGAGCGAGGGATTGATCCAAATTTCACAAAATATGCCCTGCGTAGAGCTGCTCTGTTAATTACAGAAATAGCGGGAGGAAAATGTAGTTCGGATTTGTTGGAATTTTATCCAAACAGAATTCAGGACGCAGAAGTTTTTCTTTCTTACGATAATGCCTATCGATTGATTGGTCAAAAGATTCCAAAAGAAACTATCAAATCTATTTTAGCTTCTTTAGAGATACGACTAAACAGCGAAACCGAAGGGGGTCTTGGTCTTATAGTACCAGCTTATAGAACCGATGTTCGAAGAGAAGCAGATGTTATCGAAGAAATTTTAAGAGTTTACGGTTACAACAATATCGAGTTTTCCGACAAACTAAATGCATCCTTAACTTTTGCTGAATTCGATAAAGTAAAAGTGGAAAATATTAGTGCGAATCAGTTAATTGCTCAGGGCTTTAAGGAGACCATGGCCAATTCATTGACCAAATCAAATTACCTCGAACTTACAGAAGATTTGATGGAAGAGCACAATGTCAAGATGCTAAACCCATTGAGTACGGACCTCGAGGTTATGAGACAATCCTTGCTTTTTAGCGGTCTAGAGTCGGTTATTTACAATATTAACAGAAAGAATTCTTCTTTAAAGTTATTCGAGTTTGGTAAGACTTATCACAAGTATACCGAAGAATACCAAGAGATAAAACATTTGAGTTTATTTGTCTCTGGTGATAGAAATAAACCGCATTGGAACGCACCTCAAAAGTCCTCTGACTTTTATTATTTAAAAGGAGTGGTAGCTGCTTTACTAGAGCGTTTAGGGATTTCTAAAACTCAAATAAAACCTTGTAAGTCCGATTTGTTTGTAGAGGGAATTTCACTTTACAGAGGGAAGGTTAAATTAGTAGATTTAGGTCTTGTAAATGCCAAGATTCACAAAGAGTTCGGTATCAAACAAGAGGTGTTTTACGCAGATATACTCTGGGATAATGTCTTGGAGCAAGTAAAGAACAATAAGGTAAAAGTCAAACTATTGCCTAAATTCCCGGAGGTAAAACGAGATTTATCCCTTTTATTGGACGAGGAAGTTAAGTTTTCTGAAATTTATAATATCGCTTTCCAGGCCGAAAAGAAGTTTTTAAAGGCTGTCGATCTCTTTGATTTTTATCAAGGTGACAAATTAGAATCTGGAAAGAAATCCTATGCAGTTAGTTTTGTTCTTCAAGACGAGTCACAGACCTTAAATGAAAAACAAATCACCAAAATAATGAACAAATTACAAGCGAGCCTCGAAAAACAATTGGGAGCGAGTTTACGATAACAAAATGGCCTTTTTAAAAGGCCATTTTTTTTACCTTTGCAGCCATGTACAAAACGCTAATCCGTCCGATATTATTTCAATTTGATCCTGAATCTGTTCATCACTTTGTGTTTTCTACCATAAAGTTTCTCCATAAAATTCCTGGAGTATCTCCCTTGGTTAGAAAAATATATTCCAGTTCAGATAGTACTTTTGAAAAAGAAGTTTTGGGATTAAAGTTCAAAAATCCCATTGGTTTAGCCGCTGGTTTTGACAAAAATGCGGTTTTATACAACGACTTAGCGGACTATGGTTTTGGTTTTATTGAGGTGGGAACCGTCACGCCAAGGGCACAAGAAGGAAATCCAAAAAAGCGATTGTTTCGACTACCTAAGGACGGAGCTCTTATCAACAGAATGGGCTTTAATAATTTGGGATTAGATGCAATTATTGAGCGCTTAAAAGAAAATAAGGGAAAACTTATTATAGGTGGTAATTTAGGAAAAAATACAGATTCGCATTCCGACGATTATATAAAGGATTATGTTGAGCTGGCGAATGGTCTGCATCCTTATGTCGATTATTTTGTTCTCAATGTCAGTTGTCCAAATGTTGGTTCCATGGCAAAATTACAGGACAAAGACTTTTTGTTGGAATTGATTTCTGCCGTAGAGGACACGAATATCAGTTTTTCTAAAAGACGTCCAATTTTATTAAAAATTGCACCAGACTTAAATACAAATCAGTTAGACGAAATTATTGAAATAATAAGGGATAGCAAGGCAGATGGTGTAATCGCATCCAATACTTCTACTAGTCGCGCCGATCTTTTAACTCCAACTGATGCCATAGAAAAAATGGGTAACGGAGGACTCTCTGGAAAGCCTGTAAAGGACAAAAGTACTGCTGTGATAAAATACCTCTCCGATCATTCTAACAAGGCATTTCCAATAATTGGAGTAGGAGGGATACAAACTGCTCAAGACGCTAGAGAGAAACTGGATGCAGGTGCTGATTTACTGCAGGTTTACACAGGATTTATCTATGAAGGGCCAGCAATTGTTAAAAATATTTTAAAGGGATTATAAACGCTTTAGATTTCGCGGGAATATGTATATTTAAACGATGAAATCTGTAAAGCTAATCGAGTGTCCTAGAGATGCTATGCAAGGAATAAAAACCTTTATTCCCACTTCTTCAAAGATTCAATATTTGAATTCTTTACTTCAAGTAGGTTTTGATACCCTGGATTTTGGAAGTTTTGTTTCTCCAAAAGCAATTCCACAGATGAGGGATACTGCTGAAGTTTTAAAAGGCTTGGATTTAGCGAATACCCAAACAAAGTTATTGGCAATTATTGCTAATCTAAGAGGGGCAGAGGATGCTCTTGAATTTGAGGAAATTGATTATTTGGGCTTTCCATTTTCGATTTCTGAGATTTTCCAAATGCGAAATACACACAAAACGATTGAGGAATCTATTGAGGTTTTAGACAAAATTCTAAACATCAGTGCTCGGAAAAATAAACAAGTCGTAACCTATTTGTCAATGGGTTTTGGAAATCCTTATGGGGATCCTTGGAATGAAGATATTGTCGCTAATTGGACCGAGCGATTGGCTCAGATGGGAGTTTCGATAATTTCCTTGTCGGATACTGTAGGATCTTCAGATGGGGAGACTATTTCTCGTATTTTTAAGCATTTAATTCCTTTGTACAGAGATATCGAGTTTGGTGCACATCTGCACACGACATCGGATTCTTGGTATGAAAAAGCTTCTGCTGCCTATTTTGCTGGTTGTATGCGCTTCGATGGCGCTATCAAAGGATATGGCGGGTGCCCCATGGCCAAGGACGATCTTACAGGGAATATGCCAACGGAGAAACTAATTACTTTTTTTAATGAACAAAAGGCGGATACTGGTCTTCGGGCAATGGCTTTTGAAAGTGCTTATAATGAGGCTTTAAAAGTTTTTCGATAATATTTTTTCAGCCACAGTATTATCTGTAGTAAAATCATTAAAATTCCCTATATTTGCATGCAATTAATCTACAATTGCATATGGCTTATTCTAAAATTGTTGGAGAAGGACTTACTTATGACGATGTTCTCCTAATTCCCGCTTATTCTGAAGTACTTCCAAGAGAAGTCTCTCTCAAAACAAAGTTTACCAGAAATATTACTTTAAATACTCCTTTTGTCTCTGCGGCAATGGATACCGTTACCGAAGCTTCAATGGCGATAGCTATGGCTAGAGAAGGAGGTATTGGAGTTCTTCACAAGAATATGACTATAGAGGCTCAAGCCAAAGAGGTTGTAAAGGTAAAGCGTTCTGAAAGTGGAATGATCATCGATCCCATTACAATTGGTGCGGATCACAACGTAGGTCACGCAAAATCCTTGATGAAGGAGCACAGAATTGGAGGTATTCCAGTTGTGGATGCAACAAAAAAATTAATTGGAATTGTCACCAATAGAGATTTGCGATTTGAAAATGATCTCAATCGCTCTATTTCTGAAGTTATGACTTCTGAGAATTTAGTTAGTGTTTCAAAGGGTACTTCCCTCAAAGATGCTGAACAAATTCTTCAAAAGAGTAAAATTGAAAAATTACCAGTTGTAGATAAGGATAATATTTTGGTCGGTTTGATCACGTTTAGAGATATTATCAAGGTCAAAGAGAATCCTAGTGCAAATAAAGATAAGTACGGACGTCTTTTGGTCGCTGCCGCTTTAGGGGTGACAGGAGATGCTGTAGATCGCGCTGCTGCCTTGATTGAGGCGGGAGTAGATGCTTTAATTATAGATACAGCTCACGGGCACAGTAAAGGTGTGGTGACAGTTTTGAAACAAGTCAAATCCGCTTTCCCAAATGTAGATGTTGTCGTTGGTAATATTGCAACTGCGGATGCCGCAAGATATTTATTAGATGCTGGTGCAGATGCTATTAAGGTCGGTATTGGTCCTGGGTCAATCTGTACGACTAGAGTTGTTGCAGGGGTGGGTTACCCTCAGTTATCTGCAGTTATGGAAGTTGCTGAGGCTCTGAAAGGCTCAGGAGTTCCTGTGATAGCAGATGGAGGAATACGTTTTACTGGAGATATTCCTAAGGCAATTGCTGCAGGAGCAGATACTGTGATGCTAGGTAGCTTATTTGCAGGTACAAAGGAATCTCCTGGAGAAACTATTATCTACGACGGTAGAAAATTCAAAGGATATCGCGGTATGGGTTCTGTGGAAGCTATGAAACAAGGTTCTAAAGATCGCTACTTCCAAGATGTAGAAGCAGATATTAAAAAGTTAGTTCCCGAAGGTATTGTTGGTCGTGTCCCTTACAAAGGGGAATTGGCAGAGACCATGCATCAGTTTATAGGGGGACTAAGAGCAGGAATGGGATATTGTGGTTCTAAAGACATCGAAAGTCAACAAAATGCACAATTCGTAAAAATTACTGCGTCTGGAATAAACGAGAGTCATCCTCATGATGTTACGATCACCAAAGAGGCACCAAATTATTCAAGAAGGTAGTTGTATTAGAATTTTTCAAACACACCTAAGCCGAATAAGGCAAAATCATATTTAACTGGATCCTTTGGGTCCAGTTTTTTTAGTGCCAAACTCAACTCTTGAAGCGCTTTTTGGTCATTTTGCTTTCGGTCGAGGAGCTTGAGTTTTCTGGCGACATTTCCAGAATGTATATCCAAAGGACAGTAAAGTTGAGAAGGATTGACCTCTTTCCAAATTCCAAAGTCCACACCTTTGTCATCCGATCGAACCATCCACCTCAAAAACATATGAATACGTTTGGCAGCAGATCCTTTTTTAGGGTCTCCCAAATGCTTTCCACTTCTCAAGGGAGCATCGAAAGACATGAATAATTTTTTAAAGTTGTGAATTTGAATATTTAAATCCTCGGAATTGTCAAACTGTTTCTCCAAGCCACCGAATTCGGAATATATTGAATTAAGACTGTGAATATAATAGAGTAGATCAATTTCATTAAATGTTCGGTGCACAAAACCTTCAAATCGAGACAGGTCACTTTCCTTGTGATTGGTGATAAAATCGTAAGGGCTGTTATCCATTAGCTCCATAAGTCGCGAAGCATTGCGAATAATCATCTTGCGATTACCCCAAGCCAAAAGTGCGCTAAAAAAGGCAGCTATTTCTATATCTTGCTTTTTGTCAAAGCGATGCGGAATTTGTATTGGATCGGATTCGATAAAATCTGGATTTTCATAAAAATCAGCTTTAAAATCCAAGAATTGCTTTAGTTCCTTAAAGTTCATTTAAGAGTTGTTGGGTTTTCTCAATAATTTTAGAGTGGGCTTCACGGTAATTAAACCAGTGAACGCCTTCCAGTTTTTTATTCCAAGTTATCTGTCTTTTCGCGAATCTTCTCGTGTTTTTTTTAATCTCAGAAACTGCAAAATCTAAACTGATTTCACCGTTTAAATAGGCAAATAGCTCCTTGTAACCCACAGTCTGTAGCGCGTTCAAGTCAGCATAGGGTTTCAGACCTTCTACCTCTTGCAAGAGACCTTGCTCCATCATGGCATCTACACGTTGCTCAATTCTTTTATAAATTTCAGATCGTTCTCCTTCCAATCCGACACGAAGGGTTTGGAAAGGGCGCTGCATTTGATTTTGTCGCTTAAAGGAGCTAAAAGGCTTTTTGCTAGATATCGTAATTTCTAAAGCTCGAATGAGGCGTTGGGGATTGTCCAAGTCAATCTCTTTAAAACTCAATGGATCCAGCTCTTTTAATTGGTTTTGAAGTGTTGCTATACCCTCTGTTTCTAGTTGATCTTTTAGCTTAGCCCTCAAACCGTCCTCTACTTTGGGAAATTGATCTAGGCCATTGATAAGTGCCTCTGCATATAAACCGCTTCCCCCAACTAAAATAACGACCTGGTGTTTTTTAAATAGCTCCGTTAAACAAGCTAATGACTCTCTTTCAAAGTCGCCTACAGAATAAGTATCAGAGATGCTTTTATTTTGAATAAAGTGATGGGGGACTGCCTCCAATTCCCAGGAAAACGGAACGGCTGTACCAATGGTCATTTCTTTAAAAAATTGCCTGGAGTCACAGGATATTATCTCGGTATTAAAGTGCTGGGCCAAGGCTATACTCAGAGAAGTTTTCCCTATTGCCGTTGTACCGCAAACTTGTATTAAAATAGGTTTATTCATTTAGCCTGCTACCGCATTTATGACAATAATTAGAATTTTCTAGATGCTTGTCCTCCATACAAGTCGGACAATGTTCTGAGTTCAAGTGGGACTCCTGTTGGTTTTGACTTATTTCAGCTCCAATAATACCAGTGGGAACTGCGATAATACCATAACCCATAATCATTACCAAAGAGGCGATGAGTTGACCTAGGAGAGTAGACGGTGCTATATCTCCGTAGCCCACTGTAGTTAAGGTTACAATAGCCCAATAAATACTTTTTGGTATGGAAGTAAAATCGTGCTTTGGTCCCTCGATAAGATACATCAGCGTACCCAATATTATCGTTAAAATCAAAACAGAAAATAAGAAAACCGCAATCTTGGCTCTAGATTTATGTAAGGATACCATCAAAGTATTTGAAGCTCCGACATAACGTCCGAGTTTTAAGATTCTAAAGACTCTTAGCAGTCGAAGGGCTCTAAGGGTTGTGAGAGCATATGCTCCGGGAATAAATAGGCTTATGTATTTTGGAAGTGTAGATAACAAATCAATAATTCCATAGAAACTAAGCACATACTTTAAAGGCTTTTTGACGCATACTATTCGCAAAATATATTCAGCCGTAAAAAATAGGGTGATTACCCATTCTACGTATTCAAAAAGTTTGGAATATTTTGCATAAATACTCGCTACACTTTCGAGCATTACCAATAGAACAGAGGCCAATATTGCCAAGAGAAGTATTACGTCGAATAGCTTACCCTTTGGAGTATCTGTCTCATAGATGACCTCGTGAACTTGAGATCTCCAAGATCTATTGTTCTTCTTCGGCTCCAAATCTTATTAATTTTAAAGGTTGATAGTCCTCGAGGTAGTTCTTTACAATTTTGCGAGCAGATGGACTGTCTTCAATGAGACTCAGCTTGCTTTTAAGAGATTCTGGATCTGCTAATTGAAATGCTAAATCTACAAAGCAATAGCCGTGAATTTCTTCATTTTCAATATATAAAACTCCTCTTTCCTCTATAGTTCTTCCCTTATCTACAATTAAAAAATTTGGATTGTTAAAGTGTTCCTCCCGATAATTGTTCTTAGGTTTTCTATTGTATTTTGGTTTGTGAATAAGGAGTTCTTCGTTATATTTAAGATTAGATATCAAGGGGTTTCCAGTCCGATCAAAGCTTATAGAACTGACGAGTTTTTGTAGTTCAAGAGCTCTTTTTGATTTCTTTACAAAAATATTATTGACTCCTTTTTTTAAGTTTTTCGCCTTACCCATATAAATTATGGAACCATTACTTCTGTGCAGATAAAATATGCCCATCTTGGGTGGTACCTTATCCAAAAGGCGATCTAGTTTTGGTTTTATATCCGTCTCTATATTACTCTGTATGGTTTGAATCAGAATTTCTTTTTTTAAATCCTTTTCCAATAATAATTTGAACAATTTCACTGTGGCAAGAGCATCTCCATTTGCGCGATGCCTCTCTGTCATTGGTATTCCCAAGTTTTTGCAGAGTTTACCAAGTGAATAGGAGTCCTTGTCCGGTAATAGTTTGCGGCTCAATTCCACGGTACAAAGCGTATTCCTCTTGTAATTATAACCTAGGTTTTTAAAACTGTTTTTTAATATTCTATAGTCAAAATCCGAATTGTGGGCAACCAAAACCGCATCTGAAGAAATTTCGACAATACGCTTGGCTACTTCGTGAAACTTTGGAGCAGATTTAACCATTTTGTTGTTTATACCAGTCAGTTTGACAACAAATGGCTGAATTTCCTTTTCAGGATTTATTAAAGATATAAAACTATCGACTACTTCATGCCCGTCAAAACGGTGCATAGCAATCTCTGTGATTCCCTCTTCATTGAATTTTCCTCCAGTAGTTTCAATATCAATTATAACGTACATTAAATGCTGTAGTTTCTTAAACCAAATATTGCAGAGCCCACACGAATCATATTACTTCCTTGGTCAAGAGCGAGTAAATAATCTCCGCTCATACCCATGGATAAGTATTCAAAGGTGGTGAACTCTTTTTTGTATTGGTCATAAAGTTGTTTCAATATACTAAATTCCTCGCGAACTATGTCTTGACTAGGATCGTTACTAGCCATGCCCATAAAACCTTGGAAATTGACATTATCCAGCTCTAAGGTATTCAAAGTAGACATAAAATCCTCGAGTTCCTCTAAAGGTATACCAAATTTAGATTCTTCTCTAGCTATTTTAACTTGGAGTAAAACGGAGATTTTTCGATCGTGCTTTAGGGCTTGTTTATTAATTTCTTTGAGAGTTTTTATAGAATCCACACCGTGAATTAACTCTACAAATTCCGCCATATATTTGATCTTGTTGCGTTGAACATGACCTATCATATGCCAATGAATATCCTTTGGCAAAGCTTGCCATTTCTCGACCATCTCTTGGACCTTATTTTCTCCAAAAACACGCTGTCCTGCTCGGTAAGCTTCCTCGAGCGCACTTATTGGTTTCGTCTTTGAGACCGCGATCAAAACAACATCTTCCGATAATTTGCTCTGTATTTCTAAAAGATTCTTTTGGATACTCATTTCTCGACTTCTATATGGTTTTACTGATCGCTATTATCTTTTCAGCAAGTTCAATACCCACACGGCTTTGCGCTTCTTCTGTTGCTGCCCCAATATGTGGACTCAAGGAAATATGAGGATGCATTAAAATTTGAATGGCTGGTTTAGGTTCATTTTCAAAAACATCTAATCCAGCAAAGGCGATTTGATCCTTGTTTAAAGCTTCTATCAAGGCTACCTCATCTACTACACCTCCACGAGATGCATTGATTAAGATGGCGTTGTTTTTCATCATTTCAAACTCTGCACTTCCTATTAGGTAATCCTCTTGAGACGGAACGTGAAGAGAGATAAAATCCGCTTCTTTCAAAACAGTTTCCTTATCTGTAGATTCTATATTGACTGACACTTTCTGACCGTCAAAAAAACTTAGTTCTATATCTACTTCAGATATAAAGGGATCAAAAGCAATTACTTTCATTCCCATGGCATAAGCGATTTTTGCAGTAGCCTGACCGATTTGACCAAGGCCTAAAATACCCATGGTCTTTCCTTTTAATTCGCGTCCTCCGGCGTATGCTTTTTTTAATTGCTTAAAGGAAGAATCTCCTTCTAGAGGCATACTTCTGTTAGATTCGTGAAGGTATCTGTTCAATCCCATCAAATGAGCAAAAACAAGTTCTGCAACAGAATTGGACGACGCCATAGGAGTATTGATAACTTCAACTCCAGCCTCACGGATATCATCTACATCGATATTATCCATTCCGACACCACCACGCGCGACAATTTTTATACTTGGACAATTGTCGATTAAATGAGCTCTAACCTCGGTATTACTTCTGACAATTAGAACGTCAATTCCCTCTTGATTTATAAAATTTTCTAGTTGTTCCTGAGCTACATGGGTCAAATTAACTTCCATCCCGGCATCGGTCAGTAAATCTATTCCTGCCGGCGACATCCCATCATTTGCTAATATTTTCATCTTCTAAAGTTGTTTCATTGTTTTTACTAAAGCTTGCACGCTTTCTAATGGAAGGGCATTGTACATGCTTGCGCGATATCCTCCCACCGAGCGGTGTCCTTTCAGGCCACTGATACCATTTTCTTCGCATAAAAGGTCAAAACGCTCTCTATCGGCATCATCACTCAAGTCAAAGGTCGCATTCATAGTGGAACGATCCTCGGTTGCAGCGATTCCCTTAAACTTTGGGTTATTGTCAATTTCGGTATACAGGGCTTTGGCTTTTTCATTATTTACCTTCTCTATGGCATCCACACCACCATTTTCCTTCAGCCATTCCAAGGTTAGCATCGAGGTGTAGACCGCAAATACAGGAGGTGTGTTAAACATGGATTCTTTATCGATATGCGTTGCGTAGTCCAACATCGAAGGAATAGTTCTGCCTGTTTTCCCCAAGGCGTTTTTTTTGACAATGACCAAGGTTGTACCTGCAGGTCCCATATTTTTCTGAGCACCAGCATAAATCAAATCAAAATCGCTAACATTTATTTTTTTGGAAAAAATATCCGAACTCATATCGCAAATCAAAGCATTTTGATGTTTTGGAAATTCCTTGAATTGAGTTCCGAATATGGTGTTATTTGAGGTGAAATGAAGATATGCAGCATCCGAATCTACCTCATAAGACTTTGGTATATAATTGTAATTCGAATCTTTTGAGCTCGCTGCAACCTGAACTTCCCCATAGATTTTCGCTTCTTTTATGGCCTTGGCACTCCAAGTCCCTGTGTCCAAATAAGCTGCTTTCCCATCTAAGGGTAAAAAGTTTAGGGTAGCCATCAAGAATTCTAGACTAGCGCCACCTTGAAGAAAGAGTATTTCATGAGAATCCGGCACTTGTAAAAGCTCTCTGACTAAAGATTTAGCCTTGTCCATAACTGCTACAAAACTTTTGGATCTATGTGAAATCTCAATGAGGGAAAGGCCTAAATTGTCAAAATTTATAAGAGAATCAGATGCTTTCTTTAAAACATCTTGCGGAAGAATACATGGTCCCGCACTAAAATTGTGAATTTTCATAATTGTCAAAGGTAAAAAACAAATTTCCGTAAAAAATGTCAGTTGACAAACCGACAACTAATAAATATCAACTTAGATTTTTCAAAAAATTAATAGTGTCAATCCCATCGGCATAGTCCTCGAGACCAGGTTTTTGGGCCAAACCAAAATTGATATAAGGCGATGTTTCGCCACCAACTACACATTGAATTCTATCCTTGTTCTGATCTAAGTGTTCATGCAGTTCTTCTTGACTGTCGTAGAATTCATAGAATACAGTAGCAATTGGTGAACTGAAATTTCGGTCTTCTTTGAGAAGAACAAAACCATTTTCTAGCATATTTTTACTTTGACTCATCAAAAAAACTGCTTTGTTATAATCAAAGTTATTCATGTATCTCTGGTTATTTGTCAAATCTTTAAAATCGTAGAGCGCTTTAAATAACTTGTCAAAATCATAATCCCTCGGGACATAGATTTTTGATACGTTTCGACAACCAAGACCAAAATATTGAAAGATGTCATCTCCTAAACTCACTAATTCCTTTGGGGATTCGTTACCAGATAACACCGCTACAGAATTTCGGTTGTGTCGAATAATATTTGGGTATTTTCCAAAATAATAATCAAAATATCTAGAGGTATTGTCGCTACCTGTAGCAATAACTGCATCGTATTCACTCAATTCTTTGTCAACGATTTCAATTTTGTCCTTAAAATCAGAGTTTTGAGTTTTTAAAAATCTTGCAATCATCGGGATAAAATGACAATCGTTAGAAGATAATTTGATTTGAATTTTGTGTCCAGAGACTAACACACTGAGGAAATCGTGAAATCCCACCAAAGGAATATTACCAGCCATGATAACGGCGATAGTTTGTATTACAGCGGGATTATCTTCCATATCGTAGGGATCTAACCACTTGTCTAAACTGCTTTTTTTCAAGGCATTAGACCAGTTCTCAAGGGAGAAATAAATCTGATTTTTATCAAACCAAGGATTGGTTTCTTGAGCTCTCTTTATTAACATCTCGAAGGGCTCTTTAAAGTCTGCATTGAGGGGTAAATTGCGTTCTTCAAAACCAGATTCGCTGAACTGGCTTAAAAATAGACCTAAAGTCTCGAAACTTTCTATACGTTTTGCTAAGGACATTGATTTGTTTTACAAAGTTTTGTTTATTTTTGTCATGCAAATTTAATCAAAATAAACGATGGCAATAATTATAACTGATGAATGTATTAATTGCGGGGCTTGTGAACCGGAATGTCCAAATAATGCAATTTACGAAGGTGCCGAAGATTGGAGATATGCAGATGGTACTGAACTGAGCGGAAACATCGTTCTTCCATCGGGTACTCAATCTGATGCAGACGAAGATCAGGAGGCTATTAGCGATGATGTCTATTATATAGTTCCAGACAAATGCACAGAGTGTAAAGGATTTCACGATGAACCACAATGTGCTGCGGTTTGCCCAGTAGATTGTTGTGTTCCCGACGAAGATGTTGTGGAGACAGAGGAAGAGCTTTTGTCAAAACAGCGATTCTTGCACAAAGAATAGTTTTTTAAGATAATATTGAAAGAGCCCTTTGTTTTAGCAGAGGGCTCTTTTTTTTATATCTTGCAATAAACCAAATCTATGAATTCAAGAAGGAAATTCCTCAAACTAAGCTCTCTTGCTAGTTTGTCTCTGGGCCTTGTTTCGGCTGTGCCAAAATCAAAACAAGTTCACTCTAAACCGGGAACACCAATTATGATTTCCACCTGGTCTCATGGCCTTCAGGCCAATGAAGCCGGATGGGAAGTGCTCTCCTCAGAAGGTTCTGGTTTAGACGCGATTGAACAAGCAGCTAGAGTTGTAGAATCCGATCCTGAAATTACGAGCGTCGGTATTGGTGGACTTCCTGATGCAAAGGGTTTCGTTACCCTCGATGCCTGTATAATGGATAAGAATTCATCTTGTGGTGCCGTTACCTTTTTACAAGACATTGAGAATCCTATCTCCGTGGCTAGAAAAGTTATGGAAGAAACTCCACATGTTATGCTCAGCGGAGAAGGTGCAAAGCAATTTGCTATCGACCAAGGATTCAAAACAAGGAATCTCTTGACAGATAATGCAAAGCGCGCTTGGAAAGAATGGAAGGCTAGTGGTGAGGAAAGATCTCGAGTAAATTCTGAGAATCACGATACTATCGGTTTGTTGGCTATGGATTCAGCAGGGGATATATACGGCGGCTGCACAACGAGTGGAATGGCTTTTAAGATGCACGGTCGGGTAGGAGATTCTCCGATTATCGGATCGGGTTTGTTTATTGATAACGAAGTAGGAGGTTGCACCGCTACTGGTGAAGGAGAAGCCATAATAAGAGCTTCCGGTAGCTCATCTGTTGTAGAATTGATGCGTTTGGGTTACAAACCGCAACAAGCCTGCGAAGAAGTAGTAAAAAGAATTGTAAAACAGAATGCGGATTTGGCTAATTTACAGGTTGCCTTTTTAGCCATAAATAAATCAGGAGAGGTAGGTGCATGCAGTATTCATCCAGGATTTAATTTTGCTTATAAGTCGAGTTTTAAAACGGTATTGTCCAATTCAAAATATATTATAGCATGATTTTAGAGGCTTGTGTTCAAGAAATAGAAGAAGTAAAATTTGCTGCAAAAAAAGGCTTTAGAAGAGTAGAATTGTGCAGCTCCTTGGAATCTGGAGGATTGACTCCATCCAAAGGGACCATCAAACATGCTTGTAAAATTAAAGATATTGAGACCCATGTAATGATTCGTCCAAGAGCAGGTGATTTTTGCTATAATTTTGATGAAATAGCAATTATGAAGGCAGATATAAAAACCTGTCACAAAATGGGTGCTACAGGGGTAGTCTTTGGTATGCTCAACGAAAACGGGAAACTAGCTTTAGAAAATATACCATTGATACAATACGCGATATCCAAAGGTCTAGAGGTGACTTTTCACAGAGCATTTGATCTTATTTCGGATAAGGATGAAGCCGTGAGACAGCTGATCTCGTGGAATGTGAAACGCATATTAACCTCAGGTGGAGGAAGTAATATTATGGAGGGGATTGACGTGTTACAAGATCTTTCTGCTAACTACCGAGACCAGATAGAAATCACTGCAGGCAGTGGAGTAGATGCGGATAATATTCATTTTTTAAATGCTGCTGGTATCAAAGCTATTCATTTTTCGATTTCCCGAGCAAGTAAATCAAACAACACCTTTGGATTTGGGTTTCAAAGGACCATAGACAGAGAGAAAGTTACTAGAATTTTAGAAGCGATTTAAACAGTTGTTTTTTTAATCAAAGGAAATACTATCTTTGCAGCCAAAATTAGATCGAAATGAAAGCTGGAATTGTAGGCCTACCAAATGTAGGGAAATCAACATTATTTAATTGTTTGTCCAATGCCAAGGCTCAAAGTGCAAATTTCCCTTTTTGTACTATTGAACCTAATATAGGTGTGGTAAATGTCCCAGATCCAAGGTTGCAAAATCTAGCGGATTTGGTGGAGCCAGATAAGGTTCAGCCTGCTATCGTGGAGATTGTAGATATTGCTGGATTGGTAAGAGGAGCTTCCAAAGGAGAAGGCCTCGGGAATCAGTTTTTAGCGAATATCCGAGAAACCGACGCAATTATTCATGTTTTGCGTTGTTTTGAAAACGATAACATCATCCATGTCGACGGTTCTGTTGACCCTGTAAGAGATAAGGAGACCATTGATATAGAACTTCAGTTAAAGGATTTAGAGGCAGTAGAAAAGCGTTTAGAACGCGTAAAACGAACTGCAAAAACTGGAAATAAAGAAGCGCAAGCAGAATTGGCAGTCCTAAACAAAATTGAGGAGTCTCTGTTGAAGGGAGAATCTGTTAGGGCAATTGACTTTACTGAAAAGGAATTAGAATTTGTCGATGCCTTACAATTTATAACCTCCAAGCCTGTACTTTACGTTTGTAATGTAGATGAATCCTCTGCGGTTAATGGAAACGCATTTGTGGATAAAGTTAGAGAGGCGGTTGCTAATGAAGATGCAGAAGTACTCGTGTTAGCTGTTGGAACAGAAGCAGATATTAACGAGTTGGACGACTATGAAGAGCGTCAAATGTTCCTTGCAGATATTGGTTTGGAAGAACCAGGTAGTTCAAAATTGATTCGTTCAGCCTATGCGCTATTGAATCTTCAGACCTACTTTACTGCTGGTAAAAAAGAAGTTCGTGCTTGGACCATTCACATCGGTGATACGGCACCTCAAGCTGCAGGTGTAATTCACACGGATTTTGAAAAAGGGTTTATCCGAGCGGAAGTAATTAAATATGACGATTATATTTCTTTAGGGAGCGAAGCCAAGGTTAAAGAAGCTGGAAAGCTATCTATTGAAGGAAAAGAATATATTGTTCAAGACGGAGATTTGATGAACTTTAGATTCAACGTTTAAGTTTTTTGAGCAAATCAAAAATTGATAAAAAGTCTGTTAATAATTATTTTAACAGACTTTTTTTTATTGCCTCTATTATTCTAAATTAGCAACACTTCAAGTTTTAAATTCACCTATGGCCGCAGAGACTAAATATACCGAAGACAATATTAGATCTTTAGATTGGAAGGAGCATATCCGTATGCGTCCTGGTATGTATATCGGTAAACTTGGAGACGGTTCTTCCCCGGATGACGGTATTTATATTCTTCTAAAAGAAGTTTTGGATAATTCCATTGATGAGTTTGTCATGGGCTCCGGAAAAACAATAGAAATTCAGATTAAAGAGGATCAAGTCAGCGTCCGAGATTACGGGAGAGGTATTCCATTGGGTAAAGTAGTAGATGTGGTATCCAAAATGAATACTGGAGGTAAATACGACTCTAAGGCTTTTAAAAAATCTGTCGGTCTCAACGGGGTTGGTACCAAGGCTGTAAACGCGCTTTCTGTCAATTTTAAAGTTCAAGCGGTTCGAGACGGAGAAACAAAATATGCGGAGTTTTCCAAAGGAGAACTGCTGTTAGATTCCGATAGAGAGAAAACTTCTCAGAGAAAGGGAACAAAAATTAGTTTTACTCCCGATTCTAGTATTTTCCACAACTTTAAGTACCGAAATGAGTACGTGGTGAAAATGATAAAAAACTATGTTTATCTCAATAGGGGATTAACTATAGTTTTTAACGGAGAAAAGTATTTTTCTGAATTTGGTTTAAAAGATCTTTTAGAGGAAAATATTGAAGAAACTGCGAGATTATTTCCAGTAATTCACCTTCAAGAAAGTGATATTGAATTGGCTTTGACCTTTTCTAAGGCTCAGTATAATGAAGAATATCACTCTTTTGTAAACGGTCAACACACCACCCAAGGAGGAACGCATCTCGCTGCTTTTAGAGAGGCTCTGGTGAAAACGATAAGAGATTTTTTCGGCAAAAATTTTGACGCTGCTGATATACGAAAATCGGTTGTGGCTGCCATAGCGATAAAAGTAATGGAACCTGTTTTTGAGAGTCAAACCAAAACAAAATTGGGTTCTACAGAAATGGGAGGAGGTCTGCCGACGGTGAGGACTTTTATAAATGACTTTATCGGTAGAAACTTAGATAATTTCCTGCACAAGAATACCGATATAGCTGAGCAGATTCACAAAAAAATCCTTCAAGCAGAAAAGGAGAGAAAGGAACTCTCTGGAATCCGAAAATTAGCAAAGGAACGCGCTAAAAAAGCGTCTTTACACAATAAGAAATTAAGAGATTGTAGGGTGCATCTCGGAGATATAAAAAAGGATAATTACCTGGAATCTACTTTGTTTATTACAGAGGGGGACTCGGCCAGTGGATCGATTACAAAGTCTCGAAACGTCAATACCCAAGCGGTCTTTTCTTTAAAGGGTAAGCCGCTGAATTCATTCGGTTTGTCTAAAAAAATCGTTTATGAAAATGAGGAGTTTAATTTACTCCAGGCCGCCTTAAATATTGAAGATGGTATAGAGAATTTGCGTTATAACAATATTGTAATTGCCACAGATGCGGATGTCGACGGTATGCATATTCGCTTGTTGCTAATCACCTTCTTTTTGCAGTTTTTCCCGGAAGTGATCAAAGAGGGACATCTGTATATTCTAGAAACCCCCTTGTTTAGAGTTAGAAATAAAAAAGAGACCCATTATTGCTATAGCGAAGAGGAGAAACAAGAGGCCAACGATAAACTTACTGGTAAAGTGGAAATCACCCGATTTAAAGGTTTAGGGGAAATATCTCCAGACGAATTTAGAAATTTCATCGGGGAGGATATTCGCTTGGATCCGGTTATGTTGGACAAGGAAAAATCCATTGCAGAGCTGTTAGAGTTCTATATGGGTAAAAATACTCCGGATCGTCAAAAGTTTATTATCAATAATTTAAAAGTAGAATTAGATCTTGTCGAATAATATGAATCCCGAAGCTTTAGAAAATGATTTTGCTCAGGAAGGTACCATTACCAAGGTTACTGGTATGTATAAGGAATGGTTTTTGGACTATGCCTCTTATGTGATTTTGGAACGTGCTGTTCCTTCTATGGAGGATGGTTTTAAGCCGGTGCAGCGCAGAATTTTACAATCCATGAAGGATTTGGACGATGGGAGATATAATAAAGTCGCAAATCTAGTTGGGCATACCATGCAGTATCACCCGCATGGAGACGCCTCTATCGCCGATGCCATGGTGCAATTGGGGCAAAAGGAGCTGCTTATCGATATGCAGGGAAACTGGGGGAATATTCTCACCGGAGATCGTGCTGCAGCCTCTCGATATATTGAAGCTCGTCTGTCCAAATTTGCTTTGTCAGTCGTATTTAATCCAAAAACGACAGGTTGGCAAGCATCGTATGACGGTCGTCGCAAGGAACCAATTAATCTGCCTGTTAAGTTTCCTTTATTACTCACGCAAGGAGCAGAAGGAATCGCAGTTGGATTGTCAACAAAAATACTACCGCACAATTTTGTCGAACTCATAGACGCTTCGATCAAATATTTAAAGGGCCGTTCGTTTACCTTGTTTCCTGATTTTATGACAGGAGGGACTGCAGATATAAGTAATTACCAAGACGGGGTTCGAGGTGGAAAAGTACGTGTTAGAGCTAAAATTGAACAATTAGATAAAAAAACTTTAGTCATAAGAGAGATTCCTTTTGGAACGACCACTAGTAGTCTTATAGACTCTATTCTAAAGGCAAATGACAAAGGAAAAATTAAAATCAAAAAGGTAGAGGATAACACTGCTGAAAATGTAGAGATTCTCATTCATTTACCTGCGGGTATATCTCCGGATAAAACCATTGATGCCCTATATGCCTTTTCAAACTGTGAGAATTCAATATCTCCTCTTTGCTGCGTAATCCAGGATAATAAACCGAGATTTATTGGAGTTTCTGAACTTCTTAAATATTCCGCAGACCATACGGTAGATTTACTCAAAAAGGAATTAGAAATTCAATTAGAGGAATTGGAGGCCCAATGGCACGCCTCTTCCTTGGAGCGAATTTTTATCGAAAAGCGAATCTATCGCGATATTGAAGAGCAAGAAACCTGGGAAGGAGTTCTCAATGCTATAGATGAAGGTCTAAAGCCATTTATAGGTCACTTAAAGAGGCCCATAGTGGAGGCCGATTTGGTGCGATTGACAGAAATTAAAATTAAGCGTATTTCGAAATTTGATTTGGACAAAGCGCAACAGTATATCGATGGATTGGAAGAGCAAATTGCAAAGGTCAAAGACCATCTCGCCAACCTTATTGTCTATGCCATTGATTATTTCGCAGATTTAAAAAAGAAATATGCCAAAGGTAGAGAACGCAAGACAGAACTGGCTAGTTTTGATGATATCGTGGCTACAAAAGTAGTAATACGCAACGAAAAACTCTATGTAAACAGGGAAGAAGGTTTTGTAGGTACCTCCTTGAAAAAAGATGAATTCATAGAAGAATGCTCTGATATAGACGATATAATAGTCTTTAGAAACGACGGTTCTATGACAATTACCCGCGTTAGCGCAAAAACCTTTGTAGGTAAAGATATTCGCCATGTCGCTGTCTTTAAGAAAAACGATAAAAGAACGGTTTATAACCTGATATATCAAGATGGACGCGGAGGATCTACTTTTATGAAGCGATTTTTTGTCACCTCAATCACTCGCGACAAAGTTTACGATTTGACCAATGGTAGCAAAGGTTCTAAGCTCCATTACTTTTCCGCAAACAAAAATGGAGAAGCCGAGGTGGTTTCTGTCAATTTAAGGGCGGTAGGTACAGTTAAAAAATTAAAATGGGATCTCGATTTTTCAGATTTAATAATCAAAGGAAGATCGTCTAAAGGAAATTTGGTAACCAAATTGCCTGTGCGTAAGATAGAATTCAAATCTGCAGGTCAATCCACGCTAAAGCCGCGTAAAATTTGGTTTGATGAGACGGTAAAGCGTTTAAACGTAGATAATCGAGGAATACTTCTGGGAGAATTCAAGCCAGAGGACGAACTTATTCAGATAGATAAGAAAGGAAATTTGAAAACTTTTAAGCCCGACTTAAGTGTTCATTTTAGCGACGACTTGTTGGTTCTAGAGAAATGGAATTCCAAAAAACCAATTTCGGTACTCTATTTTGATGGAGATAAGTCTCGCTATTATATCAAGCGTTTTATGAGTGAATCCAATAAGGAGGAATTTATTATTTCAGATAACAGCAAGAGTCAACTCCTCCATGTGAGCACCGCTTACAGACCGAGTGTTGAAGTGGTGTTTTCCAAAAGAAACTTAGAGAGTGAAGTTATTGATTTTGAATCATTTATAAGTGTTAAAGGAATCAAAGCTTTAGGTAACCAATTCAGTGTCGAAAAAATTAAAAAGGTTACTATTTTGGAGGACCTCCCTTATGAGGAACCAGTTGAGCTTCCTGCGGAAGAACCAAAAGCCAATCTCGAATCAGAAAGTCAAGCTTCTTTATTTGACAAAGATTAATTCAGTCTATCAAAGAATTTAGTCTTGTATTTACTGTCCAAAGAGTCTTGTGAGGTAAAGTATAAAATATCGGAAAGTACCCAGTCTGGGTGAAGAGGTGCTTGGTCAAAATATAGGAAGGAACCGTTTTTACTCTTTCTCATGGCGTAGGAAAAAACGCGATTTTCCGCAACAGCTTTCAGATTGTTGTAGAGAGGGTTAGCAGTTCTGAGCTTTTCTAAGCTGCTCGCATTATCCGGTGCAAACCAATATTCTGCATTTTTAGACTCAAAGACTACCGCCTCTGGATCCAGAGAAAGGCTGGCTGTTTTTGTGTTGTCTGAATAGATATAATGCAGTCCTGCATCTTTGTAGAAGGTTGCCATAAAGGAATTTCCTCCCGGGGCATACCAAATACCATTAAAAATTGACCCTGAGATTACTGTTTTATTTTTGTCGACCTCTTTTTTCTTCAGGGAGATATAATTGTTTTTTACGCTATTAAAATAGTTTTGAGCACGTTCTACTTCTTGAAATAAATAACCATAAACATAGATCCATTCTGTTCGAGCCAAGGGGCTTTTTTCTCTCCAATCCCCATTGTAAAGGATAGGTATATTGGCTTTGTTAAGAAAATCATGACCCGAAATTTCTCCGTTTAAGGAAAAGGCCATGAGCAAATCCGGATTCAAATTGTAAATCAATTCGAGATTCATCAACTCGTTTTCGCCTATGTCGACAATTTCTTTGTTTGTGGCTCTATCGTAGACGATATCAGACGAGATATAGTTGATATTTGGAAATGCAACTATACTTTTATCTACTTCGAGTTCTTCCAAATAGGGAATAAAGGTGCTCGATGTTGGTATAATCCGCTCTACTGGAACATCTATAACCGTGAGATCTTTCAATGCAGATGGAATATTTTGTCCTTTTTCTCTTAAGACATATCGGACCGTATCTGGTTTTCCAAAATCAGAAATAATAGATAAAACTTTGGTGTTTTCTAGTTTTTCAATCACAAAGCCTTTGGCATATTCTGGAACAAATACAGCTTGTAAATCCCCATTTAACTCGGGCTTTACACTACATCCAAATGTTATTGATAATGCAAAAATCCATACAAAATTTCTCATTTGTTTATAAAATATCAATTATTATTAGACAAAAATATAATTTAATTTATATTTGCAGCGAAATTTGGTTCTTACTTTGGTAAGATTAAAAGGGAATCTTGTTAGAATCAAGAGCTGTTCCCGCAACTGTAAACTCAATACATGTGCTTTTTATTAATCCACTGGGTCCTTTAGGATTTGGGAAGGAAAAAAGTTTCGAGTGAGCCAGGAGACCTGCCTGTTCAAAACATAAGTACAAACTTTCGGGATAGAAGTTTAGTTTAAAACCTATAACTCTTTACCTGAAAACAAATGAATCAATCATGTCAAACAACAAAACTGTGTTGTTGTGCATCGCAATGGTCGCTTGTTTTTACGGAAACACGCATGCACAAACCACCCCACAAACTGAACAGTTAAATACTGTTGAGATTGAAGCCTCCACTTTCGCACAGAAAAAGAATGTCGAAGGGAAAATTATCCAAAAATTAGATAGTATCGATTTGGTTGCCTTTCAAGGGCAATCCCTGTCCAATGCCTTAAATTCTCTACAAGGAGTTTATATCGCTGGTAGTAATTCTGTTACAGGATCTGTCAAAGGTATTAGTATTAGAGGTGGAAATACCAAACAAGTTCTTATCCTTATCGATGGAGTTCCAGTAAACGATCCTTCCAGTATTGATAATAGTTTTGATTTAAATTTGATTTCACTTGACAGAGTAGAGAGTGTAGAACTAATGAAAGGTGCCTCGAGTACACTTTACGGTTCTGGTGCTGCTGTAGGTGTTATTAATATCATCACAAAAAAGCCTAGTGGAGATGAGTTGAATATCACCTTTAATTCTTCTTTGAGAACAGAGCAAGAATCTGACGATAAGTCTCGCTTTAACAGAGTGGACAACAACTTAATCGTGTCGGGAAGTACTAATGGATTTGACTGGCAGTTTCAAGGTGCTCTAAATAGTACATCTGGTATCTCTGAGGCATACGACGAGAATGGTGATTTTGAAAAAGATGGATTTGAATCTCAAAACATCAACATCAAATTGGGTCAGCGTTTTTCTAATAGTTTTAAAATCGATGGATTTTACAGTTTCCAAAATAATCAGCAGGATTTTGATGGTGGTGCATTTGTAGATAGTGATATCAATACCTCACAATCCAAAATGAACCGCGTAGGTTTGGTGCCAAACTACAAGTATAGAAACGGTTCTGTTCAATGGCAAAATACCTTTACCGATATCGAGAGATCCTACGTGAGAGAAAATACATTTTCTGGAACAGTTGACGATTCTAGCTATGAGACGGAATCTTTTAAATCGGATCTTTTTAATCAAGTTAAACTCGGTGATAGAATTAGCAATATTACGGGAGCGAGTTTTGAATATCAGAACACACGTAACTACGGTCCTTTTGAGGTAGTTCAAGGAGAACTCTACCAATTTAGAGTCTTTGACGTTTACAGTTCATTCGCTTATAGAAGTCCAGCTAACTTTGGATTTGATTTGGGAGCGAGATATAATTACCACAATATTTATGAGGGAAATTTCACTTATGATGTAAATGGATTTTATGAATTAAAAGACACGTTTGTATCTAGCTTAAAACTTTTTGCTTCTTATGCTACTTCTTATAATACGCCTAGTCTATATCAATTATTTTCTCAATATGGGAATACGGATTTAGAGCCAGAAACCTCAGAGAATTTCGAAGTAGGTTTATTCCTTAAAGAAAACAACCGATTTGATTTCTCCGTTGTTTATTTCAATAGGGTAGAAGAGAATCCAATTCAATTTTATACTGAACCGGTTACTTATGCATCCATGTATGTTAATGGAGCAGACCAGACCTATGAGTTTTCAGGAGTGGAATTAGCCTTAGATCTTTCTGTAATTAAGAATTTAGGTTTAAATTTTAGTTATACCTATACTGAGTTAGACGAAAACAAGGCGAATAACACACCGAAGGACTTATTTAGAGCTACAGGTGTTTATAATTATATGAGACATAGATTACAACTCAATTATCAATATAATGGATCGCAAATGGTACAAGATTTCAGGTCTTTCCCAGCAGAACTTGTTTCCTTAGATAGTTACAGTCTATTGGATCTTAACTACAATTATAAATTCAGCTCCTATTTTAATGCTTCTTTTGGAGTAAATAACCTCTTAAACGAAAATTATTTCGAACGATTGGGTTATTCCACAATGGGTACCAACTTTATTTTAGGTCTGAATTTCAACCTCTAAGACAAAAGCGCTCCTCGGAGCGTTTTTTTTTGCTTTCATAAGGATTAAAATGACTACCTTTCATGTTAAAAAAAAGTTAACACATGAAGCGTATTTCAATAGTCTTATTTCTATCTATTGTATTGGGGTCTTGTTCCTCTACAAAAATCACAAACAGCTGGAAACAGTCTAGTTTATCCGATCTCAAAACGGAAAAAATTCTAGTTATGAGCCGGCTTGGAGATGAAGTAGCAAAGGTTCGTTTTGAAAGCGAATTGACGCAAGGACTAATCCGCAAAGGCTATATGGCTCAGGAGTCTTCAGATGTTTTTCCAGAGCTAAATTCCAAAGACAAACTAAATCAAAGTTCCAAAGAAATATTGATTTCCAAATTGAAAGATGCTGGAATTAGTGTTGTTGTGGTAACTATCTTAAAAGACGAAGAGGATTACGCTGTTCAACAAGTTACAGGCGGAGGCTTAGCCAACCCTTATTACGGCGGAAGCTATATGGGTTTCTACGGGTATTACGATATGTATTATATGGCTCCTGCCTACAGTGGTACTATGACTACCCAGGCTAAAAAATATGTTCTCGAAACGGTGGTATACGACCTGTCTCGAGATAGTGAGGATCAAATTATTGTGGGAATGACTCTGTCTGTAGATAATCCCGAAACACTAGGTGCAAGTTCTGCAGAGGTTAGTGGTATCATACTAAGAGAGCTCTTAAAAAAGTAAAACTATTTACAATTGAGATATAATATGTTTAGAAAAAGTATCCTCCCAATTTTATTTCTGCTGCTCGTCCTATCGGGTTTTGCTCAAGAAAAAGTACTAAATATTGGAGTTATAGTTGATCATTTAAACGATCGCTACCAGGAAGACCGGAACCTTCTGTTGGAAGAGATAGACAACGTGATATCGGATGACTTTGATATTCGCGTAAATTACGTTTTAGAAAACAGATATAATCTAGAAAAAGCAAGAGAGAATTATGATTTCCTAGATGGCAAAAACCAAGATATTATTTTAGTATTTGGAATTGTAAACAATTTGATGGTATATCGCGATCTCAAAGAATTACATTCTCCTACCATAATTTTTGGAGGTATCAATCGCGATTTTGTACCTATCGATTTGGATCGGGCAAGCTCTGGAATTGACAATTTGAATTACCTTTTAACTCCTCTTTCATACCAAGACGACCTGCGAGATTTCAAAGAATTGTTCAATTTTCAAAACATTGCGGTTTTGGTAGACCACTACGAGGTAGATTTGCTACCTGTAGACGATGTTATTTCCGATATCATGGAGGACGTAGGTGGGGAATATACGATTTATCCTATTGATGAAAACTCGATTGAAAGCTTAGATTTAAGCGGTTATGATGCAGTATATGTTGCCGCAGGTGGAGAGTTAGATAAGGAGGATTACAAACTCTTTATCGACGAGATAAAATCTTTTAAGAAACCCTCTTTTTCAGCATATGGTAGAGAAGATGTGGTCTCTGGAATTATGGCTTCCAATCAAACCTCTGGTAATTATCAATTAATATTTAGAAGAATTGCTTTAAATATCGAATCAATTGTAGAGGACGGTAAAAACGCCTCGGAACTTCCTGTTCATATGGACTATAACAAAGGACTAACCCTCAATTTTAATACAGCCGAAGAGGTTGGAATGGGAATAAAATACAATTTAGTAGCCGAAACTGAATTTGTAGGAACCTTTGATGAACTTAATGCAAGTAGCAAATACGATTTAGTAGATGTAATTGACATGACTTTGTCCAATAATCTCTCTTTAAAGTCTGCTGAAAAAAATATTGAAATTCAAGGTCAAGAACTAAAATCTAGTTGGTCGAATTATTTTCCAGATATCAATGCATCCGCGATTGGCGCTTATACCGACCCCGAACTGGCAGAGGTTTCTTTGGGATTAAATCCTGAGTATAGAACCAAGGGGTCCATTCAACTTAACCAGACTTTATACTCCCAAGATCTGACTACCTTAATTAAAGTAAATAAACTCTTGACAAAGGCCGAACAGGCTAATTACGATGGTTTTGCTTTGGATGCCGTTCGAGACATTAGCAACGTATACTTCAACTGTTTGGTGTTAAAGACCAATGTTATTATTCAGGCTAAAAACTTAGAAGTGACGCGGGAAAATTTAAATATAGCTACCGAAAACTTTGAGGCTGGTTATCAGGGAAAAACCGATTTATTGCGATTTACCTCTGAAAAAGCACAAAATACCCAAGTCTTGATCGAATCTAAAAATCGTCTCGATGAGAGCTTCTACCTGATGAATCAATTATTGAATCAGGACATTGATACTCCAATCGATATTTTTGATGTGAGTTTAGACGATGAGAAATTTGATAAATTTTACTATAAACGCTTTATGGATTTGCTCAGTCAGCCAAAGGTGAGAAAGGATTTTGTCGATTTCCTCGTAGAGGAGGGGTACAATAATGCACCGGAGTTAAAAGCCATAGGATATAGTAAGGAGGCTATTGAAAAACAAAAGAAACTCTATGGACTGGGAAGAATTATTCCGACGATAGCGCTTCAGGCTCAATACAATAATAATTTTGACCAATGGGGAGTTGGAAGTCAGACCGATCTTCAAATCCCGAGCGATTACAACGTTGGACTGAGTCTTACACTACCGATTTTTAATCAAAACAAGAAGAACATAAACAGAAAGACTGCTAGTATCCAACAGGAACAATTGACTTTTGACGAAGACAATATTAAACGCTCTATCGAAAAAGATATAAATGATGCAGTTCTTCAGATAATCAACGAAATTGTAAATATTGAGCTATCGGCTGTTTCGGAAGCTACAGCAAAGGAAGGCTTGGAATTGACCCAAACTTCGTATTCGGAGGGAGCGGTAAACATTATTCAATTAATCGATGCCCAGAGAAATTATCTTCAAGCGCAATTGGATCAATCTTCTGCTCAATACAATTTTTTAATAGCGAGTTTAAATTTAGAACGATATATAGGATATTTCTTTTTGCTTCATACTCCTGAAGAAAACCAATCCTTTTTTGATCGTTTTAACCAATATATTTTAGAAAAACAATAATAGGATGAATAGGATAATCTTAATTGCAATTTTGATGCTTACATGTGTGTCATGTAAAAAAGAGGTAGAAGAGAACATTACGCTAAGACCCGTTACTTACGAGAAAGTTGACTATTTGGACTGGGAAAATTCTCGCGTTTTTACTGGTACCTCTCGAGCGAACGAAGTGATAAATCTCAGTTTTAGAAATAGTGGGATTATCACATTATTCAACCTCAAATTAGGTCAAAAAGTAAAAAAAGGCGATTTGCTTGCAAAACTAGATAATGTTCAAGCGCGTTTAAACTATGAAAGTGCTCTTTCTAGTATGAATAGTGCTGCCTCTCAAATGAATACCTCAAAACTCAATTTGGATAGAGTCAGATCCTTATACGAGAAAGGAAGTTCTTCCCTGAGTGATTACGAAAATGCCAAAAACTCTTATCAGACGGCAAAAGGTAGCTACGAAGCGAGTCAAAGAAGTGTTGATATCCAGCAGGAGCAGATCACTTATGGTTTTTTATATGCTCCGACAAACGGTAAAATTTCAAATATTAGCGCGGAGATAAATGAGAATATGTCTGCCGGGCAAATCGTTGCTGTGTTAAACGCGGATGGAAGAAAGGAAATCAGTCTCGGTATTCCAGAAAGTGTCATTAATGAGATAAAACTAAAAGAATCTGTTGTTGTCAATTTCACCTCATTGACGGATAAAACCTATACTGGCGTTATTACAGAAGTCGCTCCTTCGATTGATATAAATACCGCTACTTACCCTGTAAAGGTCGCTTTGGAAGGAGACACGCAAGATGTGAGGTCTGGAATGTCAGCCTCAGTAACTTTTAATTTTGACAACCCTGACGACGAAAAGTCAGATGTGATAGGTGTTCCTACAACTGCCGTGGGCGAGGACAGTAAAGGAAATTTTGTCTTTCAGTTGGTGAATGTAAAAGACAATACTGCTACTGCAAAGAAAAAATATGTGAGTATAGGCAATATGCATTCCAATGGTTTTGAAATCCAAAAAGGACTTAAGAGGGGAGACTTGATCTTGACTGCTGGTCTACAGACTATTTTAAATGACCAACAAGTTAAATTGACTAAATAGGACACTATGAATTTAACGCAATTTTCCATCACGAGGAATAGGATCAGTTTGACCTTGTTAGCTGTTGTTATTATTCTAGGGCTTTCTATCTATCAGAATTTATCGCGGGACTCTATGCCTCCTTATACGGTTCGTGTAGCGAATGTCGTAACTTCATTTCCAGGAGCCAGCCCGGAGCGGGTCGAACTCTTGGTTACGGATAAAGTAGAGAAAATCACACAAGAAATTCCGGAATTAAAAGAGGTCAGTTCGACCTCGAGAACCGGTCTTTCCGTCGTTACGGTTACCTTGGTAGATCAGGTAAAGCCCGAAGATCTTCAAGAGGTATGGGATAGACTGCGCCGTAAACTAAACGATATGCAGGATCTTCCAGATCAGGTTCATGCTTATCTAGATGACGATGGAATTGGCGAAGTGTATGGAATAGTTCTAGGACTTACTAGTGACGGTTTTTCCTATGCCGAAATGAAAGATGTCGCCGACGATCTAAAAGATGATTTGATCAAACTAGATAATGCGGCAAAAGTAGAGGTAGGAGGGATACAAGAAGAACGTGTCTTTGTTGAATTTGACAATGCTCGACTGAAAAACTACGGTTTGACCTCGGCAAAATTACAGTCCATCATCAATTCTACAAATATTCTTAGTTCTGGTGGTCAAATTAATTTGGAATCGGAACGAATTATTTTGGAACCAACCGGAAATTATAATTCCATAGAGGATATCGAAAACACTTTGGTCCCAGTTGGTGATGGATCTCAGGTAGTTTATCTCAAGGATATCACAAAGGTGTCTAAAGGGTATATTTATCCACCGGAACAAATTGTTCAGGTCAATGGTAAACAGGCCATATCGCTTCATATAACCTTGAAAGAAGGAGCAAATGTGGTGAAGCTTGGAGAAGAAGTCAACGGTGTTACCGATATTTGGGAGGAAGAACTACCAATTGGACTGGAGTTGCAAAGGCTTTCCTCCATGGATACCTATGTCGATGATAGTATTAATAATTTTGTATCCAACCTTATACAGTCTATCGTCATTGTTCTTTTGGTAATGCTCGTTTTCTTAGGTGTTAGAACGGGAAGTATTATTGCGAGTTTAATTCCGATAGTAACGATAACTACTCTTATGATCATGGGGCTTATCGGTATTGGTTTGAATCAAGTTACTCTTGCCGCACTTATTATGGCGCTTGGTATGATGGTGGATAACGGTATCGTGGTAGTAGAATCTATAATGGTAAAAATGGAAGAGGGAATAGATGTAAAAAAAGCAGCTATTGACTCTTGTACCGAATTATTTACTCCTTTGCTGATTTCGACTCTTACTACATCAGCTGCCTTTTTGGCTTTCTTCCTAGCAGAATCTACAATGGGAGATATAACGGGTCCTATCTTTGTAGTTATTACAATAGCACTACTTAGTTCCTGGATAATTTCTCTATCCATCATCACCTTGTTTTGCTATTTCTTTTTAAAAGTCAAGCAAAATACAGAACCGAGTTTTGTGGATAGACTGATTGATAAATTAAAAATATACTATAAGGATTTAATCGTTTTCGCCCTGAATAATAGGATAAAAGTCCTCTCGGGTATTGTAGGTATGTTTATTCTCTCCATGTTTGGATTTAATTATATCGAATTTGTGTTTTTTCCAGATTCGGATAGAAATATGATTACCGTGGATATCAATTTGCCTCAAGGAACTAAGATTGAATCTACTCAAGAACTAGTAAATCAGATCGATCGTTTTATGTCGGATTCCCTTTTGGTAAATGAATCTCGACCAAATGGAGTTTCAGATTGGTCTTCCTATATAGGGGCAGGACCTGAATCTTATGATTTGGGATATTCTCCAGATGAACCCAACTCTAGTTATGCGCATATATTGGTCAATACCTCAGATGCCATGTATAATAACGACATGATTGACAAACTCGATAGATATTGTTTTAATCAATTTCCTGACGCAGATATTAAGGTTGGCCCTCTTGGTGCAGGAGGAGGAGGAACTCCAATTGAAATCAAAATTCAAGGAGAAGATCCGGATATTCTAGCAGATTTATCGGAGCAGGTAAAGTCCAAATTATTAACTATTTCTGGAACGAAAAACGTAAAAGACGATTGGGGTCCTAAATCCAAAAAGTTTGTAATCCTTATCGATCAATCTTTAGCGCAAAGCGCTGGTGTTACCAATCAAGATATTGCAACATCTCTACAGACTGTTTTAGATGGTTTTAATGCAGGTTCTTTTCGTGAGGAAGATAAGTCTATTCCAATAGTAATGCTTTCTAATGATAGCCAGCAAATGAGTTTGGAAAACTTAGAAACCCTCAATATATACGCTCAAAACTCAGGGAAGAGTATACCTCTAGCTCAAGTTGCTCGTATTGTTCCCCAATGGCAATATGCAAAAGTGAGGCGTTTTGATTTAGATAGAACCATAAATGTTTCTAGTGAGATAACTTCGGGTGGAAACACGGCGGAAATTATGGGAGAAGCACTTCCTTGGATAGACGAACAAAAGAAAAATTGGCCTAAGGGTTACGATTATATTTTGGGAGGAGATGCAAAAAACACCTCTGAAAACATGGGTGCTGTAGTTGCATATTTACCTATATCCGGTTTTATTATCGTGTTTCTGTTAATCATACAATTCAACTCTTTTAGAAAAATGATTATCGTAGTTACTACTATTCCTTTGGGGATAATTGGAGTGGTTATTGGTCTTTTGTCCTTTAATCAACCCTTTGGTTTTATGCCGTTTTTGGGGGTTATTTCTTTAGCGGGTATTGTGATTAACAATGCCATCGTTCTCATCGATAGGGTTCAAATTGAAGAGGAGAGTAGGTCGAGTAGGCAAGATGCAGTTATCATGGCTTGTCTGCAAAGATTTAGACCGATTCTATTGGCGACTTTTACAACGGTACTCGGTATGATTCCGCTATATTTAAGTGGAGGTGATATGTGGGAAGGTATGGCTGTCAGTATCATGATTGGGCTATTGTTTGGAACTATTATCACCTTACTATTTGTTCCTTCTCTCTACTCTTTGATGTACAAAGTGGATTATAAGGGATATACGTTTAACGAGGAATTACTCAAAGAAGCAGATTGATGATAAAGCGTTTGTATCCATATAGATTTGAAATATTTCTATTTAGTCAGATGATAATTATCTTTAACTCAATAGTTTTTCCTGGAGATATTTTTGCGGGCTGGATCGGTCCGCTTAGTTTTCAAATAAATTTTGTCTCTGCACTGATTCTGCTGTCGAAGAAGAAAAAATTAATGGGCTTATTTGGCTTTTTGGTCATTATAACTACTTTTTTATTGGGGACAACATTTTCCCCAAAATTCAATCAAAGTACGATATGGATTATGAGAACCTTTGTCTATTTAATCTTTTATTTCTTTGTAACCACAGAAATTATTCAGCAAGTCTGGAAAATTAAGAATGTCAACTCCAAGGCAATATTGGGAATGATAGCAGGTTATATAAGCTTGGGATTGGTCGGATTTTTCTTTTTGTCTTTTGTTTATGCCATAGACCACGAATCCTTTTCGACCCTTACCTCGCCAAGTGATAACTTAAGCCTGGATTATGTTCAAGACAAACTATTGTATTTTAGTTTTATTACGCTTTTAACGATTGGTTATGGAGATATGGTGCCACTGACGCCTATTGCGCAAAAGACAACCATCTTTATCGGGTTGTCTGGACAGATGTATCTAACGATTATAACCGCTATAGTAGTTGGTAAATTTTTAAATAAAAAGAAGGATTGAAGACTTTATTCTACTTTGATAATTTCAAATTTAACTTCTCCATTTCTAAAGTATTTAATGACATAAGTATCCCCTGGCTTAAACTTTTTTAATACATCCGGTA
>JBELHR010000010.1:65800-68271 GCA_042091275.1 Flavobacteriaceae bacterium
AAGTATTTAATGACATAAGTATCCCCTGGCTTAAACTTTTTTAATACATCCGGTAAGACCAGGAAATTTTCAGGTTTATCCAGTTTTATTCCAGCAACTTCCAACAGAATATCTCCACCTAGCATTATTTCTTTGCCTTCGATTACGGCTTTGATATATCCTCCGTGAATTCCTGCTTTTTCAACGATACCTCCAATCGCAGCTTTTTCAATCAGCAAGCCACTTTGTTGGGGTAAATTAAAGATGTTTGCGAGAACCGGTGTGATTACGACAAACTCCATTCCGGACCAAAATCGATTTTCTCTCATAAGAATCTGATTTGCTACATTGGATGAGGCACCAAAGCCCATTCCGTTAAAGCCACCGTCCTCCGATAAAATAAAACTAGCAATACCTATTACCTCTCCCTTCATATTAAAAAGAGGACCTCCAGAGTTACCGGGATTAATAGAGGCATCCGTTTGAATGTATTCTACAGTTACAAAATGATCTCCCAAATCGTCATCTTTTATACGACCTGAAATAATTCCCTTTGAAAGAGTTTGTTCTATTCCTCGAGGAGCACCTATAATAAACAAGTCATCACCAATATTCGAAGAATCCGAATCTCCAATACTCGCAATGTGTTTCCCTTTAGGTTGAAAGTCTCCTGTTACTTGAATAAGAGCTACATCCGCTAGGGGAGAGGAACTCAATATTTTTGCGGGATAGCTGTCCCCGTCCTTAAATTTCACAGTTACCTTATCTGCAGTATGTACTACATGTGAAGCAGTCCATATAAGACCGTCATCCGAAATTAATACCCCAGAACCCAAACCACCTACCTCTGAGGTTTGCAGGCGATTGCCTACGGTGGAAATTTGCGTGTTTACAGTATTTATAACTACCACTGAGCTAGAAACCTTTTTATAAAGTTTAGCTAAATCTTGACCAAAAGCATTCACGTTTATTGCACATGCTGCGAATATTACTATGAGTTTTTTCATTATCGTTCTAGTTTAAATACAAGTCCTGCTCCTAAATCCCAATGAACTAATGGTACATTAAAACTTGCACCTCCATCCACGCCACCTGTCCCGAACCAAAGACCAACGCCGTTAAATTGCATAGGTAGATTGAGGTTTGAATACAATTTTATACCTACTCGCTCATTCAAATATTTTTTTACTCCTAAACCTATTACTGCAGAGAAAAACCACTTCGAATCATAGATTTTTGCTTTGTCCCAATATCGGTTTGCTCCCAAGGAAACTTTAGCAAAAGGCAATAGACTAGGGTTCTGTCCAAATTCTTTCACCGCACCTAGCTGATAATATTCCACGCCTATATCAAAAGATTCCGCTCTTGAATTTCCAGCAAAACGAACCGCACGGGTGTCGATATGCGTATAAGAAAATTCCCCTTGAACCATATCACCTACACCAAAGGCAATTGTAGCTCCAAAGGACATGGCATCCTTGATATCTAATCCAGCAATACGACCATTATAATATAAATTATTGGCCTCTCCAGAAAAAGTGTAACCAATAAAAGGACTTATTTCAACCGTTTTTTGAGCCTGTACCAATTTAGGTATGAGTAACATAGCTAACAGGAGACCTACAAGTGTGAAATTTTTCATATTAATTTTGATTTTTATCTAATTTAAGCAATAGTTTAAAATACCTAAAGTTTTCTTAAGAATTCTTTTGTTTCCTGTATTTTGTTTAATTTCGAGCTTTTAAAATTAAACAGAATTTAAACTTTGTTCGCCTATCACATCTATTAGAGGCACTGAGTTTTAGCTCAAAAAGTATGAAAAGACAAATTATTATTTTATCCGCTGGTATAGGTTTATTAGCACTTGCTATGTTAGTTTATTCCGTTTTTATGAACAATAAAAAGGAACGCCCTGTATTTGAAACAGATTCAACTAAATCTGCGTATGTTCAAGTTTATACGCCAGATGTCGTTCCAGTATCCATAGTAGAAAGTGGAAATTTAATAGCAAAACACAAAGTTTCTTTATTTTCAGAAGTTCAAGGTGTTTTGGAGCCAACTAAAAAGGAATTTCGTGCAGGGGTAAAATTCAACAAAGGAGAACTTATTCTTAGGGTACAGGATGATGAGCATTTTTCAACATTACAATCTCAAAAGAGTACACTTCAAAATTTAATTGCCTCAATTATGCCAGATATACGCTTGGATTTTCCAGAGTCCTATGAGGCTTGGAATTCTTATTTGAGCGATTTTGACATTAATTCTAGTGTAAAAAATCTACCAGAGGCTGCTTCAGATAAAGAAAAGTATTTTATCACCGGTAGAAATATTTACACGAATTTTTATACTGTAAAGAATTTAGAGGCGCGTTTGGAAAAGTTTTATATCCGCGCTCCTTATAACGGTGTTTTAACCGAAGCTTTAGTCACTACAGGAACTCTAATCCGTTCCGGTCAGAAAATGGGGGAATTTATAGATCCGACCGTATTTGA
>JBELHR010000039.1:0-10058 GCA_042091275.1 Flavobacteriaceae bacterium
TTTATAGTTGATCATTGTAGTTCCCCATTTGCTGCGCTAGCTTTCATGTCATCATTGGCATAAATAGCTAGTTCGACCCGTCGATTCTTAGCGCGGTTAGCGTCATCATTTGGATATTTAGGCTGAGATTCTCCATACCATTTAACAGTCAATCGGCTTGCATTCACCCCTTGGGATTCAAAATAGGAAGCAACGGATTTCGCTCTCTTTTCAGAAAGTGTCATGTTGTATTCCGCAGAACCAGAATCATCCGTATGTCCTTCAATTAAAATATTCGTATCCGGATAGTTTTTAAAAACTTGAGCCGCTGCACTCAAATCTCCTTTATAGGAATCACTTAATTCAAAAGAGTTTATTTTAAAGGCTAGGCTACTGTCAAAGGTCATGTTGATCCCTTCCCCAACTCTGCTCACCTCTGCAGTTGGAATCGCTTGGGTGAGCTCTCTTGCTTGAGCATCCATTTTTTTTCCAATAAGGTTACCTGCAACCCCGCCGATTGCAGCACCTGCTAAAATTCCCCAGACACTTCCTTTGGAGACTGCTGCACCGATCAAAGCACCCCCAGCTGATCCTGCCATTGTACCTTTTTGTTGTTTGTTTAGTGTTCCGCAACTCACGATTAAAGAGAGAGCCAGGAATAAAATTGTAATCTTTTTCATAGGATTTGGTTTATGGGTTACATAACAGAGCTACAAAAAGCTCCTTATTCATATCTTTATAGCCGAGAGACAAGAGGTGAGTCAAATCCGAGCATAGTAGGGATTTTTCGTCATTCGTCATTTTAGTTCTCAGCTCTTGTGCTTTAGAAGTACCGTATTTGGAATCCATCATGCGGAGCCTGGTATTGCTTCGAGCAATAGCGAGCTCTAAATTATTTGGGTCCATTAATTTTGCTTTGTCATAACTGACAAAAGCTCTGTCAAAATCGTTCAAAGAGGAATACATAGTTCCTTCTTGAATAAGATAGTTTACGTTTGTAGGGTCCATGCTCTTTGCCTTATCCAGGTATAGTTGAGCGGAATCAACCTCGCTTAATTGTCGTTCGTAAAGGGCAGCGATTAAGGCAAAATTAGAGGCTCTCTCTTTTGTGTTTTCGTTGTTTTCTGTGAGTTTTAAAACTGCAGCTAAAGATTTTTTTGACCCCTCAATATCGCCGGTTTTGTTTTGAGCAACTGCTTTTTGGAAATAACCTTCTAGACTTTTTCCCTTGGAGATATCTAGGGCGATATCTGCTTGAGCGATGGCTTCAGAGTACTTGGACTGACCGTTGTAGCTCGCTGCTTTTCCGGTTGCGGCAGCTTCTTTGGCATCACGAGTTTTACATTTGGAGGAAAAACTATCATATAGCTTTAAGGCGTCATCATAGTTTTTGTCTTTTAAGGCGGTTTCTGCACTTTCAAGAGCAGCTCGACATTTTTTACCCATAGTAAAGGTTTGAGCTTGGCTCAAATGTATACCAAAACACAGAAGTAGCAGAAGTAAAAGTTTGGATTTCATAGTAGCTTTTTCTTTTTTATTTAAAAATAGGAAAAAAACTAAAGAGTTTCGATTCCTCAGTTGATAAGTTTTGGGGAAAATAAAAAGGAAGACTCACTCAACTTCTTGATAATTAGTTGTTTAAGTGTAATTTTTATTTGAAGTTGTGGAGGTTTTCTTCCCATGAAAATGACTTAAAAATCATTTTATATCCACTAATATTTATGCCTAAAATAGATTCGAAAATCTTGTCGATGCCTTTTCTTCCCCTAAAATCCCAATAAAACCACTTAAATAGAGTTGTGGTAGCTATTTTTCTCGAGGAGTGATCGATATCACTCTCTTGCTCCAAAAAGGATTTTGTAGCAAGGTCTAGTTGCTGTTCTATTTGTTCAGGGTTGTAAAATGATATAGGAGGACAACTTTTTGCTCCGCAATTCAAGGCAAAGTGAATCCTATAGTCTATTTGCCCCACTGCGTGTAAACGGATAAATTTAGAGGCAAATGGATTTGCAAAGAACCCTAGGGAATATTTATATCTAAATCTGCGGAGTATTCCGTGTTCTATATCGTCCAAACTCATCTTTTCTCTGCCAATGACAAATAATCTAGCAGAATAGATTCTAGGTTTTGTCTGCTTCTTGTGAATTCTTAAAATTTGGTAATAGGCATTGTAAATATTTGTCCAAAACGCTTTTTTGTCCTCGTCTGTTTTTAAGAATTGAGATATTTTAGAGGAAGATAAATTTTCCAGTGTTTGGCAAATTTCGCTTGTATCCTCTACTGTTTTTACTTTGAGTAGAAAAACTTCAGATAAGTTATTTAAATAACTTTTATCAGCAACGTTTCGTGTGTGACTATCGCTTGGCATATTTCAAGATAGTTAATAATTCATCAGATTATCGTATTTGAACTGGTAGGATAGTAGTTGCTTTAGCTTTTGATTACTTACAATTTTATAACTAATCGGGTCAGATTCCCCTAAAGCGATATCGCTTAGTCCTTGTTTTTGAATTTCTTTTGAATAAAATGCTCCGCGAGTAGGGTGGTCAGAAGCACAGGCGTTTAAGACTTCGCCCTGAATATTCTTATCGATGATTTCTTTTAGGATTGCAATACAATCATCTCTGTGTATTAAGTTTACAAAACCCTCTGGGTTTGGCACGAATCCTCTTTTTCTAAAAAATCGACCTGGTTGTCTATCGTATCCAAACAAGCCGCCAAAACGAAGGATAGTAGTTTGAAAGTGTTGGTTTTTTTCAAAAAGCTCCTCTACAATGCGCAAGGGAGTTCTAATAGTGGTAGTGTTCTCATCTACAATGGAGTTTAAGGAGGGGTAAACAGAGGTGGAGCTTATAAAAATAATTTGTCCTACCCGAGATTTCTCCACTTGAGCAATTAGTTTTTCAAAATCTTTCTCCACTTTATGCGGTATGGCAATAATCAAGATATCGGTATTTAAGAATTCTAAAGAAATCTCTTTATCCGAAGCTAAGTCAATTAAAAAGGGCTCTATGCCGAGCCCTTTTAAAGTTTTTAATTTGGATTTTGAGGTGGTAGATCCTTTGATATCGAAACCTTCTTGCAACAAGGTAACTGCGAGAGGAGTTCCTAACCAGCCACAACCTAAAATACTAATTTGCATGTTTTGTTCAAGTTTAGCTCTTAAAATATAATACTAGCTACAACCATCCATATTCCGAGTACAACAGCAAATAAACCTAGTTTTCCTTGAATAGGAGCCAGTTTAGCTAAGAGTTCGGCACCTTTGTTTTCTGCACCTTCGTTTTTGGATAAAATTAATTTATTAATCATACCATAGCCGAGAATAAACCCTAGAGAAGCTTGAAGAGTTTCTCCAGCAAAATAGGTAATCCAGACAATAGGGGCTGTACTTAAAGACCCTATGTTTAGCAGATAGGTGATCATGCCCCAAACCCCCAATATGCAGAATACTAAACCGATCCATCCTTGGTAGGCACTCAGTTTATCTAATAATTCTTTTGCATCTGGTTTTTTGGATAATAAGAGCGACGGTGCTGCTAAAAGTCCTAGTACAATTAAAGTTAATCCGTAAAGCATAATTTGGTTTTTTGGTTTAATGAAGTTAAAAGGTATTTTATTTTTTTTAAATCAGAAAAGATTCTCCGAACAAAACCAATTTAGAGGGCAAAAAAAATGCCGAGGCGCTAGCCTCGGCATTTTAAATATTTAAAACTGTGTTTTATTCAAAGTCAGCTGCACTAACACCTGAATTGATCAAAACTTCCGTAGAATTCATAAGAATCGTCTGAGGTCCAGTTACAATTTTAGTCAAAAACGGAACCATTACACCTTCTACTTCCTTGTAGTCTCCATAATCAGTCAAAGTCGTTACCGTCTGCCCTTGAGCTTCTTGACTTTCCTCTGTACGGATCAATAGATTAGAATCCACTGCGTAGTAACGGAAAGAACTGTCTTCGCCAGCAGTAACCTTAATCTTGTAGGCATCCACACCATCCACTGGAGAAATACTCAATAGTTCCGTGTTTTCTTCAGACATGTTTAGCTCAGGGAAAAGTCCGTTTGACTTCATTTTTGCAACCTGGTCTTCACCCATAGGCATTTTGCGACCTTGTTGCTCTATATATCCTTTTTCACCGTCAAAGGCCTGCTTCATCAAAGCGCCCATACCCGGTGCAGACATTACCATAGAAAACTTTTTGTCGCTAGTTTGCTTCAGTACAGATGTTGGCTTGAAAGGAGCTCCAGGAATTGTAACTTCTGAAGTATTTGAAACAGATTTTACTGCTTCTACATTTTCTGCACCACCAATAGCTGCAATATAACCGCTAAACACAGTTGCTGCTGTTACTCCAGCAGGAATTGGCTTAGTGAATTCAGGCTTTGCAACCGGATTTGCATAGGTGTCGAAATAGTTGATTGGTAGACCAATTTTTTCTAATCCTGAAACCACTTCACTTCCTTTACCAACAACGATAATTCTCGCTTGATCTAGGCTTACATATTTATCCGCGGCACGTTGAACATCTTCGACACTTACTTGATTTATGTTTTCGAGGTAGTTGGCATAAAAGTCATCTGGCAAGTTATTTCTCTTGATATTTAAGGCGTAGTTAGCAACAGTCTGCGGACGTTCCAAAGCCATAACAAAATTACCTACGTACTTCGCTTTCGCGTCTTTTAGAGTTTGAGGGTCTACAGGCTCTGTTCTAATGCGTTTGATTTCGTAAAGGAATTCAACTACTGCTGAATCGGTTACAACATTTCTAACTTTAGCACTAGCGTTGAATTTAGACACGCCATATCGGCTAGAACCTAGTCTAGAATAGGCACCATAAGTATAACCTTTATCTTCTCTTAGATTTTTAAATAGGTAACCTTCACCACCTCCTCCGAGGATATTGTTCATGATCAAAGCAGAGAAATAGTCCTCATCGCTCATTTTCAAATCTACATTGTTAGTAACCGCTATACTAGACTGAACAGCGTTTGGCATATCGATAAAATCGATTTCAGAGCTTCCTAAATTAGCAGTCATTTGAGGAGAAGCCACAGGAGCTAATTCCGCTTTTTCCCAAGAATTAAAATACTTTTTAATTTGTTTTTTGGCTGCTTTAGCACTGATATCTCCGACAACTACGATATAAGCGTTGTTTGGATTAAAACGCATTTTGTAGTAGTCTAAAACATCTTGAAATTCTACGTTCTCTATGGTTTCTTTAGTTACGAATTCACCGTAAACATGGTCTTTTCCGTAAGATAAAGCTCCACCAACTCGCGATGTAATAGCATCTAGATTAGTCTCTTCATTTTTTAAGCTTTCTAAAAGCTTTTCTTTTTCTTTTTCGAATTCCTCTTCCGTTAGTAAAGGGTTGATGGTAGCATCAGCCATTAATTCTAAAATACGATCGGAATATTTAGATAGAGAGCTTGCAAAACCTCCGCTTGACGAAAAGTTTACACTAGCTCCAAGGAAATCTACTTCTTCGTTGAAGTCATCTTTTGAAATGTTTGTAGTACCATTACCTAACATAGCAGATAATAAGCTAAGAACACCTGCTTTGTCTCCCTCGAATGCTGGTTTGTTATCTATACTCAAAGAGTAAGAAACTCTTGGAAGCTTGTCGTTTTCTACAACTAAAACTTTAATTCCATTCTTTAGGTCAAACTCATAAGGTTTTTCCAGAGATATTCTTGGCTCTGGTCCTGCTACTGGAATTGTGGATCTATCAATTTGTGCGTTTACCCCAAAGCTCATAAGAGCAAAAAGTATAAACAGGCTTAGTTTGTTTTGTATATTTTTCATCTTATTCTTCATCTTTTTTAGGTAAATACTCAATCTCTGCACGTTGATTTGGGTTCAGATATTTTTTAGCTACATCTCTAATTTCTTCCCTTGAAATAGATCTGTAAATGTCTATTTGATTGTTAATTAGATTTACATCTCCATAAAGCATGTAGTAGGTAGCAAGAGAACTTGCAATACCAGCGACACTAGAGTTAGAATTTACAAATTGATTTTCGAATTGATTTTGAAGTTTTTGATAATCGCGTTCCGAAATTAATTCATTTTGCATTTTAACAATTTCTTCGTCCATCTCTGCCAGCAAAGTATCTAAAGACACATCTCCCAAAGGAAGTGCAAACAAAGCGAAAATATTGTAGTCTACTTGACCTAAATTAAAGGCTTGAACTGCGAGAGCTTGTTTCTGCTCATCCACTAACTTTTTTACCAAAACAGAACTCTTTCCTCCACTTAAGTAAGAAGAAATCATATCCAAGACATAAGCGTCTCTCGAGGACTGCCCAGGTAATCTGTAGGCCGCTAAAACAGCAGGGATTTGAATGTTTTTATCGTAAGCAGTAGCCTTGATAGTTTCTGTTATAGGCTCTTCTTTAGGGAAGTTTCTCACTACATCTGGACCTCTTTCTACTTCTGAGAAGTAGTCCATTACCATTTGCTTTGTTTTTTCCGTGTCTATATCACCAGCTACGATTAAAACTGCATTGTTTGGTCCGTAATAAGTTCCAAAGAACGCGTTAAACTCCTCTAAAGTGGCAGCATCTAAATGCTCCATTTCTCCAATTAACTTGTCTTTGTAAGGATGAGCTTGAAATAAGTTCTCACTAATAGTAGATAAAAGAGCTCCGTATGGCCTATTGTCAAAACTTTGACGTTTTTCTTCTTTAACTACTTCGTTTTGAGTGTCTACTCCAACTTGATCAATAACTGGGTGAAGCATACGCTCCGATTCCATCCAAAGACCTAATTCCAATTTGTTTGATGGAAAAATCTCGTAGTAGTAGGTCCTGTCTTGTGAGGTGTTTGCATTGAAAGTTCCTCCATTTGCAGGTATTATTTTCATAAACTCTCCTCGATCGATATTCTCTGAACCTTCAAATAATAAATGTTCGAAAAAGTGAGCGAATCCAGTTCTCGCTCTGTCTCCATCTTTTCCTCCTACGTCGTACATAACAGAGGTGATGACTACAGGAGCCGTATTGTCTTGATGCATGATAACGTGAAGACCGTTATCTAAATCAAATTCTTCAAATTCCACTTTCTGTGCATTGGAATTAAATCCAATGAGAAACAGTGCGGACAGTGCTAAAATGTTTTTTTTCATGTTTGGTGTTTTATTTCGTTTGATTAGACCTTTAGTAGACAAAATTGTTACAAAAAATCCCGTCTAAAATACTAAAGAAATTAGGGATTTATCTTAATCTTTCTCTAAAAGTCACTTATTTGGTAAATTCTTTAAAGTCTAAGGAAGGATCGTAGTCGTTTTTCGTAACTATTGAATGCAATTCACTTCTCTCGTCTTTTGAGGTCATCAAAGGGAAGAACAGCTGCACATACCAAGGTTCTTTTATCTGATTCCAGGCTCCAAATCGACTTGGGTACTTTCTTGTTATTTTTGCAGTTCCAAAGATTATATCCCAAATAAATAGAAGGTTACCATAGTTTCCATTGGGGTGAGAGACACCGTCCTCAGCGGTTAGTCCATGGTGTGCAAAATGAGTGCTTGGAGTAGATATAGTCCTTTCGACAACCCAAGCTAAAGGCCTGAGCAATTTATAGCGATAGAGGTATTGGTCCCACTTTGTTTCGCTGTGGGCGAGAAGTATGATTATCAGTTTTATTGGGAGGTAAAAAAGGTATACTTGTCCCATTCCCAAATAGACAAGGAAGGCAGAGAGCCAAATACCAGGCATAAAAGCATAGTATAAGACTGCATTTCTATAGGTTACCAAAACACCCATTTCTTCCACGACGTGATGGGGCCTGTGGAGTTTCCACATTTTACGATTGACATGAGATAAGCGATGCCACCAATATTGCGTCATATCATCGAAAACGAGAAAAGCTGCGATTTGTAAAAAGACAGAACTATCTATAAGAATATCCCCTAGATTGGGAACAAGAGCACCCGATATCCATAAAACAATCAGAAAAATCCCTGGTTGAATAAAGGTTGGCAGCAGCAATAGCCCTAAAAACTCAATGGTAAAATCGTTTTTTGTTCTTCGGTCGTTCCAATATAGTCCTCCAAAAGACTCAATTACACCTAATACTAGTAATACTCCAAAAACTAAAACTTTGGTTATTGTTCCCTCATCCATGCTCAACTTAGTTAAATAATAATGCTATAAATATAGATTTTATTTTCAAAAGCTAAGTTGCTCCTTAAACAAATAGGACTGCCTGCGAGATATTTCAACTTCTTCTCCAGACTGCATTTCAATCTTGAGTTTTCCGTTAAACCAGGAAACTACTTTTCCCACATGGTTTATATTCAAAAGCTGTTGTCTATTTGCTCTAAAAAATACTTTGTTTGGTAATTTTTCCTCGATTTGTGCCAAGGACTTATAAATAAGGGGGCGGTTTCCGTCAAAATATACACGTGTGTAATTACCTACGGTTTCAAAAAGGGAGATGTTCTCCACTTTTACCAACCAACATTTCTCACCGTCTTTGATAAAGATTTGCTTGTCCAGCTCCAACAGTTGCTGATTGCTGCCCTTGCCCTCGCTTGTAAGGCTTAGTCGCTTTTTTATTTTAGATATACTCTCTCCAAACCTTTTGGGGTTTATAGGTTTTAAAAGATAATCCAAGGCATTATATTCAAAAGATTTTATAGCAAATTCGTCAAATGCTGTCGTAAAAACAACCAAAGGCACTTCATCGAGCATCTCCAATAGCTCAAAACCATCTTTCTCGGGCATATTGATATCCAAAAAGAGAAGTTCTGGTTTTATCTTTTGGATCAAATCATATCCTTCATCCACATTTTCGGCTTCCCCAACTAAGGATATGCTTTCTTGAGAAGAAATAAGCTCCTTCAGCTCATTACGAGCCAATCGAGAGTCCTCTACAATTACTGCTTTTATCTTATTCATCAAGTGGTATTTTAACAATTGCGTGCACGGATTTATCGGATTCTTCTAAAGTAAATTCAGCTCTTTTCCCGTAGAGAAGATTTAATCTTTTTCGAATATTTTTTAAACCTACTTCAGTGCTATCGGATTGCGACTTTAGAATTCCGCTATTTATTACTTTTAGCTCTAGAAATTCATCTAGAATATTTGCTTCCAAATGAATAGACCCCCCTTTTTTTAGGTTGGAGATTCCGTGCTTGATCGCATTTTCCACAAGCATTTGAAGAATCATTGGAGGTATTTGAAAACCAAGAGCTTCTGTATTTATATTCTCGGTGTATTCGAGGCGATTTTCAAATTGAATCTTAGCTATACTAATGTAATTTTCTATCATTTCCAGTTCATCCTCTAATGCAATTGCATTTTGATCGCTTTTAGACAATGAGTAGCGCAAGGTCTCGGAAAGATTCGTTAGAATCAATCTAGCTTTTGATTTGTCCTCAAGTATTAATCCTCTGATATTGTTTAGGCTGTTAAACATAAAATGAGGATTAATTTGTCCTTTTAGTGTATTGAGTTGAGATTCTTTTAGATTGGCCTGTAAACTAATATTCTTCAGTTTGGTATCGCGAACTTCCTTGTTTAATGCAATTAAGGTAATAGATATATACCAAGTACACCAGGCAAAGATATTAACCAAAGTAGTTGGTAAACTATCGAAAAACCCTATCGGGCTTTGCTTGTTTAAAAGACCTTCATAGGGGATATCAAGAAGAGGCCAGAGAGTCAATTCCATTATTACAACCCCTAACAAAAGGATAGGAAAAAATCGTTTGACTTTAGACCACAAGGTCAGGTTTTCTGGAATGAATTTATCGATTAAAAACTGCATTCCAATGGTTAGTAAGATACCTAAATCAAACCAAATACATCCTTCCAATACAAAATAGAGTATCGTGTCCGGACCTTTATCTGAAAATGCTTGAACTTTTAGAACGTAACTCGGAAATAACTGGACAAACCAGACTATGTAGGCAGGAAGAGCTTTTTTAGAAAAGAAATAAGACATAGATCGGTTTAAAGATTTCGAAATTTATTAAAATTAAAGCAAATCAATTAGGTAGTCTTTAATTATTGTGGCGACATGAATGAGAAAGTGAATCATTTTAATAAGATTTTTAGTGAAGTAAATGTTTTTA
>JBELHR010000039.1:10158-14729 GCA_042091275.1 Flavobacteriaceae bacterium
ATGAATGAGAAAGTGAATCATTTTAATAAGATTTTTAGTGAAGTAAATGTTTTTAAATTCAATATAAACTTACAATCACTTTGAGTCTAATTTTTTAAAATTAGGACAAGCGGTAAAATAATTTGTTTGAGTGGTTTTTAACTAATGCTTTGCTTAGGGGATCTTCCATATGTCGTTTTCCAGATCGACTTCCCCGCCAATTTGTTCTAAGATCACCTTGTCCGTTACAAGAACACCTTTGAGCGACATATTTGAAAAATTATCCAAGCCTTGATTAGAAAAATTTTTGCGAGTACGATGAATATTAAACTTTTCAGAAAACTTCTGCCCAAAGGTTTCTTCCAGCCCCTTTTTGCCAATCATAAATCCTATCAGACCTCCCCAAGTCGCTGTTGGGTTGTCCGAATCCCATCCGGCAAGTGCCCCAATTTGAACGGTTTTTTTGAAATCTCCTTCTCCGTAGAAAAGACTTACTAGGCTGGCAGCAAAATTAATTCCTGCAGCAAAACATCCGTTACAATACAGGTTTCGCGAAGTTATATCATATCCATCTTGACCATTCACTTGATAGCGCAAATAAATGGAATCTCGAGTTTGTTCCCAAGGGATTCCCGACTCGTAAAGACCTTTAGTATAGTCATACATTTTGGCAGGATAGCTATCTGGAGCTAGTTTGATTTTTGCTTCTTCCGCCATCCACTTTAATCGTTTTGCTATGCTCTCATCCTTATGCAAGGAAGCCAAAGAATGCATGTGAACGTAGAATTGGGCAATAGATTCGGATTCTAGTCTAGCGGTAGTTTGTATTGGTAGTTGAGCAATTTGTTCCCCTATATCAGGTCGGCCTGGGGCGAAAAGACCAAATATTTCAGTTGTGAGCTGGGCATCTATCATATCAAAATGTTCGTTTTGCTCGGGATTACCGGTTTCCGGCGGTAGAACTCCTTGAAGCATTAAATCAAAGGCACGTTGATTAGAAACCCACAAGAAGTTTTCTTCTTCCCGGTGAATGTGTTTGATCCATCCTTTTTGTATTTGCTCTGGACTTAGAATACTCGATTTGGACTCGTACAGCAGCTCTTGATATAGGTACTCGATATCGGTGTCGTCATCGGCACCCCATATTTCTTCAGTACCCCTTAACACAAAATCTATAGTTGGAGATAAGTCACTGGGCACCCCTTCTCCCCAAATGCTCGGTTCATCGGGTCCTCCCCAATTTTCTCTTGTATAAAAGTCTCCCGTTTTTAGATCTCCTACATTACCAATTTTATCCATCTCCGTGACGAGCCCTGTCCAATTAGCAATGCATTGCCCAAGCCAAAAACCGTAGAGTTGTTCTCCGTATTCTGTCCTAGAGATTTCGATAAAGTTTACTTCGCTATCCTTTTGGCAGGAGGTCATTGCGATTAGGAGGAAAATAGGGGGGAACAGGTAGTTTCTTATCACTTTTTACGGGTTTTTTGGTAGGTGTATTCTAAAAGGAAACAAAAACACACAAGGCCAATCGCAATATAGACGTCTGTTTTGCTTACCGAATAATGCTGAATCAACAGAGCGCATAATGCTAAAAAGCAGCTAATACATCCGAGTAGTGGAATCCATTTTTTAGCTCCAATTTCTTTGGCTTTTTTATAGCCTACAAGATTGACAACTGTGAAAATTAATAAAAATCCCACACTACCAGCTGTTGAAATACTTTCGAGTTTTAAGGTGTTTACAAGAATCAAGGTTGCTATTGCTGTCACGATTACTCCTACTGGTTGTCTCCATAGTTTGCGGGTGAACTCCAAGGGGAGTTCTTTGTCTTCGGCTATTTCAAAATTTACTCGACTGCCTCCATAAAGTGATGCGTTTATTGCCGAAAAGGTGGAGATTAAAGCGGCAATGGTTATGATGGTAAAGCCCATCTGACCGAGCATTGGTTTTGCTGCTTCGGCTAAAGCATAGTCTTGAGCAGTAGCTATATCTTTAAAATCTAGAGACCCAACGGTAATTGCCGCAATAACGATATATAGTAAAATAACGAAGATTACAGATCCGTAATAAGCTCTAGGAACATTCTTTTGAGGGTTTTTGAGGTCTGGGATCGCATTGGCAATTAATTCAAAACCTTCATAAGCGACAAAAATAACCATTCCTGCAGCCACTAGCTGAAATGGAGATTCCCAATTTTCTGGAGATAATTGATCTAAATGTGGATTTCCAATTAGGCCATAAGCACCGAATCCAACGAAGACCAAGAGTATGGTCAATTTTATGACAACTGCATAGGCTTCAATTTTGTCCACAACCGCGACACTGTAATAGTTTATTCCTGTAGCAATTAGAATAATTAGTGAGGCATAAATGTGAAAGTCAACTACTGTGTCTCCACTAATTTTGAGAAGATTTGGAGCATAGGATCCAAAAGCAGATGCATATAGGGCTAACATGATAATATAACTGAGCCATAAAAGATTGTTTATCCCCCCGCTGAAAACTCCAAAACCAAAACCTTGATTTATAAACTTGACGGTTCCACCTCGATCTGGGAATTTGAGAGAAAGCTTTACATAGCTATAAGATGTAATAAGGGCGAGAATTCCTGCAAACAAAAAAGAGATGGGCGTCCCTCCTTTGGCTAGAGCGACAGCAAGTCCGAGTACCGCAAAAATCCCACCGCCGACCATTCCTCCAATCCCAATGGATAAGGCTTCGCTTAGTCCAATTTTTTTGTCTTGATTCTCTGCCATAACTAAAAATGCTTTACTCTAAGATAAGCAATTTAAGGGGAAGACAGAAATAAAACGAGCTGCCTTGATGGCAGCTCGTCTACTTTTTTAAGCGGTTCGCAAGGATTCTTGAGGTTTCACTTTTTGCTTGACTTCAAATTGATTGGAAGTGTTTTTTGCCCCTCCGGCTTTTAAAGCCATTTCGCCAGCAAAATAGGTCTTGTGGTCGTCTCCCAAATCTGATCCTGCCATTCTCTGATGCTTTACACAGGAAACTCCTTTTCGAATTTCTTGACGTTGCACATTTTTTACATAGGTGAGCATGGCGTCTTTTCCAAAATACCCTTCTGTCAGGTCGTTCATTTGAAGAGCAGCAGTGTGATAGGTTGGTAAAGTTATAAGGTGGTGAAATATTCCTGCCTCTTTTGAACTATCTCTTTGAAAACTTTTGATTTTTTCATCTGCTCTAAAGCTAAGTTCAGAATTATCATATTCCGAATCCATCAAATTATTTCTATCATAGGCAGTCATGTTTTCTCCTTCGAGTTGCATTTCCTCGTATACTTGATTTCTAAAGTTTAAAGTCCAGTTAAATGAGGGAGAGTTGTTGTAAACTAATTTTGCATTGGGAACAACTTCTCTGACTCTATTTACCATATGAGCAATTTGTTTGACATTTGGAGTAGGGGTTTCAATCCATAAAAGGTCTGCTCCATTTTGCAGGCTTGTAATACAATCCAAAACAACACGATCTATATTGGATCCCTTTTTGAACTTATAGAGGCCGTTTGCCAATCGTGTAGGCCTAGCTAATTGGCCTTCTCTTTTTAGAAGGACCTCGTCCTCTTTTGCCTCGGATATATCAATGGTTTCAGCTTCTACAAAAGCTAAATATTTAGAGGCCAAATCGCCAGGTTCTTGGCTGACAGGAAGTTTTTGAGTAAGGCCTGCGCCCTCCGAATCCGTTCTTGCAACAATTACTCCTTGATCGACTCCTAGCTCGATAAATGCATAGCGTATAGCATTTAATTTAGCGATGAAATCCTCGTGCGGAACGGTTACTTTTCCATCTTGATGACCACATTGTTTCGCGTCAGAAACTTGATTTTCGATCTGTATAGCGCAAGCTCCTGCCTCTATCATTTTTTTTGCTAACAAATAAGTAGCTTCTTCATTTCCGAATCCTGCATCGATGTCTGCTATGATTGGTACGACATGTGTTTGGAAGTTTTCAATATCCTTTTGTACATCCTCTCCCTCCTCCAATCTTCGGAAAAGGTCATTTAGTTCAATGGAGTCGGCTTGTCTCAAAAAATCATAGATTTCTTTAATTAATTTTGGAACAGACGTTTTCTCGTGCATGGATTGATCCGGAAGAGGGCCGAATTCAGATCGCAAGGCAGCCACCATCCATCCGGAGAGGTATAGGTATTTTCTCTGAGTAGTCTTGTGGTGCTTTTTGACAGCAATCATTTTTTGTTGGGCAATAAATCCATGCCAGCATCCAAGTGATTGGGTATATTGACTAGGATCTAGATCGTATACTTCCATATCCTTGCGCATGATTTGTGCCGTATATTTCGCTATATCAATCCCTGTTTTGAATCGGTTTTGAATAACCATTCGAGCAGCGTTCTTTGGATTGATAGCAGCCCATGAATCGCCGTGTTTTTCTTTTAGATTTTGAACTAATTCGAGAGCAGATTGGTAATTGCTTTGTGCTAAATTTTTCATAGTTTTAGAAAATGTTATTGCGTGTTAATAATTAGATCCTGTCGGTTGTTACAGCAATCGCAGGATTGTTTTTTTTTAAATGTATTTGTATGCCGGTAATGTCAGAAACTCTTCAAAGGCATC
>JBELHR010000040.1:0-14518 GCA_042091275.1 Flavobacteriaceae bacterium
AAAACCACCTTATCTTTGCCGCATGGAAGAACGTGTAAAACAAACGAAAGTATTTGGAATTCGTGCAATTATTGAGGCTATAAATTCTGGAAGTAGCGTAGACAAAGTATTTTTGCAAAAAGGGACAAAAGGCCCCTTAATGCAGGAGTTAAATGGACTAATTAAGGAACACAATATCAGTTTCAATCTAGTGCCTGTCGAAAAACTTGACCGGCTTAGCAAGCACATGAATCACCAAGGAGCGGTGGCTCAAATTGCAGCAGTACCCTTCCATGACCTCAACGAGATTCTAGAAAAAGATACCGATCAAAAACTCTTGCTACTCTTAGATGGCGTTTCGGACGTGAGAAACTTTGGCGCAATTATTAGAACTGCAGAATGTACTGGAGTCGATGCCATTGTAATAGCTAAAAATGGTTCTGCACCTTTAAATGCAGAAACGATAAAAACTTCTGCCGGAGCAGCATTCAAAGTTCCTATCTGTAAAGTAGACCACATAAAAGACGCTGTTTTTATGATTCAAGCATCCGGAATAGAAGTTGTTGCGGCAACAGAAAAAACAGATCAACAAATCTATGACATAGACCTAAACCAGAGTCTAGCTTTAATAATGGGATCTGAACATAAGGGAGTCAATCCCTCCACCCTAAAGATTGTAGAGCACAAAGCAAAATTACCGATGAAAGGAGAGATTTCTTCACTCAATGTCTCCGTCGCTTGTGGTGCCTTCCTCTACGAAGTTTTGAGGCAAAGACTCTTTTAAAGAGCCATCTTCCTCGAAGAACTCATCGAATTCGGTTTTATCAAATTGAAAATTAGTGCGTTGCGGCCCGCGATGGCGGAATAATAGAGCAAGGATAACTCCTGCAATCAAACCAGAACTGTGTCCTTCCCAAGAAATACTTGGGTCTACGGGAAATATATACCAAAACATTCCTCCATATAAAAAACAGACCCCCAAGGATAAGGTTAATAATCTTTTATTTTTTCGAATAAAGCCACTACACAGTAAAAATCCAAATAAAAAATAGATCAACCCACTCGCCCCTATATGATAGGACTCTCTTCCAAAAACCCATGTCATTAAGCCAGAACTCAACAAACCGAGGAAAAATATCCACTTCCACGGTTCTCGATAAAAAAAAATCAAAGCCGCTAACAATATAAAAAAAGGAAGAGAATTGTGAAGTAAATGCGTCGCTGAACTGTGAATAAAAGGTCCGGTAAAAACACCTAAAAGTCCAGAAAACGAGCGGGGATAGATTCCTAAATAGTTCCAATTGAAGCCATTTAGGTATTCAATTATATATACACCCCACATTAAACCGACCAAAATCAACGGTATTATCCAAATATTGTGGGAGTAACTAAACTCAGATTCTTCGCTATGTAGCTTTATGTCATTCATATGTCTATACCGTTTAGAAATTTACTAATTTTACTTTAAGAATATTCTATATGTATCCAGAAAATCAGACACCTCTTGCCGAGAGACTAAGACCAAAAAAACTAGAGGATTATATTGCTCAAAAACATTTGATCGGTAAAAACGGACAACTTCAAATGCATATTCAGAAAGGAATAATCCCATCCTTAATTTTGTGGGGACCTCCAGGCATTGGAAAAACTAGTTTAGCAGAATTGATTGCAAAAGAATCCCAACGCCCATTTTATCAGTTAAGTGCAATAAATTCTGGAGTTAAAGATATTCGAGAGGTCATAAATAGCGCCAAATCAAATACGGGATTATTTACCACAAAGAACCCAATTGTTTTTATAGACGAGATACACAGATTTAGCAAATCACAACAAGACAGTCTTCTGGGGGCGGTTGAAAAAGGCTGGATAACCTTGATAGGAGCGACAACGGAAAATCCCAGTTTTGAGGTTATTCCTGCCCTATTGTCTCGATGTCAAGTTTACACCTTAAAACCTTTTGACAAAAGCGAACTAATCCAACTGATACACCGAGCGATTCTACAAGATGAAATCATCCAATCTAAATCGGTCACTTGCAAAGAATATGACGCCTTGATTCAATTGTCTGGAGGAGATGCAAGAAAGCTCTTAAATATATTTGAACTACTGGTCATGAGTCTCGATAGTCCAGTGGAAATAACCAACGATCTCGTATTTGAAAACATAACTAAAAACCCAGTGCGCTACGATAAAACTGGCGAGCAGCACTACGACATAATATCCGCCTTTATAAAATCCATACGAGGTTCCGATCCCAATGCATCTCTCTATTATTTAGCGAGAATGCTCCACGGCGGAGAGGACCCTAAATTTATTGCGAGAAGGCTAATTATCTCCGCTTCAGAAGATATAGGAAACGCCAATCCAAATGCTTTGATCCTAGCGAATAATACCTTTTCTGCTGTTGCAAATATCGGTATGCCAGAAGCCAGAATTATATTGAGTCAATGCGTTGTATACTTAGCGACCTCTGCAAAATCAAATGCCAGCTACAAAGCGATAAATAAGGCTCTCGATCTCGTGGACCAAACCGGAGACCTATCTATACCTTTAGCCCTTAGAAATGCTCCTACCAAACTCATGAAAGAATTGAATTACGGCAAAGACTATAAATACGCTCACGATTTTGAAAACAACTTTGCCCAACAAGAGTTTCTTCCTCAAGAACTATCGGGAACCATTCTTTACGAACCTGGAAACAATCCTCGAGAGAATCAATTTAAGCAATCCTTGTCCGAAAAATGGAAAGGTAAATACAACTACTAGTTCGCTTTTTTGAAAATCAACAATCCATAAGGAGAATCTAAGGAGACGCCATCCTCTAATTGTTTGAGTAAATAAGGCTTTGGATCTCCTTCCCAAACCAAAGAATAAACTCCTTTATCCGAACTAGAGAAGATTTGAGCACTCTCAGACCTGCCGGAAAGATTCGCGGTATAAACATCCTCGTTTTTAACTATAGTAAGAGCCAATCCGTCTCTTTTATATACCCCTTCCAAAATAGCACTATCCGTTGAAACTGAAACTACAGCGGTTTCTGCCGCGACAATTGGCAATGCAGGAGATTCCAATTCAAAAACACGATCCGGAGAATAGTTATACTCTAATTCATTTACATAAACAAAGGCCTTTCTTATGACATCGGGATATCCTCTCTCGAAGCTCTTAATCTTAGATCGCGCTGACTCGCCCTCAAAAATCATCTCATTTCGACAGTCAAATAGTTGAAACCTCATTTTAAAACTAAATGTACCAGATTCGTCCAATAAATTGGCTTTGAGCCCAAGGCAAGGGTTAGTAACTAAATCCTGAGGGATATCTCCATTGTCAAAAACCACGATAAATCCTTTTTTCTCAAAAAGGAATTTTACATATTCGTTTACGTTGTAAGAATTGTCCTCACGCTGAAAATCGTATCTATAATCTACAATAGCATATTTATAAGCACTCAAATCTGGCGTTTCTTGTGATTGCATCTCAAAACTCATCAAACAGAGCACAAGGCATAGTATATATTGTATTTTCATAATAATTCTTTTATTTCTTTTAATGAATTGACTTCGAGATAATCTCCTCGATTTATTTGCTGATCAAAATTGCAAAAAATTATTTTCATTCCGACATTTAAAGCACCTTGAATATCTGCTTCTTGATTATCACCAATCATTACGCTGGAATTGGCTTTTGCTCCTGCCCTTCTCAAAGCTTCCTCAAAAACTATAGGTTTAGGCTTTTTAAAACCAACAGACTCTGAACTGACAAATTCGTCAAAATAAGTTTCAATCCCAGAGCTCGCGCACTTTTCCCATTGGACTTCCTCAAAACCGTTGGTTATAATATGTAATCTATATCCTTTATCTCTGAGATAAGTCAATATATTCTCTGTGTCTGGAAACAACTTATTCTGCAGGCCCAATACTCGAATATAATCTTCTGATAATTGGTTGATTTGCGCATCACTTACCGACATAGACAAAGCGTCAAAACTCATCTTTAAACGCCCATATCTCAAGTCTTTTTTACTGACTTTGTCCTCTCTGTAATCCTTCCAAAATCTCTCATTAATCGGCTGGTAAACCCTTAAAAAATCGTCGATTTCAACCGCAATATTATTTTCCCTAAAAATACGAACAAAGCTTTGCCTTGAATTGTATTCAAAATCCCATAAAGTATGGTCTAAATCAAAAAAAACATCCTTAATTCCAACTAACATATATCTAACTATTCTTTTTTTAAATAGATTAATAAATCCTCATAAGTCCTTTTCCAACTCTGATTTCCTGATAAGACGGAAAACGTATCGCTGTGAAAAAACAGAACAAAATGTCCACCAAAAGGCTCTACTTTTGCATATAAACTCTTTATAGATTCCAGAGCCAAAGACGGACTTATTCTGCGCTTGAGAAAATAGCGATCACTAAAACAATAAGGCACAACTCGCAAAGGAGTTTGAATCTCAAAATCCAAATCGTAAAAATAAAATGGAGTACAGGTACTGGCCCTAAAACCAAGAGCCTCCTCATATCCCATGGAATAATCTTCCTGAATTTTGGTATCGATGGCGTTTTGATATATCTCCGGTAGCTTTAGTCTGGTGTAATACTGTCTTGATTTTGTAATATTCCAATGGGTAACCTCCTCCAAAAGCCGCTTCTCCCCTGCCAGTTTTGACAAATCGTCAACGCTGTAATACGAGGCCAACAAACCCAAACCAGAATAGTCGGAATTGGATTTGACCAATTGACTATAGGTGTGTTTTGTAAAAGAAATATTTTTGTCAAAAGTAGAGTATGGCGATATCAAATAAAAGAATGTCGTCGGGATATTGTGCATTCTTTGATAAGCGATCAAGGTATCATAGGTATCGTATGGATCCTTTTTTAAATAACACAGCACCAAAAATCTCCTCCAAACTTCCCGTAGTCTAAACTTCGATAAATCTCTCAAAAACCCTCCAAATGTACGCAGCCCTCCCTTCTTTAAAAATTTAAAAGCGAGGTCCACATTAATTGTCGCTTCCAACACGACCTCTCTCGGCTTTCTGTTGTATTCTGGAAAAGCTTCTTGAAATATCTGACCGAATTTAAAAGCCCAAGCATCTACCAAAGGCCGATCCAAAAACCCCTCCATAAAAGCTAGACTCTCCTTAAACGGATAACGATCGTGCTCATCTCTAAGTTGGGGAAGGTATTCCTCATACCTGGTAATCAAATAAAAACTAGCAGCAAATATATCAAAGGGAATGACCGATTTTTTGTTGGTCAAGAAAAAACAAGGAAGCTCTTCCCATTCCCCCATTATTATCTCTAAGTCATTGATTCCCTGCTCGAATAGGAGTTCGTGAGATCGTATAAAAAACTCATCTGAAAAAGGGGTTTTCGAATAATTAATCTTTGGTCCATTATGAGCAATAAACTCCTCAATAACAGAAGTCAAGGTGATATCAATCTTTAAAATACGCTCAAATATTTGTTTGAAAATATATTTGAGTCTCGGGCTCACATGGGAAGTGTAAATTACAACCATAATCAAGTAATCATGCCTTTATCAGCAAAACTAAAGTAATCTTTTTCTGTTACAATCAGGTGATCTATCAACTGTAAATCTAGAGTCCGAGCCGCTAAATTCACTTTGTCGGTAAGTTTGCGATCCGAATGACTCGGAATCAAAGAGCCAGATGGGTGATTGTGGCAAATAACAAATCCTGTGGCCATATACTCCAAAGCTTGTTTTAGCAGGATTCGAATATCCACTACTGTTCCAGTCATTCCTCCTTTGGATAGACATTTTACCGATATAATCCCTTTGGAATTATTTAGATAAATTACCCAAAACTCCTCGTGAAGAATGGATGCTATATACGGCTTGATAAAGGCATACACATCTTTGGAACTTTCAATTTTTGACAGATCTACAACTTCAGACTGAGTAAGGCGCCTAGAGAGTTCAAAGCAAGCGATCAAACTCGAAGACTTGGCCGCTCCTAGACCAGATATCTCATGCATCAATCCCAAACCCAAAGTCGAAAGCTGTCGCAGACTATTGTTGTATTTGGATAATAATTCCTCTGCAAGAAGAATTGCTCGACGATTTTGACTGCCAGTTCGAAATACTAATGCAATTAACTCTGCGTCGGATAGGCGCTCCACACCATATCGCAGTAAACGCTCTCTCGGCATTTTTGAAACATTCTTAAAATTCTTGTCATTCTGTTGCATAGTTGAATAAAATGTGTATTTTTTTTTCCTGAATAAGTATGATATATTTGTAAAAATTAATGTCGATGAAAATAATTATCGCGGGTGCAGGTGATGTAGGATTTCATCTTGCCAAGCTCTTATCCAACGAATCCAAAGACATCTATATTATAGATCAAAGTGCGGATAAATTGGAATATGTAAACACCCATCTTGATGTCATAACCAAAGGCGGCGATGCTAGTTCTATCGCAGTCCTAAAAGGTTTAAACATAGAATCGACAGATATGCTTTTGGCAGTAACAGAATCTCAAAACACAAATTTGACGATTTGCTCTATAGCCAAGCAATTGGGCGTCAAAAAAACAATTGCTCGTATCAGCAATACAGAATACTTAAAGACCTCTGCTATTGATTTTACAGACCTAGGAGTAGATTTTATGATCTCTCCAGAATTACTGGCAGCTCAAGAGATTCAGTCTCTTATAAAAAACTCCGCTTTTAACGATACTATTGCCTTCGAAAATGGTGCTTTAAATGTACTGGGTTGTACGCTTCACGAAAAATCTCCCCTAGTTGGGCTCAACGTAGAAGCTGCTAAGAAAAAATATAACAAGGTCGATTTTATCATAATGGCCATCAAAAGAGAAGAGGAAACAGATACTATAATACCTCGTGGAGACACCTTGTTCAAAGCGAATGACCAAGTGTATTTCTGTGCTCCAAGAGCATCCGTTGGCCCTATTGAAAATCTAATTGGACGAAGTCAAATCGGTATCAAAGACATCATGATACTGGGAGGAAGTCGCATTGGTCAAAAAGCTGCACAAGCCCTCTGTCAAGAAAAGAGAAATGTGAAATTAATCGAAAATAAGCGGGACAAAGCGTTTGATCTTGCTGAGGATCTTTGCGATACTCTGGTTATTCACGGAGACGGTAGAAACGTAAATCTTCTCGAAGGTGAGGATATTTCTAGAATGGATGCATTTGTTGCGGTTACAGGTAACTCGGAAACCAATATAATGTCTTGCTTAGTGGCCAAATCAAAAGGGGTCAAGAAAACTATTGCTTTGGTCGAGAATATGGATTATATCGATATCTCTCAAACCATAGGAATAGATACTCTAATCAACAAAAAATTACTCGCTGCAGGCGCTATCTTTAAACACATCCGCAAGGGCAAAGTAGTCGCATTAGCAAACCTCCACAATATCGATGCAGAAGTGTTAGAATTTGATGTTCAGGAGTCTTCTGCGGTAACCAAGATGCAAATAAAAGATCTAAAACTCACCCGAAAAGCTATTTTTGGTGGAGTTATTCGAAATGGAAAAGCCATGATGACCTATGGGGCATCTCAAATCGAAGCGGGCGATAAGGTTCTTATGTTTTGTCTTCCTGAAGCGATAAGCGAAGTAGAAAAACTATTTTGAGAATGAATAGAATCTTCAATCTTAAACTAATCACCAGTTTTCTCGGACTGAGTATTATGCTCAACGGACTAGTTATGCTTTTGACTACTCCAGTTGCACTTTATTTTGAAGAAGAATGTTGGCTGAGTATTGCTGCTTCTGGGGCACTGACCCTTACTTTGGGTTTTTTTATGTGGTTTCTCAACAGAGATGCGGTTAAAAATTTGCAGAGTCGCGATGGGTATCTAATTGTTGTTTTAGGTTGGCTGATGCTAACACTTACAGGAACACTACCTTATATAATCAGTGGAAGTATCCCAAATTTTACCGATGCCTTTTTTGAGACCATGTCTGGTTACAGTACCACAGGAGCGTCTATATTACAAGATATTGAGGCCATGCCCAAGGGGATTCTCTTTTGGAGAAGTGCCACGCATTGGATTGGTGGAATGGGAATCATAGTTTTGACCATTGCAATTTTACCACTGCTAGGGATTGGTGGAATGCAGCTTTTTATGGCTGAATCTCCCGGACCGTCAGCGGACAAACTTCATCCGCGAATAACAGAAACCGCCAAACGACTATGGATGCTATATCTGGGGCTCACCCTGAGTGAATTCCTTCTTCTAAAGGTTGCTGGTATGTCTTGGTTTGATGCAATTAATCACGCAATGGCAACCATGAGTACCGGAGGGTTTTCTACAAAAAACAGCTCTGTTGCGTATTGGAACGCGGCACCTATGATCCAGTATATCATTGCCTTTTTTATGTTTGTCGCAGGGACAAATTTCGTTTTGACCTATTTCGCGTTTAAGGGTAAAATAAGTAAACTCAGAGATAATGAAGAGTTTCGATGGTATCTTAGAATCATTTTGGTTTGTACTGCTATCTTGACGATTCTCATCGTATTTTTTCAAGATCCAGAACTCCAGTCTTCCATAATTCACCCGGAAGTATGGGGTAATTTTGAAAGTAGTTTCAGACATAGCTTGTTCCAAGTTCTCTCCATAATTACTACTACTGGTTTTGTCAGTGCGGATTTTACCATGTGGAATTCCATCGCCATAGCACTAATCTTTATTCTATTCTTTGTCGGGGGGTCCGCAGGATCTACTAGTGGTGGTGTAAAAGTGGTAAGGCAGGTGATTATGATAAAGCACAGCCTACTGGAATTAAAAAAACAAATCCACCCAAACGCCATACTTCCCGTTCGTTACAACAACAAAGGGGTAAAGCCCAACATTGTATATAACATCCTGAGTTTCTTCGTGTTTTATATTCTTATTGCTCTGATAAGCATATTGATATTTACCGTTTTGGGTATGGATTTTTATTCCTCAATTGGGGTGACCATTTCTTCTCTAGGGAATGTAGGTCCAGGAATTGGATCGGTAAGTCCGGTCGACAACTTTGCGCATCTCAGTGACGCAGCAAAATGGTTTTCCACATTTTTAATGCTTCTTGGACGTCTGGAGTTATTTACCGTATTAATGCTTTTGACCCCGTATTTTTGGAAAAAGAATTAGAGCAACTCCTTTAGAGTAGTAAGATCCAATCCTCCATAGTTACCAGAACTCATCATCAAAAGAACTTCATTGCTCAATTTGCGTGAAAAGAGCTCTTCTCTGAAGGCTTTGGCATCGGTGAATATTGTTATATCCTTTCTCTCAAAAGCTGCCTCTATATCGCTCGATTTAATCGGTGCTAGTTTCTTTATATTCAGTGCTTCTGGTGTGTAAAAAACAAAAACCTCATCCGCAGCATCTAAACTACCTCTGTATTCCTTGAGAAAATTCAAATCCAAACTGCTATAGGTATGTAGCTCTAGACAAGCAATTACTTTTTTACTCTTGAATTGTTCCTTTACTGCCTTGGTAGTTGCCTCAACTTTTGACGGAGAATGGGCAAAATCCTTAAAAATAAGAGAATCCTTAGATTGAAATAGTTTTTCCAATCGTTTCGATGCACCGGTAAAACTAGCCATTGCCTCGTAAAAGTCTATGGGCTCTATTCCCATGTGATAGCAAATTTCTCTAGCTCCCTCCATATTTTGCATATTGTGGGCACCAAAAATTTCCAGAGGGATACCTCCTTCTTCTGTATCCACTATTACTTGTTCATTTTCTATGGTATATTTTGGAGTTGTGTAGGGATAAGGCTTGACCATAGCAGTTCTATTTTCTACCAATTTATCCAAGTGTTTATCTTCCTTGTTATAAACTAAAATACCTCCAGGAGTCATTTGATTAATAAAAATCTCAAATTGCTCTAGATAATTTTCAAAGGTTGGAAAAACATTTATATGATCCCATGCAATCCCACTCAAAAGTGCAATATTCGGTTTGTATAAATGAAACTTAGGTCTCAAATCCATAGCAGATGACAGATATTCATCTCCTTCCAAAACGATAAATTCGTTGTCCTCAGTTAGTCTCACCATCGTGTCAAATCCCTCCAATTGGGCACCTACCATATAATCTACCTCTTTGTTGTAATAGTTCATTACATGCAAAATCATAGAGGTTATACTGGTCTTCCCATGAGACCCACCAATAACCACTCTGGTTTTGTTTTTGCACTGTTCGTAAATAAACTCAGGATAAGAATAAATCTTTAAACCCAATTCCTGGGCTCTAAGTAACTCTGGGTTATCTGCCTTGGCATGCATACCCAAAATTACAGCATCGATATCTTCTGAAATTCTATTTGCATCCCAGCCCATGATATCAGGTAGCAATCCCGCCTGGTTCAAACGAGATTTAGAAGGTTCAAAAATCGCATCATCACTTCCTTTTACATCATACCCTTTCTGGTGAAGCGCCAACGCCAAATTATGCATTGCACTTCCCCCTATAGCTATAAAATATACCTTCATAAATTATCGTATTACTTGACTTGGAAAAACAACAACACTTTCGTCTCCACTTGCGTTTACAGCAGAAACTCCAAATAAATAGTTGTCGATTACCCAACCTTTTAAAGTGTGTTCGTTTTGTTTAACAAAAATTCGGTGTTCCCAATTATCCGCCGTTGTACTTCTCCAGTACACATAATAACCCAATACATTTCCAGAAGTAGACTTATCCCATTTTAAAACCGTGCTAGGCTCTACTGCTCCTCCTACACTAACGGTTTTTGGAGCTGCCGGTGCAGAGGCCAAACGGGCCATACTAATTGCGTTAACTCTAGTCAATTGAGCTGTGTAATCAAAATCAACTCCGGACAATACATCCCCGTATTCGATTCCATTTTCTGTGCGAATATCCTGATGCTGTCTGTTGTAATTTTCATGGGCTTCCATAATCCGCAAACCGGCAAAACCAGCGTCGTTAAAAGGGCGGTGATGCCCCCCTCTACCAAAACGATCTAATCTGTAAATTAGGATTGGCTTGAGCTCCGGAAGATATTGAGATGTCGTGTTATAGACATAACGTGCCAGTTGACGGGAAACTCCATCTACTTCTCCACCGTAATAACGTCTCATTCTTCTATTTCGGTCGGATTCATCCACAGGTGTAGGTTCTGAAAAAATTCTAAACTCTCTATTGTCGATGATTCCATCTATACCCTCTATGTTTCCAATCATATCATTGTTAAAAACACCAATCATATCCCATCCTAAAGATTTTATCTCTTCCGCAATATGTTGTCCTCCATATAGGCCTTGCTCTTCCCCAGAGATGGCCATGTAAATGATATTATTTTCGAATTTATATCGACTGAGAACTCTCGCGGATTCCAAAACACCGGCAACCCCAGTAGCATTGTCATTAGCTCCAGGAGAATCATCAGTATAATTCAAAATATCAGAAACTCGGGAGTCTATATCTCCTGCCATAGCGATATAAGCATTGGACTGACTATTCCCTTTTTGGATCGCAATCACACTAACCACATAGGTATCCATTGGAATTCTCGTATTGGGATCACCTTTGACCAGAGTGCGCACATAACGGACCTCCAAACAATTATTACAATCGGAATTTATCTTATCAAATTCGGACTTGATCCACCTGCGAGCAGCACCGATTCCTCTAGTTTTGGAAACCGTGTCCGAAAGGGTATGTCTTGTCCCGAAGGAGACTAACTTTGTAATATCAGACTCCAAGCGATCCGCTTGAACCTCATCGATAATCTGATAAAGCTTATCATTTTGAACTCTAGGGCTCATTTGAGCAAAACTATTTGCACACAGAACTAGTAAAAGACTAAAAAGTACTCTTTGAATTTTAGGCATAATTAATTTTCTTTTAAAACGATTCGACTTGGAGTATCTATACCCATGATAATAGACTCCGTTCCTAGGGCAACTGCCCTTACTGTATTTGTGATCAATTGCATATCCAATGTCTCTACCTCATCGTCCACTGTGTGATAATAAGGATCCTGATCAATAGGTCCAGAAGAGAAGGTATGTGCTGGAACCCCCAATCGAGCCAAAGAAGCGTTATCCGATCTAAAAAACAATCTAAAATCTGGATAAGGATCTGGATATAACTTGTACTCAGTTCCGATTAAATTCTTTTGGATAATTGTTCCAAAATCCGATCTATCAAAACCGGTCAGCCATGCTGTATTGGGACCGAACGTACTAGGTTTACCAATCATTTCTATGTTAATTCCGGCAACAACTTTTATAGGATCAATTGTCTGTCCAAAATAAGTAGAACCTATCAAGCCCTTTTCCTCAGCGGTAAAGGCGACAAAAACAATAGAACGCGCATTGTCTCCTCGCTCCTTCCAATAGCGAGCCAAAGCCATTATCGCCGAAGTTCCTGAGGCATCGTCATCCGCTCCATTGGCGATGGAATCTCCAGAGACCGCTCTATCCTTATTTACTATACCCAAATGGTCGTAATGAGCAGAAATTACCACGAATTCTTCAGGAGAAGACTTTCCTGGTAAAACCCCGATAACATTAAACAAGTCCATTTCACTCTCACGGAATTCCTGTCTATAACTAGAATAATTCTCGAAAGTTTCAAGTCCCAGTTCACGATACTCGGATTCGATATATTGGGCAGCCAACTCAATCCCTTGTGTCCCTGAACCTCTTCCTTGCATTTCGTCTGATGCTAAGGTATACAAGTGTTTTTTTATTAGAACCGTGTCAATTGTACTGTTTAGTATGTTATTTTTCTCGTTGACCTTGTTATTACCAGATCCGCAAGATACTAACAAGGCAAAAGACATTAGTCCTAAAAATATGTTTTTCATAAATGTTTTATTTTATTATTCTACCTCTTCTAGATAGTCTTGTAAATAAGAAAAATTAGAAGTTAATTTTTTGTTCTCCGTCATTCTTGCCCGAGACAATATTCCACTAGCATCGCCGTCAAAAAATGCCGGTAAGACGTGTTCGCTGTATTGCTCCCCAAAGCCTATAGAGGCATCTAAAGGCAACTCGCATGGAAGATTATCTACAGCCATAACCGCTATAACACCAGGTTTTCGGAAATCATCTGTAGTTTCGCTTTCGGGATTATAACCATAAATTGGATCTGCAATTGTCGAAGGTTTTATGGTGCAAGCCACCGGACCATCAATATCACAACTAATATCTGCAACCACTTGGATATTAAAGCTTGGATTTTTCGCATCTTCCCTAGTAAAAATATAAGGAGCTCCTTGTCCGTAAAAATGACCTGCGATATAAAAGTTGGCTACTTCAGCAAACGGCATAAATGTGGATTCATAATCCTCCGGATTTTCAAAAAAATCTTTCTTACCTAAACTGCTTCCGTCCTTTCGTCTTACATAGTCCAAAACATCGAGCTGCACATAAACACCCTGCGAGAAAGAATCCTTTAGAAAACTTGTGGTATCGACTTCCTTAAGTCCCATAGCGTCCAACATCTCCTTTGCACCTCCCGCTACTCTGCCTTTACCAGTCAAAACGACTCTGGCCTGAGACACATCAACACCTTTTAACTCGCGAATCAATGCTTCTTGATTTGGAAGGTCCTCTGCTTTGGGCAAAATAAATTTCGCCATCTTTAAGCCATAAGTTCTAAAGCCATTATAAGCCCCTACGATACCGGCATAACGACCAAAGGCAACTACGCGTTGTCCTTTTTTATTCGACAAAACTTCGTGGTCGTAGAGTTCAATGTTTTTATCTAAAATAGCCTGAAGTAACTTTCTGTTATAAGGCTGTTTCTTGATCGTGTGAGAAAAAAAGAAATACTTCTTACCTTCCAAAAGGCTTTCGATTGGAACCTCTTTAACTCCGAGTAACACCTCGCATTGTTCTATATCCCCAACAGTTATTCCCTCAGCTCTATAAGCATCGTCGGAAAAAGCTCTGATTGGAGAAGGCTCCACTGTAATTTCTAGTTCAGGATAACGCTCCAAAGCATCCTTGCAAGCCTTCGGGGACAATACTACTCTACGGTCCGGAGGACTCTTTCTCTCTCTAATTATTCCTAATTTCATTTTCTGTTCTTAGTGGCGTATAATTTGTCCACAATATACAGATATTTTAAGAGCATATATCTTAAGATTTTTCATAAATTTGTGCTCTATTTGCAATAAAATTGGGGACGACTGGCTTTGACAGCAGGAGAATCAACAAGCAAGCATGTCGAGAAAGGAAACAAATCTCGTTAATCTTAGTTTCACACTTTTAAACGGCGAAAATAATTACGCTTTAGCTGCCTAATTTCGAATTATAGTAGAAATGGCCTAGTCTCACAAGGTGAGAAAGCTTTACACCTCCGAAAAGCCTTGGTTTATGGCGTTTTAATTTGAGGTGTCGTAAAAGTAGACCTAGATTGATTTTCACCTCGCGAATCGATCGAAACTAAAGAGGATAAGTTTTAAGTGGATTGTTTTTAGTCAGCTTATTATCGAAAATTAATTAGAAACTAAACATGTAGAAACCTTCGCGCTTCCTTGTTTGGACCCGGGTTCGATTCCCGGCGTCTCCACAAT
>JBELHR010000041.1:0-13983 GCA_042091275.1 Flavobacteriaceae bacterium
CAGAGCACCTCGTTTACACCGAGGGGGTCGGGGGTTCGAATCCCTCATTGCCCACTACAAATCCTTGCAGATCGCAAGGATTTTTTTTTGGATTAATGTCGACGAGACAAGGGCAAAAAAAAAATGCTTCAGCAAGTGCTGAAGCATTAAATTTAATACCTACCCCTAAGTATTATAGTGCAATCCTTAAAAGGAAAAACACTATGCGAATATAAACATATTTAAGAGATAAAAAAAATTTATTGTTATTTAAGTCACTGGTTACGAATTTATTAATAGATTATGCATAAAACTACATTATTCATGATTTTACATCCAAATAATCTCGAAGTGTATTTCCTAATATCATAAATGCCATGACTAATGACATAATGGCTATACCAGGAATCATTGCCAAATATACCTTTCCCATAAGTAAATAGTTATAATGGTCTTTTATTATTCCTCCCCACGATGGAGTAGGTGGTTGGGCACCAATTCCCAAAAAACTCAAGCCACTTTCAATTAATATAGCCCCTGCAAAATTTGCAGCGCAGATTACGATCACAGGTCCCAAAAGATTTGGGATAAGATGCCTTGTGATTATTCTCAGGTCGGAAAAGCCTAAAACACGAGCTGCTTCAATATACTGCTGTTGTTTTAGACTTATAACTTGTCCTCTGACAACTCTGGCCACCTCCACCCACATGGTCAAACCGACAGCAATAAATACTTGCCAATATCCCTTTCCGAGTGCAAGCGTTATTGCTATGACTAAGAGTAGGGTTGGAATAGACCAAGTCACATTGATAAACCACATAATTATTTGGTCTGTTTTTCCACCGTAATATCCCGATAATGCTCCTAGAGTCAATCCAATGATTAGGGATATCAGAACTGCTACAAAACCTATAAAAAAAGAAATTCGGCTCCCAATAATCATGCGACTGAGCAGATCCCGTCCATATTTGTCCGTTCCCCAGAGAAATTTTCTTTTTTCTACACTAATCTTTTGATAAGTTTCTGGAGCTATATAAACTGTGAGGGATTCATCCTGCACGCCATAAGGGAGGTAGGACCAGCCTTGAGAATCTGAATTATAGGACTCCAAAACGATTTCTTCCATTGGATTTTTATCTCCTTCAATCATCTGGCTCCACCAACCTTGTTTTTTTCCCTCAAAGGATTGAGTAGATAAAATTAGTGCTTCAAATCCTGGTGGTTTGGAATGAATCTCTAGATGCATTTGATTTGCGTTAGAGGAAGAGTCTGGCGCCAAATAGTAAGCAAAAACACTTACTAGCCCTAAAAACAGAATATATACAACACTCAAAAAACCAAGTTTATATCGCGCTAATACTTTTAGCTTTAGGAATGAACTCGCCGATTCTTTAGGCATAAATTAGTTTTTAACTGCCACGGTATTGCTTTCCATTTCGAGATCACTCAAAACTCTTAAAGCTTCGGTAATGTAAATATCTCGTTTTAAGCTATTATGCCAGTTTTCTCTCTTCATTCCTAGTATACTATCTGCTGATATGAGTGGTAACTCACTTTGTGGAGAATAGAATTCAAATTTAGAGTCAAATTTGTAAACAGAATCGAATTGTTTTGCCTCTAATTCGTGTTCTTTTGCTTCCTCCTTGAAGCTATTATAGCTCAGGGAGTATACATTGTCATCCGAATTTTCCTTGGTCCACTTAGCAAAATCATCAATTAACTTAAATTGCTCGTCTGAAGCGATTCTACTCTTACTTTTCTGAATTACAAGTTCTTTATTTTCGTAAGTCGCAAGCGAAGCGTAGTTGGCTGGTTTGATTTGATCATATGGCAAAGGGTTTTGAAAATCTCTCTCTCCTATGGACATATAGGCATATCTATCCGGCATGGCAATATCACTTTGAACTCCCTCGAGTTGTGTGGAGCCTCCGTTGATTCTATAGAATTTTTGAATAGTCATTTTAAGGGCACCCAAGTCTTCTTCATATTTGTAGTATTCATTGAGTGGTACGACATTTTGAACCGTTCCTTTTCCAAAAGACTGCTTGCTTCCCATTACTATTGCGCGATTGTAATCCTGCATTGCAGCGGCGAAGATTTCGGAGGCAGAGGCAGACAATTCGTTGACTAGAATAACCAATGGTTTGTTCCAATAAATATTGTTGTCATTATCGTTGTAAACCATAGGAGTCTCATTCCTAAATTTTACCTGAACTACAGGGCCTTGATCGATAAACATTCCCGCTATGTCAATTGCAGTTTTTAAGGACCCTCCGCCGTTATCTCTCAAATCAATCAAAAGACCGTCTACATCGGATTCGTTCATTTCATCGATAGCTTTTCGCATATCTTTTGCAGAATCCCTTTTGTTTTTATCATTAAAATTTATGTAAAATCCGGGAAGGTTAATAACTCCTAATTTTTTATCATCTATGTCGACAAGAGAATATTTTAAGAAGGTCTCTTCAATTTCGACAATATCTCTAGTTATCGTAATTATCTCGGTAGATCCGTCGATTTTTTTTACGGTTAATTTTACAAGAGTTCCTTTTTTACCTTTGATGAATTTGATGGCATCTTCCAATCTAAGGCCCACGATATCAACAGGTTCTTCATCGGCTTGGCCTACTTTTATGATAAGATCACCGACTTCCAAATCTCCTTGTTTCCAAGCAGGACCACCAGATATGAGTGAGGCAACTTTGGTATATTCTTTATCTCTTGTTAATCTAGCACCAATTCCCTCTAAGGATCCAGACATAGAAATATCAAAACGCTCTTTTATTTCAGGAGCTAAGTAACTCGAGTGGGGATCAAATTCTTCTACAAAGGTATTTACATAAATACCCAACCAATCGGAACGTCTCATTTCATCTACTCTAATATAGAGGTCATCCATATTTTTTAAAGTGATTTCTCTAGATTCCTTTTCAAGACTTTCAAAAGATTTTTTAGTATACGTCGAGTCTGCTTTAAACTTATCTTCTTCTACCTCCATCTTATCGTATAAACGACTTACCGTTGTAAGCTTTAATTGCTTGCGCCATAAATCTGCTAATTCGTTTTCGTTTTTGGCAAATGCGGCATTTTTGTATTCAATATCTAAGGATTCCTCTTTTTGATAATTAAACGGTTGGCTGAGAATTTCTCTATAGATATCTACGCTTTCTGCTTTTCGTTCTAAAAATCTTGTGTAGACATAGTTAAAAAAGGAGAGATCCTGACTTTTGAACTGATCGTCAATGACAAATTCATAAACGGAAAATTCATCGATATCTGATTGGGTAAAATAGCGTTTGGAAGGATCCATCTCGTCGATGAAATTCATATAAATATGTTCCGAAAAATCATCGTTAATTTTTACCGGACTGTAATGTCCGTTTTGTAAAATATATTCTAAAACGCCCATTAAAACACGCTCTTTATCATCTTCGTCACTTTTGGTGTTTTTGTTAAAACCAACAGTTAATCCAACGACAAAAAGTAAAAGCAGTATGTAATATTTGTTTTTTTTCATTTTTCTAATAAGTTTATCCAACATAGGAAGTCATCCTCTAGTCTCAAATTTAAGGAACCTTTACAAGTTTATCTAAATTTTGGGCGACCTTCTGCATACAAAATGTTAAAATCAATTTATAAGCCCGCTCAAATATGGTATTTTTGTTTTAATTACGTTTGTCTTATGAAGAAAAAACCACTTATTTTAATTTCAAACGACGATGGGATAGATGCTCCTGGAATTCGTTTTTTGATCAATCAGATGTTGGAAATTGGAGATGTGGTCGTCGTAGCCCCAAATTCGCCCCAATCCGGGCAGGGACACGCGATTTCAGTCAATACTTTTTTGGAGTTCAAACCCCATAATAATTTTGACGGGGAACACTTGGAATACAGCTGTTCCGGCACACCTGCGGATTGTATAAAATTAGGAGTTCACGAAATTTTAGATCGCAAACCGGATTTGTGTGTTTCAGGAATTAATCACGGAGGTAATTCTTCCATTAGTGTAATTTATTCGGGAACGATGAGTGCCGCTTTAGAAGCAGGTATAGAGGGTATACCATCGATCGGTTTTTCGATTCAGGATTTTTCTTGGGCTGCGGATTTTTCTATTTGCGCTCCTTTTGTCAAGAGTATTGCTCAGAAGGTCTTGGATGAAGGACTTCCTGAAGGAGTCGTTCTGAATGTCAATTTCCCAAAATCTCAAGACAAACCCTATAATGGTGTGAAAATCTGTAAACAGGCTCGTGGAAATTGGGTCAACAAATTTGATAAGAGAACTAACCCTCACGGAAAGGTTTACTATTGGATGAATGGAAAATATGTCAATATGGATTCCTCAGAAAACACAGATGAGGCTGCATTAGAGGATTATTACGTTTCTGTAGTGCCAACCCAGTTCGATTTGACGGCTTATCAAGCCATGAATGCTTTAAATAAATGGGATATTTAGATGAAATACTATATAATAGCTGGAGAGGCCTCTGGTGATCTACATGGAGCCAACCTAATGGCAGCAATAAAAAAGTTGGATCCTAAAGCTGAATTTCGGTTTTGGGGTGGTGATAAAATGCAGGCAGAGGGTGGTGTTTTGGTAAAGCATTACAAGGATCTTGCTTTTATGGGGTTTTTGGAAGTTATTCAAAACTTAAGAACCATTTTAGGGAACCTGTCCTTTTGCAAGAAAGACCTTTTGGCCTATAATCCAGATGCTGTTATTTTTGTGGATTATCCGGGATTTAATATGCGAATCGCTCGTTTTGCTAAAAACAATAATATTCCGACCCATTATTATATTTCTCCAACAGTTTGGGCCTGGAAGGAGGGAAGAGTAAAGCAAATCAAAAGAGATGTGGATCACCTGTATTCTATTTTGCCTTTTGAGGAAAAGTTTTATGCGGATCGACACGACTATCAAGTGCATTATGTAGGTAATCCCTTGCTCGATGCCTTGAATCAAATTCCTAAAGTAGATGAAGTTGCCTTTAGAAAAGAATATAATTTATCAGCTGACAAACCCATAATAGCCTTGCTTCCAGGTTCTCGAAAGCAAGAGATCAGTAAAATATTAGGGGTGATGCTAGAGGTCATTAAAGACTTTCCTTCTTATGAGTTTATCATTGCAGGTGCTCCGAGTTTGGAGGAGTCTTTTTACCGACAATTCTTAGATTTAGATCAAGTGCATTTTATCAGTAACAAGACCTATGAAATCCTATCTTGTTCCTATGCTGCTCTAGTCACATCGGGTACAGCCACTCTGGAAACCGCACTATTTAAGGTACCTCAGGTAGTTTGCTACAAAGCCAATGAAGTCTCGTATCGAATTGCAAAAGCCTTGGTCAATCTAAAGTATATTTCTCTTGTCAATTTAATTATGGACCGCTTAGTAGTAGAAGAGTTGATACAAGACGATTTAAATCCCAAGAGATTAAAGCTGGAATTGGAGAAAATACTAGATCCACAGTATAGAGAGGAAATGTTTGCTGCTTATCACGAATTGGAAGAGATCTTGGGATCTGGAGGTGCGTCCGATCTTGTTGCATCCAAAATAGTCGACACGTTACCGACTTAGACTCCTCTTACTAATATCTTAAGGCCCGATGGAACATCTGAGAGATTTGGGTCTTTTTTGGGCATTTTTAGCTTTGGTATTGGCAGCCTTAGTCTATGACCATATCTCGAATTCTCTTTTGATAGAACTATGTATAGTAGCTGTAGTTTTGTGTTTTATCTCAAAGCGTTATGCCTTCTTTTGTGGGATTTATCTTTTGTTTTCTTGCCAGTGCATCACTTGTTCTTTGCTCGTTGATAGAGACTTGCTTTCTGAGAATATTTTACAAGAGAGAGGTTCCAAAGAATTGACGATTGAAGACTCAAATTTAGGATATCGCTCTCAAAGTTTATTAAATGCCTTTGTACTTGGCAATAGGTCTGGTCTGTCTACAGATATCAAAAGACAGTTTAAGAAGTTGGGATTAGGACATTTTTTAGCCCTTTCAGGTATGCATTTGACCTATTTTATAAGCTTTTTGACATTGCTATTTTGGCCCTTCAGAAGAAATCGATATTTGAGATTTGTTTTTGTTTTAATAGCTGCGATCTATATACTTTATATTGGAGCGCCTCTATCTTTTATAAGAGCCTTGGCTATGTATTTTGTTTATAGTTTATTAAAGCTGTTTTATATCGAGACTAGTGGTCTCAGAGTACTTTTTATAATTGCTTTTTTTTTTGTACTCATCGATCCTTTTATAGTCTATAATATAGGTTTTCAGTTGAGTTTTTCTGCGGTTTTTTCTATAGCCTATTTGTGGTCGAGTAGGGATGCGGTTCGAGTGCCTTTGCATTTTCCAATGTCTAAATTTCTAAACTATTGTATTGATTTTATATGTGTTTCCATTTTTGCGCAGTTGGGTGTTGTCATTTGGTGTTTGTACTATTTTGAGAGTTTCGCTTTTCTTTCCTCTCTGAGCTCTTTGATATTTATCCCGCTAATTGGTGTTTTGATGGCATTGTTTTACAGCTACTTTTTTTTAAACATAATTTCTGTGGAACTGAAATTCTTAAATACCAGTATTGATTTTTTGGTAGATAGTTTTCTAAAGGGCTTATTCAAACTTGAGAATTACGGCTTGTTAATTGAATTTGAATCGCTATCTATTAGATCTCTTTTGAGTATAGCTATTGTCGTATTTGTAATCGTCTTCTGGATTAGAAGGTTTACAAAGATTCGACTTGTTTGGGGGCTTGTTCTTCTACTCGCTTCGAGCTCTTGCTTTGTCTTGGACTATTATTTTATTCCTAAGCCCTTTTTTTACAATGGACATTGGTATCGAGAGGGAAGTGTTTACAAGCAACCTATTATCGTTTTGGATTCTGTGTTCTATGTGCGTTTGGAAGATGAGGTGTTTCCCGATTTCCTCAAATCAGAAGACTGTGTTTTATTACATCTAAAGGCTAGTCCAAAAATCAATTTGGATCGCATGTGTGACGAGCTCAAGCCCAAAATGGTTTGGATTGATTCCTATAATTATGAGAGACTTGCAAAAAGTTGGAAAGTAACACTTGAAAAAAGAGGCATTCCTTATCGCGATATTACTTATGGAAGAGAAATATATTTGAAATAAAACACCCCGCTATTGCGGGGTGTTTACAGTGTTTTATCGTATACCGTGCATTAGTTTTTTGACCACCGGAGTCAGAATTGCAGATAGAACTGCCAAACTCACAGCGATTATGGTGAGCATCCAAAAGAAATAACTCAAGCCTTCACTTTGGGATATACTTGAAGAAGCCTCCCCAAATAATCCAGCTGTTTTCATACCAATTGCAATTGCTAGGTACCAAATACCAAACATCATTGCAATCATACGACCCGGAACTAGTTTACTGACATAAGACAGAGCAACGGGCGATATACAAAGCTCTCCCATCGTATGGAAGAGATATACTAATATCAACCATATTGGGCTTACCATTGCGCTTTTCTGACCAGGTGCTATATCGGCAGATCCAATTGCTACCATTGCCATACCAAGTCCTAATAGGAGCATTCCAATAGCGTATTTCATACTACCTGATGGGTTGTATCGACTTTCCCACCACTTAGAGAACAAAGGTGCTAAAGTGATAATAAATAAGGAGTTCAATACTCCAAACCACGAAGCAGGAATTTCTGCGATATCCTGTTGAAACTCATTGTAAAGCATCCATCCAGCGAGAGCCCAAATGATTACAAAACTCAATCCAAGAAAAATATTAGACCACTTATACTTGTTAAACGTTTGCCCAAATAATAGGAACAACACCCATGTAATAATTCCCAAAGGAACTACAGTCATCAGTGTATTTATGATTTTAAATGTATTGGCGGCGGTACCCTCCAAAACACGTTGGGTGTAATCTCTGGCAAATATGGTAAGTGAGCTAGGTGCTTGTTCAAAGATTGCCCAAAAGAAAATGGTTATAAAGGCAAAGAAAATTACTGCGAGCATTCGATCTCTCGTTATGCGATCGTACCTAGGTAATCTAATAACCAAAAGAGCTAAGAAGATTACCAAAGCCGTGAGAATGGCAACGTTAGTTCCTTCCATTCCAAAAAGACTAAAATTAAAGATATTGTATGCTCCTTCTGATATTTTAGAGATCGGATCATTAAAGATCCATAAGAGTCCTAATGTTGCCGAAATGGCAATCATAGCCAATTGCACCGAAGTAAAAGGGTTTAGTTTTGGTTCTGATGCATCCAATTCAACGGATTTATTATTCGTTTCCTCTTTCTTTACAGGTTTTAAACCAATAGATCCAAAAATACCTTGAGCAAACCAAAATTGTAGTAATCCAAAGAGCATAAATATACCCGCTAGACCAAATCCATAAGACCATCCTACTTTTTCACCAAACCATCCACAGAGCAAAATTCCGAGAAATGCTCCTGAATTTACTCCCATATAAAAGATGGTATAGGCACCGTCTTTTTTCTCCGGGCGTTTAACATACATTTCAGATATAATGGAAGTCATGTTCGGCTTAAAAAAACCACTACCAAATACGAGTAAAGTAAGTCCTAGATAAATAAACAAAGGAGTTTCAATAGTCATGGATGCGTGACCTAAAGTCATCAATAGTGCTCCAATCAAAACGGCATAGCGATAACCAATAACTTTATCTGCGAAATACCCGCCGATTAAAGTCGATAAATATACCAAGGAGGTATAAGTTCCAAATATAGCAAAAGCGTATTCTTGTGGCCATCCCCAACCGCCATCTATAAGGGAAGCTGTAAAAAACATTACCAATAGTGCGCGCATTCCGTAGTAGGAAAAGCGCTCCCACATTTCTGTAAAAAATAAAACATATAGTCCACTTGGATGACCCAATACAGTGGATTCAAATAATTCGTCTGTCGCGTGTTTATTCATAATCTAAGGGTATTCAAAATTAAATTTATTCCGCTATCGCTGCATTGTGTTTCTCTGCGTCGTGAGTCAATCTCTTTAGAGGCTTTAATAGAGCCAAGATCAATAGACCAAAAGCCACACAAATTATAGTAATACCAGTAAAAATTTCAAATTCTCCTGCAGTTTGAGAGTATTCCCCAATCATTCCAGCTAATTTGTTACCGAGACCAGTAGCGGCAAAATAAGCTCCCATCATAAAGGATGCATATTTTACTGGAGCTAATTTGGTTATAAAAGAAAGTGCTACAGGAGAGGCACATAATTCTCCTAGAGTGTGAAACAAATAGGCTAAAACTAACCATATCATAGCGGAAGATCCATAATTAGTAAACTCAATAGAAGCAATAGACATAAAAGCAAATCCAAGCCCCATGATTATTACACCCCAAGCCATTTTAAATAAGGAGGAATTTTCCCTTCCTTTTTTCTGCCACCAATACCAGAAAGATGCCACTGCTGTACCTAAAGTTATAATAAAGAAAGAGTTTACAGATTGAAACCACGAAGCAGGAACGATCCAGTCCATAAGGGAACGATCCGTTTTCTGTTCAGCATATAAATTTAAAAGTCCACCTGCTTGTTCAAAGGCTCCCCAAAAAACAATAATTATTAAAAATGAAATCAATAAAACCTTGATTCTGTCTTTTTCAACAGAATTTAGTGGCTTTTTCATCAACTCTTTATCTTTTGACTCTGATTTTCCAATAAAATCGCCAACTCCTTCGAGATATTTAAGACCGAACACATAAACGATTTGACCCAGACACATTCCAATACCTGCAAGTCCAAATCCATAATGCCATCCATATTCTTTGGCAACCCATCCAGTAGCTAAGGCTCCTAGAAATGCTCCTAAGTTAATTCCTATATAGAAGATATAAAAACCACCATCTCTTCGGTCGTCATCTGGTCCGTAAAGACCACCTACCATTGTGGAAATATTAGGTTTTAAAAATCCAACACCCGAAACGATAAAAACCAATCCAGTCATAAACGCCCATTCGTAAGGTACTGCCAAAATAACATGTCCTATACAGAGCAAGACCCCACCGAGCATTACCGCTTTCTTTTGACCGATAAAACGATCGGCAATCCACCCTCCTGGTATAGAGGTTAAATAGACAAACATGGTATAGGTACCGTAAAAGGAAAGACTTTCAGCATTGGACCAACCCAATCCGCCTTGTGGATTTCCCAATAATACGGGAGCTACGAGGTATAAAGTTAGTAATGCGCGCATTCCATAGTAGGAGAAACGTTCCCACATTTCTACAAAAAAGAGTACGTAGAGTCCCTTAGGATGTCCGTAAAGTTCTTCGGTATTTGTTCTAGACATAATTATTCTGGTTTAAGATTTTGTTCAATAAAATCGGTCATTTTAGTATAAAGTTGTAGTCGTGTATTCTGACCGCGATAGATTCCGTGTGCGCGATCGGGATAGATCATAAGATCGAATTGTTTGTTATATCTCACAAGAGCGTTTACCATTTGCATGGTGTTTTGCACGTGAACGTTATCGTCTCCTGTTCCGTGAATCAAAAGGTATTTGCCCTTTAATTTTGAAGCGTGAGTTATTGGGGAATTTTGATCGTATCCGGTCGGGTTTTCTTGAGGAGTTTGCATGTAGCGCTCTGTGTAAACCGAGTCGTAAAAACGCCAAGATGTAACTGGCGCAACTGCTATTGCCATGCTAAAGACCTCATTTCCTTGTAGCAAGCAATTAGAGGACATAAAACCTCCGTAGGACCAACCAAAAATACCGATGCGATTCGCATCAATATAGCTGCGCTCTCCGAGAATCTGAGCAGCTTCAATTTGATCTTCTACTTCGTATTTCCCAAGTTCTTTATAAGTCATTTTTTTGAATTCCGCGCCCTTTAGACCGGTTCCTCTTCCATCGACACATACCACGATTATTCCTTTTTGAGCCAACATTTGATACCAGTAATCATTGGATCCTCCCCAAGAGTTGGAAACACTTTGGGACCCCGGTCCAGAATACTGAGTCATAAATAAAGGATAGGTTTTGTTAGGGTCAAAATCCAAAGGTTTTATTATCCAGGCATTTAATTCAGATTCTTTAGTTTTTAAGGTGAAAAACTCCTTAGGCGATACCTCAAATGAGTTGTAGAGATTTTGAAGCTTGGTGTTTTCGAGAATTACCTTTAACTCTCTACCGTTTTGATCGCGCAAACTATAAATATTTGGGGTTTGAGCGTCACTATAGGTGTTTATAAAATATTTTAAGTTTGAGCTAAAAGAAGCAGAATTTGTTCCGGACAGACTAGATAGAGCCTTTTTGGATTTCCCATTTAATTTTATGCTGTAAATCCCTCGATTGATGGATCCATTTTCAACGGATTGATAAAATATTTGCTTTGATTTGGGGTCATAACCGTAATAATTCGTTACCTCCCAATCTCCTGAGGTAACTTGGTTGATTAGTTCCCCGTCTTCCTTATAGTGATAGATATGATTAAAGCCACTTTTTTCACTTGTCCAGATAAAACTATCGTCTTCTAAAAAGGTTAGATTATCATTGATATCCACATAGGCGCTGTCTTGTTCCTCTAAAATTATTTTAGATTCAAAACTCTCTGTGTCTATAGACCAAAGCTTCAAGTCATTTTGATGTCTGTTAAGGGTGGTGACAATTAGCTCCGAAGTTTTATTACTGAATTGCAGTCTTGGAATATATTCATAATCTCCTAAAGCTATGGAATTAGTACTTTTCTTTTTAAAATCGTGAAGCCAAAGACTAACTTTAGAGTTAGATTCTCCTGCCTTGGGATATTTAAATTCCTGCTGACTTGGATAGAGTCCATTACCGTATATATCCATGGAGAATTCAGGAACATCTGCCTCGTCAAATCGCAAGAAAGCGAGCTTGCTTCCATCGCTATTCCATTGGAATAAGCGGACAATTGAAAACTCTTCTTCATAAACCCAATCTGCGATACCATTTATTATTTGGTTAAAAGCTCCATCTGTAGTTATTTGATAAAGGGCATTAGACTCTAGGTCTTTTACAAAAAGGTTATTGTTCTTTACAAATGCAACACGACTTCCATCTGGAGAGAAAGTTGGTTCTTGAATTTTTTGTTCATCGATTTTTTGAAGTTTTTTACTCTCGAGTTCGTAAACATAAAAAACTCCCTTGGTCGATCTTCTGTATATCGATTGGATTTCTGTTCCCAATAAAATTTTGGATTCATTCTCATCAAATGAATAGGAAGAGAATCCGTCTAGACTAAGCTCTTCGGAATCTACAATGGTTTTTACTTTTTCTAAGGTTTTGTAATTGTATTGATCGACAGAGGTCTTGCCAGTGGATCTGTTGTAATTGAGTAAACTATAATAATTTCCTTTCATGGAATTTAGAGAGTTCATCGATTCTCCTCTAAAGGTTCCTTGCCAAATATCTTCTAAAGTAATTTCCTTTTGTTGGGCTCCTACTGAGAACACACAAAGAAATAATAGAAAGCTGATTTTTTTCATCTAGATGTTAAGCTTTTGTGAAGTGTGCGTAAATTAAACAAAAAAAGACCAATTGCTAGGCCTTTTTTGGATAGAAATATTAACAAGATGGACGATTAGCTCTTGGAGTTGCTGTTTGTTCGTCCTAATAAGATATTTATTCCGAAGCGAATATCTCCCCCATTACTACTGCCAATTTGTATTAGATTTAGAAAATTATCAGTCGCTGCATAGAGCTGCACAGGGCCAAAGTTTGAAGCTAGGTTGAGTCCAAATCTCGGATTTTCAATAATTCCGCCAAAGCTCGTGATGATACCAGCAGTTATTTTCTGTCCCGAAAACCAGTTGTACGATAGTGCATAGCTCGGTCTAAATCTTCCAAGATTGGAATAGTTGAAAGCGGTAAAAGCAAATGTGTTGTGTTCGCTCAGCGTGTAGGAAGCGTTTAAATACATTCTAGAGTTTAACTTCGTACGAAATTCTTGAAAGGATTCCTCTTCCTTAAAAAAGTCATCAACGATTTCTATGATATCCTCAAAGGGTTGTCCAGTTTCCAATAAGTCTTCCCCTGAAATTGTTTTTGTTTTGTTTGCAACCTTATAGTTTTGAATATATTCTCGCCAATTTATATAGCCTATATCGTTAATTGCAAATCCAAATTTAAGTTCCTTTGTCGGTTTGTATGTCAAGCCTAGATCAACACCAAAACCAGAGTTATTTGTCCATTGGGCATATTGCCAAGGAAATTGAGAATCGAACTGATCTGCCGTTAAAGTTTTGATACCAGCAGTTTTGATGTCGACATTTTCTGCGGAAATCCCTAGTGTAAAATCTTCTGGATTTGTATAAATATTTAGGCTACTATTACCAGAGCTACCGGCATAAAATTGCCCGTTTAAATATTTTAGTCGCAAGCCAAATACTAATTTTTCCTCTGCAAAACTCCTAGCATAAGCGATTCCAATTTCATTATATGTGGTCAGGTTTATCTCCTCTTGAAGAAGCAGATTCGAACCAATAGATTCTAAATTCCCATTTGCAATTAGATCAATTAAATCATTCGTGTATTGCAATTCGGACTCCACTCGAAGATTTGAGAATAAACTCAGCGATGCTCTCTTGTACTTAAATTGGAGTAAAAATAAATTTGCCGTTGCCCCGACATCAATATTATTGGTTTCGTCGCTCACTTTTAGAAGCTCTTGAAAGTTCAATCTCAATTGGTCATCTGAGTCCCTTACAAAAAAGTCTCCCAAATCAAATCCTGTATTGGTCTGAATAGAAGAATTTAGAATAGGAAGAGAGATGGTGATATCGTTTGCCGGTATGTAAGCAGGGTTTAAGTTTTGGGTCTGTGGCACAAAATCTCCCAATTGGTAAAAGGAGAAGGAGCCTTGGGCCAAACAAGTCGGTATGAGTAAAAATACAAAGAGAGAGAGTAGAAGGTTTTTCATGACGGGTGTAAGAGTTGTTCTAAAGTACAGAAAATCAATGGATTTAAATAATATTTGTTTTTGACATCAAAATTGTTTTTAGATTTCTGCGACTTTTTAGAAGTTTAGATATC
>JBELHR010000011.1:0-63603 GCA_042091275.1 Flavobacteriaceae bacterium
AACTGTGGCATTAACGTATAACTGTGTTCCCGAAGCCCCGCTTCCCAAGGGACTCCTTTTTCTAATCACACTTTCTTTTTTAGGTGTTTACTATTTTTTTAAAAGAGATGAACTTTCCAAGTTTATAAGAATCTCAACTTTTAACCGTTAGTCGTGTCTATTTTATTTGGACAAAACTAAGTGCAGAGATACAGCAGCCTAATCAGTTTTTGATTTTATTTATTTGAAAAGGATAAGAATTAGTTTGTTCATTTCAAGAAGCTTACTCCTAAACATCTTTCTTCCGGCCGTCAAAACTTATTTGAACACCCTGTTTTCATTGAAAGTTATCACTTGCCTATTTCTTTAAGAATCATTTAACGAACACTTAGGTTTTAATTAGTTAAAAAACAAGGTTTTAGTTAGTATTTTTGCATCCTCAATCAACCGACCTACATTAAAATTTGATCTTATGAATTTTATAAGTAGTGTTTTTGAATCGACATCTTTTATAGCTGCCGAACAAAAGTTTGCAGAAATTTCTCTTCTAATGGTTTTTATCCATTATTGGATTGGCGCATTAATTCTCCAAAATCTTCAAAGCCGCATCCCTATTTGTAGTTATAAAAATTTCCTTAATATTGCATTTAACTTTTCTTTAACCCCTTACAATGCAAAAATTTTAGCTACACCCCAAGCATGAGTTTTTTTACCTCCTTCCTTTTTGTTTTTTACTTGCAAGTAATGCCACCACCTCCACCAACGATGAATGGAGGAAATGATTATTGGTCAGGTACAACAAACGATGACGATTGTTTTTTTTGTAGTGACGATAAGGATTGGAATAGGGGTGACCTTCGAGACGCAATAAACAATGGCTTTATCCTTCCAGGAGGGGGTTTCTTCCGATTTGAGTATTGGGGATATGAAGGGGTTAAAAACGGAATTCGCACAGGATATTATACTAATTTGAGACAAGGTGAATGGAGAGAGCTAATCCAACAAGGCTCTGCAAGAAACGATAAAGCAGATGCATGCTCTTTGGCTATAAATTTTGGAGGGTCTAGAGGCCAACGAGCTGCGGAAAGAGAATCTTGTGCAGAAGTGCCTATCCCGAAATGGCTATTGTTAATTAGCGTACTTTCTTTTCTTGCTATTTCATATTTCCATAATCGAAAAGATTCAAAGAAACGTTTGCCTTTTAAAGGTAAAATAGAATAGTAAAAATTGAATTTAATTTCCCCAATCCTCTTTATTTTCTGCCTTCAGGTAATGCCTCCACCTCCAAGTATTAGCGGAGGCGAGGATTATTGGTCTGGAAACACTAATCAAAACTCTGACGGAAATTCAGTCGATCTAGATTGGAGAATTTGGGAGATTAGAAGAGCGCTAGGTGGAGAGGAGCGCTTTATTTCCAGAGTAGGAGGATATCGAAGCATCTATGAGGTCGTAAATGCACTCGAACAAGGCTGGATGACAAATTTGACCTTTGCCGAATGGAGGTTTGTTATCGACAACTCATCAGGAGACCCTAATTTAAAGCGAAGAGCATGTAAGGAGGCCAGAGAGGCAGGAGTTATAAATCGGTTTGTGCTGAATAGGATATGTCCGCCTCCAGACGCACCTATTCCAGGTCAAATTAGGTTTGTTTTAGGCCTTTCTTTTTTAGTTATTTTATTCCTCCGGAATGCCGAGAGACCTTCACAATCAAAACATCTTCAAGAGTAAATTTAAAGGACTCATTGTTTTTGTCACTTTTTGATGTGCTCAAGGTAATGTCGCCAAAAAAGTTTTGCAACATATAAAAACAGACCTAGACACCGAAGTGTTAAAAATTTACTAATATTGTACTTAACTGTTTTTATTCTTAACCCCTAATAGCCCATTGCTATACCCCGAGCATGAATTTTATTACCCCACTCCTTTTTGTCTTTTACCTGCAAGTCGTGCCGCCGCCGCCAACTATGTATGGGGGAGAAGATTTTCAAGCAGGGTATACTGTATTTGATACTGACCTAAACAGAAGGAACTTTGCTGAATCAACAAATTTTTTTGGGTTTATCCTTGACTTTTTAACTAATAATTGGAGCTCTGGCGAGTTATTACAGGCGTTGATTGGATCAGCTCCGTTGCCAGGAGGTTGGGTAGGTTATGAAAATATATTTGGAGCAATTCAAAACGATTTTTTGAATAGACTAACAAACGCAGACTGGAATACTTTGATCGATTTCGCTGCGGGCAATGGAAAGGACGTCAACGCAGCATGCAACTTAGCTACAGATAAAGGATCATCTGTCGGGTCAACTAATCCAAACTGTATTGAAACAGTTCCTATCCCCAAAGAACTTTTATTCTCGATAATATTTTCTTTTTTAACCATTTACTACTTCCAAAGTCTAGCTAAATTTTAGCTGTGAATGTGTTTTATGGAGAAGAGAACACAATTAATTGATAACTAACTCCAAACTTTGTTTTTTGTAATAAATTAGAAGTATCATTGCAAACCATTGAAATCACCCCTAACCATTAAAGCATAGCTGAACCCCGAGCATGAGTTTTATAACCTCACTTTTTTTTGTTTTTTTCTTACAAATAATGCCTCCGCCACCAACGATGCAGGGAGGAGCCTCTCTGTGGTCGGGGAACACTAGAAATAGTAATGGAGATATAATTGTAGAGAATTGGAATCGCAGAAACTTAAATAAGGCGCTTAATGGTCTGGATGGTGACGATTATTTTGTTGGTGGCACAAGAGTTCCTGGTGTAACGATAGGATATAATGGTGTGGTAAATATTTTGAATGCAATTGAATGGGGTTTGTTGACCGATTTAAGGGCAAACGAGTGGAGAACAGTCATAAACCGAGCCGAGGACGTTAGCAATGAATTAGAATTGAGAGCGTGCAGTCTAGCAAGAGGAATAATTGGAGGGGAATCAGGAAATCAAGGAGCAGACGATGCTGGTTGTCCAGATGAGGTTCCAATTCCATCAGAACTTTTATTTTTAAGCTTACTCTCCTTGCTGATTATTTGCTTCTTCTACAGTCGAGAAGACTACATCAGTTTCGCACAAATAAAACAACTTTCAATTACTATACCGATTCTTTGAGTAAAGATTATAATTTACTTGTTATCAACATATAAGCTATATTAAGGTCACCCTAAAATGACTAAAATGAAACTTATTTGTATGAGTTTTATAGTTCTTGCCTTACAACTATTCCCGCCTCCGCCGCCATCAGGGAACAGGGATATTCATGCCGGATATAGTAATAATAATGACGATATAGGAAATACCTCGACCTTTGTTAATTACGGAAATCCATTCTTTAATTTTTTTGGAAACCTTTTTAACAATGGTTGGAATCAAACGGCTTTAGTCAATGCGCTTAATGGAACTCAAGCACTTCCGGGAGGTTGGATTGGCTACGAATCTATTTTTGGAGCAATCCAAGACAACTTTTTGATTGCTATTACCCAAGGAGAGTGGAATGCATTTATAAATTGGGCAGCCGATAACGGTAAAGATGTATCTGCCGCATGCAATTTAGCCACCAGTAAAGGTTCCTCCACAGGAACTACAAATGCAAATTGTATTGAAGCGCCAATTCCTGAAACCCTAAATACAATCCTAGTCTTATCCTTTTTTATGTTTTATATAGGTACTCTTTTAAAAAAACTTATCGCCTTGGTCTTTAGATTTTTATAAATAATTCAAAGTAAAAGAATAAAAACCTATCTTAACACCAACCCCTAAATAGACCAAAATGAAACTTATACTGATAAGTTTTCTTCTGTTTCTTTTGCCTCAGCAAAGCCCTTCACCTCCATATCCACCGCCACATGGATCGGACCTTTACAGCGTAACCGTTCCGTTTAGACCAGGTGGAGTTTTGCCTAATAACCCACAAGACAAACTTTTTTCAAGAGGAAGATTTCGAAATGCTTTTTTAGGAAATAGACAGTTAAGAGGACACCTAGGTTATGATGCTGTCCTTTTAGGCTTAGAGAGCAGGTGGATTTTACCCACGCGAAATGGAGAATGGAAAGATATAATTGAGTATACAATTAGTGCATTTCCTGGGGACTCAACGAAACTAAGTCGTATTTGTAGTTATGCCTTTGACCCATCACGAGGTGTTGTTTTTAACGATACAGACAACCTATGCGCAAGTGTTCCAGTAGGGAAAAACACCGCTATTGTCCTCATTATTAGTTTGACTATTCTATGTTTTTATCATAGAGGTCGCTCAGAGGCTGTTGAAATAAAAAGCCTAGGGGCCACCCTGAAGAAAGATTGTTCAAAAAAGAGAATCTCTTAAAGAACATTTTTCATATATTACCAGTCCCCTAAAGTGCTTGAATATGACCCCTAAGATTATTCTTTTATTGTTGGCTATGCTCCAACATTTTCCGCCGCCTCCGCCCCCACCCAGCGGTTTTGATTTGCAAAGTTTTATTATTTCGGATTCTTCCGGGAATAACACGGATTATGGAGATAGAAGAAATGGTCGATTCCGTTCAATGGTTTTCGGTGATCTAACTTTGGGAGATGATTTGAGTGGGTTTTGCGATGTTTGGGAAAATATAGGTGGCAGAATTACAGATTTAAACCGAAACAATTGGAGACAAGTCATACGTTATGTTAGGGACTTAGGCCCTCAAAACTGCGTTTCTGGAGAGGTAACATTGGGAATGGCGTGCGATAGGGCAAGAGACGAAGGAGGACAGAATTACAATAGCGGTACTTGGTGCGGGGGCTCCTATGATCTTCCAATACGCACTGAGCTTATTTTGTTTTTGATTTTGAGTATTGTATTAATTTGTTTTTCAAATTATCCTATTTCAAGAAAAGAACCAATTCAATTATCTTAAAGCTTTGTTTGACAGTTTTTTGTAAGAAAAAAACCTACATTTGCACTCCCTTAAAATGTTGATGATGATGACCCCTAAGATTATTCTTTTATGGTTGGCTTTGCTCCAACATTTCCCGCCTCCTCCACCCCCTCCTAGTGGTTTTGATTTACAAAGTTTTATTGTCACGGATTCTTTCGGAGACGATGCGGATTATGGTGACAGAAATCGTTTATTTCGAAGAATGGTTTTTGGCGAGCAAACTCTCGGAAATGATTTAAGCGGTTTTTGTGATGTATGGGATAATATCGGAGGCAGAATTACAAGTTTAAACAGGAGTAATTGGAAAAATATTATTCGTTATGTTCGAGATTTAGGTCCTCAAAACTGTGCTTCGGGAGACGTAAATCTAGGTATTGCTTGTGATAGAGCAAGAGACGAAGGCGGGCAGGTTTACAATAATCCTAGGTGGTGTCGTGACTCCTATGACCTCCCAATTAGAGTTGAACTAAGTTTAATTCTGATGATAAGCTATGTATTTATCCATTTTAAACGATATTCTATATCTCACAAAGGCTTAAGTATTTAGTATAAAGGCCTAAGAAATTGCTTTTCAGAGTTTTATGAAAAAACCACTATCTTTAGAGTCCCTAAAATGTTAATGATGTCCGCCAGCCTCATAGCTTTAATGCTGTTTTTAGTTCAGCATTTCCCGCCACCTCCGCCACCTCTTCAAGTTTTTGAGCGTCAAAGCGCTTATGTTCAACAAAATTTTGATGGATCGAACGCAAATAACCAATTTGTCAATAATCAAACTTTTCGTCGAGCTGTGCGAAATAATCCTCCGGGCTCCTCTTTTAACGGCTATAACGGCTTTGCTTCAATTTGGGCAGCAGTTCAAGACGGAAGAATTGATCAATTAAGAAGAGCGAATTGGAGAGTATTGATAGATTTTACAAGGAGCACGGGTGACGATGCGAATAGAACACTAGTCTGTGAGGCAGCAAAAGCAGAGGGCCAAGAATTTAATGGAGCACGTTGCAGAGACTTTTATCTGCCTTTAACACAAAATCTTTTTTACCTGCTAGTTTTAAGTTTCGTATCTATATTTTTAAAAAGGGTTTCTCAGAGTAAAAAACATTCTTAAATTAAAGCTCTTCTAAAGAAATTTCACTAACTTAAGAAGTTCACCACTAGACCTATTCAAAAGTCTGTCTATGTCTGGTGTCCTTATTACTTTAGTAGTTTTTTTACTACAATTTTTTCCTTTTCCACCACCTCCTCCAAGCGGGTTTGAAACTCAGAGTGCATATGTGCAGGAGAACTTTGACGGTTCGGAGGGAAATAATGAATTTGTTAGCAATACTGATTTTAGTAACGCGGTTCAAAACAACCCACCAGGATCTTCTTTTAATGGTTATAACGGCTTTGCCTCTATATGGGATGCCGTTCAAGACGGAAGGATTGATAATTTAACCCGAAATAATTGGAAAGCCTTAATAGACTATACCAGAAGCACGAATGATGATATAACAAGGACATTGGTTTGTGAAGCAGCAAAAGCAGATGGAAGAGAATTCAATGGAAGGCGTTGTCGGGATTTTTATCTATCCTTGCCGAAGAGCCTATCATTTGCGCTTGTTCTTGGTTTTCTCATTATTTTCATTTGTCCTAAAAATAGAAGTTTTTTGTTTGAAATTCCGAGCTTGTATAGTTTTCCACCCTCCTCCCGTTCCCCCATTAAACGGAGACTTAAGTAGTGTTTGGGTAATCGAGAGAAGAAATGGAACTCCAATTATAGGAGGAACTACAAATTATATTCCTCCTGCTTGTCAAGTTTTTCCTTTCTCGAGACAATTGAACTTTAGTCTCGTCTTTAGTGGGTTTGTGATGGTTGTTTTTTATGCAAAACACAGGGAAAAGACCTCTTGAGAGTTGTTTTTTAGGATACTTTACCAAAATAATTTTTGTGCTCTTCAAAAAATGTCGAAATTTGCAAAAAATTTGAGCTAAGTAATTGATGTTCAAATAATTTATAGATTATGACAAAAAACGGAACGATAGAGCTAATGGCCCCTGCTGGAAATTTTGAATCCATGCAAGCTGCTTTGGACAATGGTGCGGATTCTATATACTTTGGAGTAGAGCAGTTAAATATGAGGGCTAGAGCCTCCATAAATTTTACTTTGGACGATTTGCAAGAGATTTCAGATCGCTGCTCGGAGAAAGGAGTTCGATCTTATTTGACTCTTAATACTATTGTCTACGATCACGATTTATCTATAGTTAAGACGCTTATCAAAAAAGCAAAAGAGGCGAATATTACTGCTGTTATTGCTATGGATCAGGCGGTTATTGCAATTGCTCGTCAAGAGGGAATGGAAGTTCATATTTCTACCCAAATCAACGTTACAAATATTGAAACGGTTAAGTTTTATGCCATGTTTGCCGACACTTTAGTTCTCAGTAGAGAGTTGAGTTTGAGACAAGTAAAGCAGATTACAGAGCTTATCGAGAAAGACCAAATTAAGGGGCCTTCAGGGAACTTAGTTGAAATTGAAATATTTGGTCACGGAGCGCTTTGTATGGCAGTTTCAGGTAAGTGCTACATGAGTTTGCACTCACATAATTCCTCTGCTAATCGTGGGGCTTGTAAGCAAAATTGCCGAAAAAAATATACGGTAATCGACCAGGATTCTGGTGTTGAAATGGAATTGGACAACGAATATATTATGTCTCCAAAAGATCTTTGTACGATTGACTTTTTGGATGATATCGCAGACGCAGGAGTTAAAGTTTTGAAGATAGAAGGAAGAGGAAGAGCTCCAGAATACGTTGCAAAAGTTATCAAGTGTTATCGCGAAGCCATCGACAGTATTGAAGCGGGAACCTATAGCAAAGAAATAGCTCAGGACAAATGGATGACCGAGCTTCAGAAAGTTTATAATCGAGGTTTTTGGTCTGGATATTATTTGGGACAGAAACTTGGAGAATGGAGCAAAGGGACTGGATCTCATGCTACTCAAAAGAAAGTGTACATAGGAAAGGGAATGCACTATTTCCCAAAATCCAATATTGGCGAGTTTAAAATTGAAGCTTACGACCTTAAAGTAGGAGACACGATTCTAGTTACTGGCCCTACTACAGGAGCTCAAGAAATGGAAGTTGGCCAAATGCGAGTTAACGATCTAGATTCGAGTTCTGCATCAAAAGGAGATTTAATAACCCTTCCTTTAGATTTTCGTATTCGTCTTTCTGACAAGCTTTACAAAATTGTCAAAACTGAATTTGCTGAAAATTAATGGTAGTTGTAACCCTACAGAGAAACAAATGTATTGGATGCAATTACTGTGTGGAATTAGCACCTGCTCATTTTCAAATGTCTAAAAAAGACGGTAAATCTGTCCTGCTTAGAAGTGAAGAAAAAAAGGGCTTTTTTACGATAAAATCAAAGGACAACACCATATTTGAATCCGTGGACAATGCCAAAGAAGCTTGTCCGGTGAATATAATTGAGGCCAAGTTACTCTAGAGGCTTTCCCTATTTTTTGTTGTCATTTTTAATTTTATCTTTACCAGATTAGAAGAATTTTTATGAATCCACACACTGCGCATAGTTAGCGTGGTGTTAAATATATATTTTATGGGCTGTACAAGTTGCTCAAGTGGTGGTTCAGGTGTTCCCAGAGGCTGCAAAAGCAATGGGTCATGTTCATCTGGAAGCTGCGATAAACTTCATGTTTTTGACTGGTTGTCTAATATGCAACTACCGACAGGACAAGAAGTCTACAATATCGTTGAGGTCCGTTTTAAGAACGGAAGAAAAGTTTACTGTAAGAATACCAACAAGCTCTCTCTAAAAATGGGAGATGTAATTACTACGGAAGGTTCTCCGGGACACGATGTGGGTACAGTTGCTCTAACAGGAGAACTAGTCAAAATCCAAATGCGCAAAAGAAAGCTCAAAGAGGATTCTGAGGAAATCAAAAAAGTATATCGAATTTCTACACAAAAGGATATTGATATCTGGCAAGCTGCTAGAGATCGCGAAGTAGAAACACAGAGAAGAGGAAGAGAAATAATTCAAAACCTCGGACTTAAAATGAAACTCTCCGATGTAGAGTATCAAGGAGACGGAAACAAAGCCACTTTTTATTATACAGCAGACGACCGTGTCGATTTTAGGCAGTTAATCCGAGACTTGGCCGGAGCTTTCTCCATTCGAGTGGAGATGAAACAAGTCGGTTTAAGACAGGAAGCTGCGCGACTTGGCGGAGTTGGTTCTTGTGGAAGAGAATTGTGCTGTTCTACGTGGCTGACGGACTTTAGAAAAGTAAATACTGCTGCAGCTCGTTACCAACAACTAGCTCTAAACCCGCAAAAGCTTTCTGGACAATGCGGTAAATTGAAATGCTGTTTAAACTTTGAATTGGACACCTATCTCGATGCCTTAAATGAGTTTCCAAAAACGGATCAGTGGTTGCAAACAGAAAAGGGCCCCGCAACTTATATCAAAATGGACATCTTTAAAGGTCTGTTGTGGTATACCTATAAAGAAGAGCGAGGGAAATGGTTTACTTTGACCGTGGAGCAAGTTCACGAGATTCAAGACATCAACAAGTCTGGAAAAAAAATCGCTGGATTAGAGGATTACGAGGCGGAGCTAATTGAAACGGCACCTCCGATTGATTTTGAAAATGTTGTAGGCCAAGATAGTCTTACTCGTTTTGACAAACCGAAGCAATCCAATAGAAAGCGCCGCAGAAAATCAGGTGGCAACCAGAATCAGAATTCTGGTAAAAAACAAACCACAAACAAAACTGGAAACAAGCCAGCTAGCAAAGGAAACAACAACAACAAGAATAGACAAACTGCAAAAAAACCTGCCGAAAAGGGAGGTAAAGTAGTTGCTTCGGATCAAAAAACCAACACCAAAAAACCTCAAAATAAGAGGAGGAGACCACCGAGAAACAAACCAAAGACCAATGAATAGAATACTGCTAGTCTTACTTTTGGGAATTTCCGTTTCCTGTGTTCCGGGTGAGGGTTTTAGCGAGCAAATCGATTTCAAGGGAGAGTCTTGGCCAACAGATAGGCCTGCTGTTTTTAATTTAACTGTAGAAGACACCATCTCTAGAAACGATGTTTTTATCAATATTAGAAATAACAACGATTATCCTTTCTCTAATATCTTTTTAATCTCCGCTATTGATTTTCCTGCTGGAAATCGTATAATAGATACCTTGGAGTACGAAATGGCAGACAAAAGAGGAAATTGGCTCGGTTCTGGTATTACAGATCTCAAAGAGTCTAAACTTTTTCTAAAAAAAGGAGTAGTCTTTCCAGACAAAGGGTCTTATAGAATTGAAATTAGACAAGCAGTTAGAAATTTGGGAGATACGCAGCCCTTGGAGAACCTTCCCGGAATTGTGGGGGTCGGAGTTAGTGTAGAGTCCCTGAAATAATATATTTAATACGAGATGAAGAACACAGAAAAGAAAGCTAGTTTTAAAAAATACTTGATCATTCTATGGAGTTTGGTCTTTTTTGGACTGCTCTCTGTTGTCGTTATTTTTAAATTGGTGGCAATGGGTGCCTTTGGCCCACTTCCGACCTTCGAAGAGCTCGAAAATCCAGAAAGTTTATTTGCTACAGAAATTATCTCTGCGGATGGGGTTACTCTCGGAAAGTTTTTTAAGGAAAACAGAACTCCTGTAGAATTTGAGGATCTACCTCAGAATCTTGTTGATGCACTAGTTTCAACAGAGGACGTACGCTATTTTGAACATTATGGTATAGACTTTAGAAGTTTTGCTCGTGCTCTTGCTGCCATGGGAGCAGACGGAGGAGGATCCACAATAACCCAGCAATTAGCCAAATTACTTTTTCATGGAGAAGGAGATAAACAAACCTCCAAACGAGTGATTCAAAAACTTAAAGAATGGGTAATATCTGTCGAGCTTGAGCGTCAATACACCAAGGAGGAAATCATGGTCATGTACCTGAACAAAATGGGCTTTCTTTTCCAATCTACAGGTATTCGCTCCGCATCTAGAATTTATTTTGGTAAAGAGCCTAAGGAACTCAAGATAGAGGAGTCTGCTGTTTTGGTGGCGATGCTAAAAAACCCACGACAGTATAACCCTAAAAGAGAGATTTCCAAAAACAAATCGTTAAAACGAAGAAATGTAGTTCTGTCTCAATTGGCCAAATACGGTAAGATTTCAGAACAGACCAAGGATTCCCTGCAAGCACTACCAATCACTTTAGATTTTTCTCCAGAGGGACATAATGACGGTATGGCTACCTATTTCAGGGAGTATTTAAGAGCCTATATGAAGCAATGGGTCGAGACAAATTCCAAACCAGATGGAAGTAAATACGACTTATATCGCGATGGTCTCAAGATTCATGTTACCATAGACTCCAGGTTGCAGACCTATGCAGAGGAAGCTGTGGATGAGCACATTAAAAACTTACAGCGAGCATTTTTCTTAGATCAAAGATATAACCCTACTAAGCCTTTCTATGACTTGAGAAAAGGAGAGATTGACACTTTGCTAATGAGTGCAATGAAACAAACCCAAAGGTATCGAGGTCTTAAAAAATCGGATAAAAGTCAAAAGGAGATTAGAGAGAATTTTAGGACTCCGGTTCCTATGACTTTGTATTCTTATAAAGGAGAGATAGACACTATTTTGAGCCCAATGGACTCAATTCGTTACACTAAATCTTTGTTGCATACAGGTCTTTTGTCTATTGAGCCGCAAACGGGTCAAGTCAAAGCTTGGGTAGGTGGAATAAACCACAAATATTTTAAATACGATCACGTAAAACAGGGAGCTAGACAGGTTGGTTCTACGTTTAAGCCTTTTGTATACGCAGCGGCTATAAACCAACTCAAACTTTCTCCGTGCCTTAAATACCCTGACACAAAATATACCATACCTGCCGGTGATCTAGGCCTTTTAGAGTCGTGGACTCCAAAAAACTCAGGAGACTCTTATGGTGGTATGATAACCTTAAAGGAAGGTCTAGCAAATTCCAAAAATGTAATTACAGCAAGACTTATGCATCAAGTAGGTCCGCGTGCCGTGGTCAAGCTAGCGAATGAAGCGGGAATTACGGCTAAAATAGATCCTTATCCATCCATTGCCTTGGGGACTCCAGATATTACGCTTTACGATATGGTAAGTGCTTATTCTACATTTGCTAACGGAGGATTGCATGTTAGTCCTGTGTTTATTGCCCGAATCGAAGACAAAAACGGAACCCTAATCGAAGAGTTTGTTCCAAAGACAAGAGAGGTCCTCTCGGAGGAAAGTGCCTATGTCGTTTTAGAACTTTTAAAAGGAGTTACCCAGTCGGGGTCTGGAATAAGGTTGAGAACACAAGGGGGGGTATATCCATACGACGCCTCAACAGGCTATCCTTATCAATTCAAAAACCCAATTGCAGGAAAAACAGGAACTACACAAAACCAGTCCGATGGTTGGTTTATGGGAGTGGTACCGAATCTAGCTACTGGAGTATGGACTGGAGCTGACGATAGATCCGTTCACTTTAAAGGAGTTGCCCTGGGTCAAGGAGCGAGTATGAGTCTTCCTACATGGGCCCTTTATATGAAAAAAGTTTATGCCGATTCCACTTTAAACGTGAGTAGAGAAGATTTTATCAGACCAGAAAATGTGACTATTGAAACGGACTGTAACAAGTTGATTCTCGATGAATTGGGAGACCCTATTTCTGAAGAAAGCGAAGAAGAATTCTAAACTAAAATAAAAATGATTAATAAAACTGTTGACAATGTACAGCAAGCCCTCGAGGGTATAAAAAGTGGTATGACCTTGATGGTCGGAGGCTTTGGACTTTGCGGTATACCGGAAAATAGCATCCGAGAGATGGTGCGTTTGGGAATTACAGATTTGACTTGTATTTCAAACAATGCAGGAGTGGATGATTTTGGATTGGGCTTTTTACTAAAGGCTAAGCAAATAAAAAAGATGATTGCCTCATATGTCGGAGAAAACGATGAGTTTGAGAGACAAATGCTAAGTGGTGAATTAGATGTAGACCTGATACCACAGGGAACTTTGGCAGAACGCTGTCGAGCGGCTGGAGCTGGAATTCCTGCATTTTTTACACCTGCAGGTTACGGAACTGAAGTAGCTGAAGGAAAGGAAACGCGCGAATTTGACGGTAAGATGTATATTATGGAAGAGGCTTTCAAGGCGGACTTTGCCTTGGTCAAAGCATGGAAAGGAGATACAGCAGGTAATCTAATCTTTAAAGGAACTGCGAGAAACTTTAACCCTATGATGGCTATGGCAGGTAAAATCACCGTAGCTGAGGTTGAGGAGTTAGTGCCAGCAGGAGAGCTAGACCCAAATCAAATTCATACTTCTGGGATTTTCGTTCAACGTATATTTCAAGGTAAGGACTACGAAAAGAGAATTGAGCAAAGAACCGTAAGAACAAAAGAATAATTATGGCTGGATTAGATAAAAACGGAATTGCGCAGCGCATCGCGCAAGAACTACAAGACAAATGGTATGTCAATCTAGGAATTGGTATTCCTACTTTGGTTGCGAATTATATTCCAGAGGGAATTGAAGTTGAATTTCAATCGGAAAACGGATTGTTGGGAATGGGACCATTTCCATTTGAAGGAGAAGAGGATGCGGATCTGATTAATGCCGGAAAACAGACGGTTACTTGTTTGGACGGAGCCTCTATATTTGATTCGGCAACCAGTTTTGGAATGATCAGAGGGCAGCACGTTCAATTAACCGTTTTAGGAGCTATGGAAGTCGCTGAAAACGGAGATATTGCAAATTGGAAAATACCAGGACGTTTGGTCAAAGGTATGGGTGGGGCTATGGACTTAGTAGCTTCTGCCGAAAACATAATCGTTGCCATGATGCACACCAATAAAAAAGGAGAATCTAAAATTCTCAAGAGATGCAGTTTGCCTCTTACAGGGGTAAATTGTGTAAAAAAGGTAGTTACAAATTTAGCAGTACTCGAATTGACTTCGGATGGATTTAAACTACTCGAAAGAGCTCCTGGAGTAAGCGTGGATGAAATTATTGCTGCTACAGAGGGGAATCTTGTTATCGATGGGGATATTCCTGAAATGCGTTTGTAAATGAAGATACTTTCTTATAATGTAAATGGTATACGGGCCGCAATTAAAAAGGGCTTTGTAGAGTGGTTAGAAGCAGCGGATCCAGATATTTTGTGTATCCAAGAAACCAAAGCTCAGCCCGATCAAATTGACAGTGCTGCCTTTGAAGCCTTAGGGTATCATTGCTATTGGTTTTCTGCTCAAAAGAAAGGCTATAGCGGCGTAGGGATTTTAAGCAAAATCAAACCCAATCACGTAGAGTACGGAACGGGAATTGAAAGCATGGATTTTGAGGGTCGCAATATTCGCTTGGACTATGACGAGTTCAGTGTGATGAGTTTGTATTTGCCTTCGGGAACCAACTCGGATCGCTTGTCTTTTAAGCTAAACTTTATGGAAGAGTTTTTGCTCTACGCAAACGAATTAAAGGAGTCTTTTCCCAAATTAGTTATCTGTGGAGATTATAATATTTGCCATGAAGAAATAGATATTCACAACCCCAAGCAAAACAAAAACACCTCTGGTTTTCTGCCGGTAGAAAGGGACTGGTTGTCTCGCTTTATCGATAGTGGTTTTGTGGATAGTTTTAGGCTTTTAGTAAAAGAGCCTCACCATTACAGCTGGTGGTCTTACCGCGCAAATGCTAGAAATAATAATAAAGGGTGGAGAATTGACTACAATATGGTCAGCGAAGAACTCGCGAGTCATATTACGAGATCTTTTATCTTACCCGAAGCTAAACACTCCGATCACTGTCCAGTTGGTTTTGAAATGAATATTTGAAGATGAAGAAATTATATGTAGTTGCAATCTCAGCATTTTTCTTGAGTTGCAGCCTGAGTAAAAACGCGCCAATTATAGATGTGGCGGAGCGCGCAGAGCAAAACGAATCTAGAGTTGTCGAAAATAAAATAGACAGTTCTACAGTTGAGGTTAAAATTGCAGAAAAACCGGTTTATCTTCCTGCCCACAATTTTATGCAGAACGAAAATCTAAGCGGCATGGAAAAGGCAGCAGCCTTAGACTCCGTTTGGGTTTCTATGTTATACGATATTGAAGTTCCTTCTTTTTTGAGCCTTGAAGAATCTATAGCTGCTTCCAGCCCAGATCAGATTGATCAAGTTAGCTCTGAGGAACTTAAGGAACGTCTGGCTCTCTTGGAATCTCAAACACCATTTCACTTGGAGTACAACCCTGTTTTGGAGCAGTATATTAACTCCTATTTAAAAAAGAGAAGAAAGTACTATCCAGCATTGATGGCCAGAGCCGCCTATTATTTTCCGATGTTTGAAAAGGAATTAGACAATTATAATATCCCTTTAGAACTCAAATATCTAGCAATCGTGGAGTCTGCTCTAAAGCCTCGTGCAAGATCTTATGTGGGTGCGACGGGACTGTGGCAGTTTATGTATGCTACGGGGCGTCAATATGGACTAAAGACGAGTTCATATGTAGACGAGCGCGAAGACCCGGTAAAGGCTACAAGAGCGGCCTGCAGGTACCTCTCGAACCTTTACGACATGTTTGGGGATTGGGACCTCGCCCTAGCGGCTTATAATTCGGGTCCAGGAAATGTTTCCAAAGCTATCAAACGCTCTGGAGGCTATACAAACTATTGGAATATAAGACCTTATTTACCCAGAGAAACTGCAGGGTATGTTCCCGCTTTTTATGCAAACATGTATCTCTTTGAATATGCCGAAGAGCACGGTTTAGGTCCAGACAAACTACCTGAAGTACCCTTTTTCGCAACAGAAAATTTGGAAATTGAGACCGCTGTTTCTTTTGAACAACTCTCTCGTATGTTGGGCATACCCATGTCTACATTAGAGTTTTTGAACCCTCAGTATCGCTTGGATATAGTGCCTTATGTCAAAGACAAGAATTATTCTGTCAGGGTTCCACTCGAGTCGGCAAATAAGTTTTACGGCATGGAACAAGAGGCATATGCTCTTTTTGCAAAAGAGGCCTCCGAGAGGGAAAAACCTTTACCAAAATACTATGAGCTAAATCAGAGAATACGCTACCGAGTAAGGACAGGAGATTATTTGGGACTAATCGCAAAACGCTATGGAGTTAGTGTAGGTCAAATAAAAAAATGGAATAACCTCAGGTCGGACAGGTTGCAAGTTGGGCAGAGACTCACCATTTACCCAAAAAGACTAAACCGATCGGTTTAAGAAAATTTTAACGTTTGGCATGGACTTTGATATTTATCTTCATGTTTTAATAAATATTGTCCTATGATTAAATTTTTCTCAAGGTTATTCGCAATATTCAGTGTTGTGCTGATCGTATCTTGTCAAGGAGACAAAGAACCAGCGAAACTGGTCCTCGTGGAGTCTAATGGTCGTGCAAATCACGTTGTATTTGTGATGAATAATGACTTGTGGAAAGGCAGGGTAGGAGAAGCGCTTATCGCAACGATTTCCAAACCTATAGATGGTTTGCCGCAAAATGAAGCCCAGTTGGATGTTTCCCAGCTTCCGAAAAAACTTTTTGGCTCTATGATGCGTGCATCCAGATCCATTATTGAAGTGGAAATAGGAGCTCCCGAAGATTCTTTTACACTTAGACGAGACGTTTATGCCAAACCTCAAATCATACTCAGTTTAAAGGCGAAAAATAAAAACTCCATGATCGATTTGATTCGAGAAAGAGGAGACGACATGATCCGTCTAATCAAAATGCAAGACATAAAAAATATTCAAACTAGAAATAGGAGAAGAGCTTTTGATTCGTCAAAATTAAAAACCTTTAAAAACCTCGGAATATCCATGACAATTCCTGTGGAGTTTGGAAATGAACAAATTGTAGATACGGGCGACTTTTTGTGGATGACCCAAAGGTTATCCGGCGGAATTGCTGTAGGCGACGGAGGAATGAATCTTTTGGCATATGAAATCCCACTAGATGAAGAGCACCCTTTTACACCAGAGACCATTATCGACGCAAGAGATCGAGCTGGAGAACAACATATACCAGGCTCCAAAGAAGACCAATATATGATTACGGAAAAGGCGAGAACCCCAGTGTTTTACAAAATGAAATTCAACGGTTACGATTGCCTAGAAACAAGGAGTACTTGGGAAATGAAAAACGATTATATGGCAGGACCCTTTTTAAATTACGCCATAGCAGATTGGGAAAACGACAGAATTATTGTTCTCGAAGGGTTTGTATACGCTCCTTCTGTAGATAAAAGAGACTATATAATGGAATTAGAGGCCATTATGAGATCAATTCAAATCAACAATTGATATATAACCAAACATATCCTCTAATAATTAAAGCGCTTCCGAAAGGTTAGCGCTTTTTTTATAGCTCGTGATTAAAGTAAACCTTGTAATAATACATTTGCTTTTGCTCGTCATAGAAGCGTTCCAAATGAGATTTTAAGTTATCGGGATTCGCCGAATTTAGCTTGATGTCGATTCCAGTATCTAGCTTTATCTCGGACTTTAGTTTTTTTCGCTCTTCGGTAAATACGTTGTTGGAGATTTCAAATTCATCCCAAAACTTGAGGTCTTTACGCTCTTCGAATGCCGCTCGAAATTGGGCAAATTCCGCCTGAAGTTCCGCTTGAGAAGCTATTTCTTCTTCAAATTGATCGAGATTTACTTGATCTTTTTTGGCCATAAAATCCACAGATGCACTTAAAAACTCTACCTGTTCTTGTTTACCTAACTCTTTTTTAACCACTCGGTCGGAGAAGGTTTTACAGAGCTCCATAAAGTTTTTGGTTTGGGCGTGAAAATCATCCGTAGGTTCGAGCCCCAGGAACTTTTCCTTCCAATATAGAGCGTCATAACGATTGAAGTCAACAGAAATAAGTCGGTAGCCATCTTCTTGCTCACAGTTTAAAATCAAGCAACCTTTGTCGATTTTATTTGGGTCTATTCCTTTGTCTATTCTCAAGCCCAAGTGATTGCCTTCGTCGGTGGTTTGAAAAAAGGAGGACTTGCGTTCAATTTTGAGAATTACTAATGCTTGCACACTTTCCCCATTCAAAAGCAAATCCGAAAGATGACTAATCACGACATCTCCCTTTTTGATTTGTGGAAAATTACTTTGATCGTATAAATGGTTGCAAATATGCTGGGAGTAGCTTATGAAATCTTCAGGTTGTTCAAAGATCGCTTTGGTATAACTATAAACTTCATTTAGATGGAGATGACTATTGTGGGTAAACTTGGCAAATTGATTTTGCTTTTGAAAAATAGAAGTAGACATATTCATCAATAGGTCGTATAAGACCTCGTTATCTTCGAGGTCTAAACGATCTTGTGAGATCACGTTCTCATCACCCAAGGCCTTATTGCCGACCTTGTGGACAATTGCTTGATTAATGAAAGCCTGATCTTTTGTAAACACAGCCTACTTTTTTTCAATTTTTGCCCAAGAGTCTCTAAGGGCAACGGTTCGGTTAAAAACTAACTTATCGCGAGACGAATCCGTATCTACACAAAAATACCCTTTGCGTTGAAATTGAAATCTATCTCCAATTTTTGCTTCCTTTAAACTCGGTTCGACAAAAGCCTGAACGAGCTCTAGGGAATCTGGATTGATAAAGGATTTGAAGTCTTGGTCTTTGTGACTGTCAGGAGCTTCATCATTAAATAGTCTGTCGTATAGTCGCACTTCCGCTTTATGCGCATGTGCCACAGAAACCCAATGAAGTGTTCCTTTGACCTTTCTCATAGATTCCTCAGTACCACTACCACTTTTGGAAAGCGGGTCGTAAGTACAGTGAATTTCAGTTATTTCTCCATTTTCATCTTTGATTGCCTCATTGGCCTGGATGATATAGGCATTTTTTAAACGCACTTCTTTTCCTAGTTTAAGTCGGAAAAACTTTTTATTGGCTTGCTCTCTAAAATCCTCTTTTTCGATATAAATCTCTCTTGAGAAAGGGAGCTTTCTGCTGCCTGAGCTCTCGTCTTCTGGGTTGTTTTCGGCGTCTAACCACTCCTCTTCTCCTTCAGGATAATTTGTTATAACGACCTTTACAGGGTCCAAAACCGCCATGACGCGTGGAGCAGTTTTGTTTAAGTGGTCCTTAATGCAAAATTCTAAGAGAGCCACGTCCGTTACATTATCTCTTTTAGAAATCCCTGAAACTTCCGAAAAGTTGCGAATGGATTCTGGAGTGTAACCTCTTCTTCTCAAGCCTGAAATTGTCGGCATTCTCGGATCATCCCATCCAGAGACAAGCCCTTCTTCTACAAGTTGTAAAAGCTTTCGCTTACTCATAACCGTATAAGACAAGTTTCTTCGTGCAAACTCTCTTTGCTTTGGCTTTAAGTCATCGCCGGAGTAGACCTCATTTACATACCAATCATAAAGTTCTCGGTGGGACTTGAATTCAAGTGTACAAAAAGAATGAGATATTTGCTCCAAATAATCGGATTCTCCATGGGTCCAGTCGTACATTGGATAGATACACCATTCACTTCCTGTTCTATGATGCTCTTTGTGAAGAATTCTATACATAATGGGATCTCTCATATGCATATTGTTGTGTGTCATATCTATTTTTGCACGTAAAACACAAGTACCATCTTTAAATTCTCCAGATTTCATGGATTCAAAAAGGGCGAGGTTTTCCTCTGGGCTTCTGTCGCGAAATGGAGAGTTGACACCAGGCTCTGTCGGGCTTCCTTTTTGGTTGGCAATCTCCTCTGGGCCTTGATGATCCACATAGGCCTTGCCTTCTTTGATCATTTGTACCGCCCAATCGTAAAGCTGGTGGAAATAATCTGAGGAATATACTTCCTTGTCCCAGTTAAAACCGAGCCAAGAAACATCTTTTTTTATAGCGTCTACATATTCTTGTTCCTCTTTTGCTGGATTTGTATCGTCAAATCGCAAATTCACAGGAGCGTTATAGGTGTTTCCAAGACCAAAATTCAAACATATGGACGCGGCGTGCCCAATATGAAGATATCCATTGGGTTCTGGAGGAAATCGAAATCGCAGTTCTTCTGAAGACAGTCCTTTTTCCAAATCGTCCGCAACAATTTGCTCTATAAAATTCAATGATTTTTTTTCTTCGCTCATAAGTTCAAGTCTATTGAACGCAAAATTATTAAAAAATATCCCAAGCGACGGTGCTATTATGTATATTTGATTAAAAATTTGACAGTATAATGGCTTGGATTAAAGTAGAAAAGATTCGCGTTTATGCCTATCATGGATGTTTGGATGAGGAAGCCTTAATCGGTTCCGAATACGAAGTGGGAGTAAAGGTCAAGGCCGATGCGTCAAAGTCTGCAAAAAGTGATGAACTAGCAGACGCTGTGGACTATGTCCATTTAAATAAAATTGCAAAAGAGGAAATGAATCAAAGGTCTAAGATGCTGGAACATGTCAACCAGAGAATATTAGACCGAATAATGGAGGAAATCCCGGAAGTAGAGTACGCAGAAGTATATGTCTCTAAAATTAATCCACCAATTGGAGGAAATGTAGAGAGGGTAACTGTGGTCATGGAAGAAAGCCGAAAAAAAGCTTGATTAAATAGAAAAAAGCCATAAATTTGCACCTGCTTTAAATGGCGTCGTGGCCGAGTGGCTAGGCAGAGGTCTGCAAAACCTTGTACAGCGGTTCGAATCCGCTCGACGCCTCAAAAAAAACCATCCAATTTCGGGTGGTTTTTTGCTTTTCAAAAAGTCCTCTTTTTTCGCCATATTTGTGTGAAAATTTAAAAGGATGAAATTATACCCTATTGAGACCGGAAACTTTAAACTAGATGGAGGAGCTATGTTTGGTGTCGTTCCTAAAAGTCTGTGGACCCGAACCAACCCCTCGGACGAAAACAATATGATATCCATGTCCATGCGCTGTCTATTGTTAGAGGACGGGGACCGATTGATTTTGATTGATACCGGACTTGGATCTAAGCAAAGTGACAAGTTTTTTGGTTATTACCACCTTTGGGGGGACTTTTCTCTTGACAAATCCCTCGCGAAACTCGGTTTTCACAAAGACGATATAACAGATGTTTTTCTAACCCATTTACATTTTGACCATTGCGGAGGTGCAATCCAATGGAATTCGGATCGAACCGCCTATGAGACGGCCTTTAAGAATGCGCATTTTTGGTCCAATGCGGAGCATTGGGATTGGGCAACAGAACCAAATGCAAGGGAAAAAGCTAGTTTTCTAAAAGAGAATATTATTCCTATGGAAGAAAGCGGGCAACTCAAGTTTGTGCCTTTGCCCCAATCGAAAAACGAAAAGGGAGCTAATCTCTCTCGACTAAATGATTTTGAATTGGGATTTGAGGTCTTATTTGTAGATGGACATACCGAAAAACAGATGCTACCAATAATTCAATACCAAGGAAAAACGATAGTTTTTATGGCGGATCTCTTGCCGACAGTGGGACATATTCCCTTGCCTTATGTCATGGGTTATGACACTCGACCTCTATTGACAATAAACGAAAAGGAAAAGTTCTTGACCCAGGCTGCGGATAGGGATTATTTCTTATTTTTGGAACATGACGCCTATAACGAACTCTGTACCCTTAAACACACCGAAAAGGGAGTTCGTTTAAAAGAAACACACAAATTTGAAGATATTTTTAACTAAGGATAATTAAATTAAACCAAATACCATGAAAGGAATTAAACCAATTTATACAGCTTCTTTAGCTGTCCTCACACTGGCAGGTTGTGCCTCTGTAAAAAACATACCAGTTCCAGAGCCAATGAATAATGCTGTTGATATTGCAACAAAGAGCGTTGCCTTGACGGATGATCAAATGAAGTCTTGGTCTCATATGGATTTAGCTACCGATACCGTTCCTGGAATGAGTATGGTAAAAGCTTACGAGTTTTTAGCAGACAAAGAAGGGGAACAAATTATAGTAGGAGTTATTGATTCAGGAATTGATGTAGAGCATGAAGATCTCGCGGCTAATACTTGGACGAACCCTAAGGAGGTTGCTGGAAACGGAGTAGACGACGACAAGAACGGATATATAGATGACGTAAAAGGATGGAACTTTATTGGAGGACCTGACGGGAATGTATATGCAGAACAACTAGAGATTACAAGAATTGTAAAAAAGGGAATTGCGCGTTTTGGAAGTATGACAGAGTCTGAGGTAGCTGAGGCAGACCTTGCAGATTATAAAGAATTCCAAAAAATAAAAGCTGAATTTGATGAAAAAGCAGCTGGAGGAATACAATATCAAGAGCGAATAGAGTTTATCTTAGGTTCTTTCCAAGCAGCCGAGATACAGTTGGGTAAAAGCGAATTTGAAGTTTCAGATTTCGAAGGATTTGAATCGGACAACATGATGCTAAATCAACAAATGTCTACAGTTGCTATGTTAGTTGGAAGAGGAGTAAAGGTTTCTGATGTTCAAGAAGCCCTTGACGGCTTGTTGGCAAACCACCACTACGACTTGGATTTTGACGCTAGACTTATAGTCGGAGACAATCCAGATGTAATGGATGGAAAAGTATACGGTAATAACCAAGTAGGACATATAGTTGACGGTGAGATTCACGGGACACATGTAGCGGGAATTATTGCTGCTGTTAGAAACAACGACTTGGGGATGAATGGTGTCGCTTCTAATGTTAAAATTTTATCGGTAAGAGCTGTGCCAGATGGAGATGAGCGCGATAAAGATATTGCTATGGCTTTTAGATATGCTGTAGATAACGGAGCTAAAGTTATCAACACTTCTTTTGGTAAAGGATATTCTCCTAACAAAGAATGGGTTTATGAAGCGCTTAAATACGCTGGAGAAAACGATGTTTTGATTGTAAATGCAGCTGGAAATGACGGAGCTAATATCGATGAGGTATACACTTATCCAAACGACTCTAAAGATTTAATTATGGAGTTTACAGACAACGTAATTACTATTGGAGCAATGAGTGCAAATTGGGATGAGAATCTTCCAGCTAGTTTTTCAAACTACGGAAAATTGAACGTGGATGTGTTTGCTCCAGGAGTTGCTATCTACTCTACTTTTCCAGACGAGAGATATAATGCTATTTCAGGAACATCAATGGCTGCGCCTTCTACTGCAGGAGTTGCCGCTTTGATCAGATCCTACTACCCTAAGCTTACTGCAAAGCAAGTAAAGCAAATCTTGATGAATTCCGGAACTCAGGTTAATATGGATGTTAAGCTTCCAGGAGGAGAAGAGCTTGTTCCTTTCTCTGACTTATCTGTTTCAGGAAGATTAGTGAATGCTTACAACGCTTTGAGAATGGCGGACCAAATGGTTAATGGAAAGTAATTAAAAAGCATTAAATTAGGGCGCGCAATTGAAGGATTGCGCGCCCTTTTTCATTAAATCAATTCATAAGTAATGACAAGACAAATAACATTTTTTCTAAGTATAATTCTAGCCCTAACTTCGCTAAATGCTCAAGAGCAAGCGAGCTATTGGCAGCAGCAAGCGGATTATGTAATGGATATTGACGTGGATGTTGAGAAATATCAATATCACGGAAAACAAACCATTAAGTACACTAACAATTCTCCAGACGTTTTAAATAAGGTTTTTTATCACCTCTATTTTAATGCCTTTCAACCGGGGTCGGAAATGGATGTTCGCCTGCAGAATATCGTAGACCCAGACTCTAGAATGGTAGATAATGTAGGAACAGAAGAAAATCCGATATACGAGAGTAGAATCGCAAAATTGACACCTGAGGAGATCGGTTTTATACATGTAAATTCTCTGCTTCAAGACGGAGTTGCTGTGGAGTACAGTGTTCAAGGAACGGTTTTAGAGGTGGTATTGGCAGAGCCAATAGCTTCAGGAGGACAAGCGACTTTGGAAATGGATTTTGATGCTCAGGTTCCAGTTCAAGTCCGTCGCTCTGGAAGAGAGAATTCAGATGAGGTTCATTTATCCATGACCCAATGGTATCCAAAACTTGCAGAATACGATTTTCAGGGCTGGCAAGACACTCCATATATAGCTAGAGAGTTTCAGGGAGTTTGGGGGAATTACGACGTGACTATTCACATGGACCCAGCTTACACAATAGGAGGTACAGGGGTGCTTGTAAACAACAACGAAATCGGACACGGATATCAGGACTCCGGCGTTAAGGTTAAAAAACACAAAAAGAATAAAAAGCTGGCCTGGAACTTTAAGGCAGAGCAAGTTCACGATTTTGCATGGGCCGCAGACGACGAGTACACGCACGATCAGTTAACTACTGAGAAGGGGATTGTTTTACACTTTTTGTATAAAGGTGACGAACAAACTAGAGAAAACTGGAAAGCATTGCAGCCTTATGCGGAACATGCGATGAATTATTTTTCAGAAAACATTGGACCTTACCCTTGGCCACAATATTCTGTAATCCAAGGAGGAGATGGAGGTATGGAATATGCGATGAGTACTTTAATTGCAGGGGGAGCGAATTTCTCAAGCTTAAAAGGAACGACATATCACGAGATGGCTCACGCTTGGTTCCAACATATTTTGGCGACCAATGAGTCTCTACACCCTTGGATGGACGAAGGTTTTACTACCTATATTTCGGCACTTGCAACGAATGACATTTCTGAAAACCCAAAAGAAAATCCAATTGCCGGTACTTATAGAGGGTATTTTTATGTGGTAAATGCACTTTTGGAGGAACCGATGACAACACAGGCAGATCGATACGACACCAATGTTGCTTACTCTGTGGCGTCTTATGTCAAGGGTAAAATATTTATAGCTCAATTGGGCTATATGCTCGGAGATGATGTTTTAAAGCAAATTATAAAAGCCTATTATCAAGAATGGGGAATGAAACACCCGACACCAAACGACTTTATTCGAGTTGCTGAAAAAGTAAGTGGTTTGGAATTGTCTTGGTATCTCAATGAATTTGGTCAAACGACACACACTATTGATTATGGAATAAAATCGGTAGAAGGTCAAAATATAGTTTTAGAGCGAATCGGCAGAGTTCCGATGCCTTTGGACCTAAGGGTTACTTATTCTGATGGTACTTTTGAGGACTATTTGATTCCTTTGAGAATGATGAGGGGACATAAAGACTCAGACGCCAACGTCATTGACGATTGGGCTTGGGCTTACCCGACTTACAGCTTTGAGGCAAGTAAACCGGTAGTAAAAGTGGAGATAGACCCTTCTACAATTATGGCCGATGTTTTTGAGGACAATAACCTCTGGGAAAAATAAAAAATCACAAAATAATGAAACTCCTGCTTTATCGAGCGGGAGTTTTTATTTAGATCGATTTTGGTCAATCATTTCGTGAAGTTGGTTGCTGTCCGAGATGAGTTCAGGAAAAAAACCCTTTAGACATAAAGCCAGACCAAACAGTATAAATATCACGGACATGATCCGTTTCATTTTGCAGCTTACCTCTGGAGTTATTTTATTTCTCAATTGTTTTGCAATAATTATTTTGACTAAGTCTGTCAGTAAATAACCGAGCAAAATCACGCCGAAATATTGAAAAACGGTACTTTTTTCCATGCTAAAACTCGGGCCTATAACCACGATTAGAGCCAGCCAAAAGCCCAGAACACCTATGTTTATAAAATTCAACAAGAACCCTTTTAAGAAAAAGCTGATATAAGAGGGGTCTTTTTCTGGTGAAATACTATTTTCATCGCCTTTAGCTCCGTCGTCTTTTTCTCTTTTGAAGAGACTATAGGCTCCATAAGATAGCAGAACTAGGCCGCCGACAGCAAAGATCGCAGGGTCATCTTTTATAAGTTCCAAGGCAGGCTTTGATGCGTAAAAAGCAATACAGATTGAAATAGCATCACTGAAAATTGCTCCTAAATCAAAGGCAAGTGCTTTTTTAAATCCGTAAAGCACACTGGTTTGGAGCAGCATAAAAAATATGGGCCCTATCATAAAAGCCATCAAGAATCCGAGTAGTAAAGCCTCTTTAAAGTCTAAAAACGTCATTCTAACTAGGCTTCGTCAAAATCGATACATACCGAACTTGTAACGGCGTGTGCCATACAGGTTAAGGTCAGTCCTTCCTCAATTTCAGAATCTGTTAGAATAGGGTTTTTTAACATTTCCGCTTTTCCTTTGGATACTAGAGCGATACAAGAGCTGCACACTCCACCTTTACAAGAGTAGGGAGCGTCGAGGTCCTCCTCTAAAATGGCATCCAATAGATTTTGTCCCTTTGGAGCTGAAAATGTGTGACTTTCATCGTCTAAAATGACCGTGATTTCAACGGAGTCAGACTCGTCTAAAACCTCATCTTTTTGAGAGGATTGGGTAAAGAGCTCGTAACTTATCTGATCGGGAGCGAATTCTAATTCTTCTAAAACCGAAGAGGCGTTCTCGATCATTTTCTCAGGCCCACATAGGAACGCTTTTTCGATTTCTTGATCCTTTAGAGCGAACTTGATAAGATTTTCGTCTATCCTTCCCAGACGATCTTCAGGACCGCAGTTTTGACTGTATGTCAAATGGATCTTTAGTCTGGAGTCCTCCTTTTGCATTTCTAAAAGCTCGGATAAATACATAGCGTCCTCCGGTCTTTTGTTTCCATAAATCAGAGTAAACTGTGCCTCCTTAGATTTTAAAACCTCCTTGATCATAGACACAATCGGAGTGATCCCACTACCAGCAGCTATGCCCAAGAAATGGGCTTTATTTGTGTTGGAAAGATCTAACAAAAACCGACCCTCGGGAGCGGCAATGTTTAAAGAATCTCCCTCTTTTAGTCCTAGAGCAAAATTGGAAAAAAGTCCATTTTCTACCGCTTTTATACCTACTCGTAAATCTTCGTTGGGAGCAGAACTAAGAGAATAGGATCTCCGAACTGTTTTCCCTTCAAAGTCTTGTTCAAAAGTGAGGTATTGACCAGGTAAAAATTGAAAGTTTTCAATATTATCAAAATACAAACTCACTGAACTAGAGGTTTCTTTTAAAACCTTTTTTATTTTATGTGGAGTAAATAGCATGTCTAAATTTTTGACAAAAATAAGAAACTTATAGATTATTTTTGAGCTGCATTCCATTTACTTTTTCCGCCTACAACAGGAAGAGTCAAACTGCTTTCACTCAAATCAATAGTGATCTCTGTTCCCGGCTCTGGATGCAGTGTAAAGTTTTGATCCGATGAGAATATCATAAGACCTATTTGTTGGCCCTTTTTGACAATATGATCGTCTGGTTGCAGGTAAAAACTCAAGTTTACAAACTCGTTAGGAATTAAATCCTCTCCATTTCGTATGCCTTTTGAGTTTTGGGGATCCGCCCAGCCTCGTGTGATTAAGTTTTCTTGAATGTGTTTGGCATTTTTGTCAAAAGGAAGCGACAATAAATATACAGACAAGTTTGCAGCTGCTTTACTAGCCGCTATTTTAAGTTTGATTTGAGACAGTCCCGAAAGGTGGACGTCTTCGGAGAGTTCCTCACTAATAAATAACAAGCGGTGATTTTTGTTTGAAGGGTCAATTAATTCCGATGAAGAAAGATTAAAATCATCCGTAAAAGATTCTGTTTTTCTTTGTCGAGTTTGTTTGGTAGTCAGTGCCCCTTGCCCGGAAGTGTTGGGGTTAAAATAAAGCCGAACCTCTTCTGCATCTGGATTTGGATAGTCGAGATATTTTGTTGGATTTTCATGGGTCTCATTTTCTCTTACAATATGCGCTTTATAGACCTCATTTTCTATTCCGTTATCTCGGCCGAAAAGATATTGAGAAAACCATTTATTCATCATTTCTTTTGGAGGAGGGCCACCGTGACCGTCTTGGTGATAGTATATTTGGGTGGTTAAGCCCAATTTTTTTGCGGCATCATAAATTCTATAAGAGTGCTCTGGCATAACATTCCAATCATTAAATCCGTGGGACATTAACATGGCAGCTGACATGTTTTCCATTTGATTTAAATAATCTCTACCATACCAAAAGTCATTGTAGTCCCCAGAAAGTCTGTCGATACCATTTGCAATAATACTGTCTCTGTAAACGCGATCGGAATACGCTCTTTTGGATTCCTCTCCTGAGTGAATAAAATCGTAGAGAACATCGACATCTTCGCCTAGATACCCTCCAGGAGACCTCACTAGTCCATTGGATCTGTAATAGTGGTAGTATGAGGTATTTGGAGCCACTGGTATAATTACTTCCAAACCTTCTACACCTGTTGTCGCTGCAGCAAGGGGAAGTGTTCCGTTATAAGATGTACCCGTCATACCAACTTTACCAGTTGACCAGAAAGCGGTTTCCTTTTTATCGCCTTTACGACTCGTATAGCCATTAGGTTTTCCAGTCAACCACTCGATAACTGCCTTTGGAGCAAGAGATTCGTTTATTCCTCCAACCGTTGGTGAACCATCGCTGAGACCTGTTCCAGGGGAAGAAGAATATACCATAATATAACCTTTTGGAATCCACGTTGAGGCGTATCTAGTGCTGATTATTGGCCTTTGTCCGACCCTGGTTACAGGCGGGTGCTTGTGAGGAGGAGGTATGGCTCCAATTTCGTGATTTACATCCCAAAAAGCTCCGGCAACGTCAGGAGCAACTCCCGCAAAGTAAGGACTTGTATTGTAAATGACAGGAAGCTTTAGTCCTTCACTATCTGTCTGAGCAGGTCTAATTACAGCGACATGCATGCGGTCTTTTTTGCCATCTCCGTCTGTATCAAAATCAGTTTCAACCCACAAGTCGTGTTTGATCCAGGCGGAGGAATCACTAAAGCCAGGAACATCCTGAGCTAGACCATTTTCAAAAACAGGAACCGTTTGGGCGTTACAAACAAAGGAGGATAGCAATAAAAAAGTAAACAGTATTCTGACTTGCATGATTGTGTTTTTTGAGAATTCAAGCTACATAAATTTCCTCAAAAAAAAGGGCCTAGTATAAAATACTAAGCCCAATATTATCATGCCAGGGTTTTTAGGGAATGTTTGATAAATCAAACGGAGGTTACCCTGCACTATGGCACAAAGATAAGAAAGAAACTTGTTGAGAAAGCCCAAAAAACTGTTAAAAGCTATGCGTGCATAATAAATTACGGTTTAGATTAAACTTTTATTGCCTAATTTCACCCTTTATAAAGATCCACTTATCTATGCTCAAAAGAATCTGTTTTTTACTCCTTTTCTCTGCAGTTTGTTTGCATCTGAATGCTCAAAATACGTTTGACAGAGTCGAACCATCCTTTTGGTGGGTGGGAATGCAAGACTCTCGGCTCCAAATAATGGTTCACGGTGATGAGGTTTCGAATTTAACTCCTAAAATAAGTAATAGGCATATAACTTTAGACTCTGTTTCGAGAACGGACAACAGCAATTATATGTTTTTGAATCTCAGTATTGATTCTAAAATGAAGTCGGGATTTTTTAAAATTGATTTTTTCAAAAAAGGTCAAAGGGTTAATCGAATAGACTATGAATTGAAGCAAAGATCTCCAAATTCGCGTTTGAGGGAGGGTTTTGACAATAGTGATGTTATCTATTTAATAAGCCCAGATAGGTTTGTAAATGCCTTGACTGAAAACGATCATATCGAAGGGATGCGTCCCGATACGGATCGCCAGAACCCTTCTAAGCGACACGGCGGGGATTTAGAGGGTATAATATCGCGATTAGACTATATTGAGGAGATGGGCTTTTCTGCAATTTGGATTTGTCCGCTTCTGGAGAGCAACCAAAAAGAATATTCTTATCACGGATATGCAACTACGGATTATTATAAAATAGATCCGAGATATGGAAGTAATGAGGACTATGTTCGCTTGGTTCAAGAGGCTAATAAAAGAGGAATAAAAATTATAATGGATCAGGTCCTGAATCACAACGGGAGCTATCATTATTGGACGGATGATCTCCCAAGTCAGGATTGGTACCACTATGCAAAAGATAGTATAAAGCCAATGACCTCTCATAAAAGAACTGTTCTCTCGGATCCTTATGTAGCGCAAAGCGACAGAGTTGCCTTTTCCGACGGATGGTTTGTCAATAGAATGCCAGACCTCAATCAGCAAAATAACTTACTGGCGACTTACTTAATTCAAAACGCAATCTTCTGGATTGAATACTCGGGAATTCAGGGTATCAGACAAGACACGTATTCTTACCCCGACCCTGGTTTTATGAACGATTGGTCGAGTCGTATCCTTTTGGAGTATCCCAATTTTAATTTGGTAGGTGAGGAGTGGTCTGTAAACCCAGCAATCGTTTCTCGTTGGCAGCTCGGAAAACAAAACAACGACGGCTTTGAGTCGAATATGCCTTCCATGATGGATTTTCCATTGCAAAAGGCTATTGTGTCGTCCATAAATAAGGAAGAGCAACCTTGGACAAATAGCTTTGATGAGGTTTACGAAATGATGGGCAATGATTTCCTGTATCCAGACCCGAATAATTTAGTTGTGTTTTTGGACAACCACGATATGGCGAGAATATACGACCAAGTCGAGGGAAGCAAAGCTAAACTAGAGATGGCTTTGAACTATTTGTATTCAACAAGAGGGATCCCTCAAGTGTATTACGGAACAGAAATTATGCTTGCCTATCCAGAAAACCCAGGAGATCACGGTAGATTGAGGATTGACATGCCAGGCGGCTGGGAAGGGGATAGTATAAACGCCTTCGAAGGTGAAGGTTTGTCTGAGGACCAAATAGAAATTCAAGAACTCATCAAGAAACTAAACCTTTTGAGAAGAAACAATACTGCTTTTCAAACCGGTCATCTATTGCACTATGCTCCGGAGAAAGAGGTTTATGTGCTATTCCGATTTGATAAAGAGAAGCGTTTTATGATTGTTTTTAATAAGAATAAGCAAGAAGTTGATTTGGATTTAAGAAGGTTTTCAGAGGGTATAAATGGCAGCGTAATTTTCAAAAACGCAATCGATGGGAAGTCTGTGGAAATTAGAGACAGCCTCTTGAGATTGGAAGGTTTTCAATCCTATATTTTCGAACTGAAGCCCTAGACGAAGTTTTGCTTTAACAAATTTAGTAGAGTTTCGATATGCTTTAGGTGTGTTCTAAAATGCACAACAGCGACTCTTATCCAAAATACTTCAGAAATACTCGTACTAGAGAGGTAGACTCGACCGTCATCTTGAATGATTTTTAGGAGTTTTCTAGTTTGTTCATTTCCTGAAGAAACCCTGAAAAGGACTATCGAAAGGTCGGGTGTTGGCCCAAGACTTAGATGTGAAATATTCTGAGCTTCTGAATAAAAATATTGCGCTAAGTGATATTTTTCTGACAATGCTGATCGAAATGCACCGATTCCAAATAGTTTTAGAGGAAACCAAAGACGAAGACCGCGAAAGTGCTTGGTTAACTCGGGAGAGAGGTCTGCAGGGGAAAGCTGATCATTTGCTCCTTGAGCATCTTGAAGATAATCCGCGAGATAATGATGAACTGCCAAAAGGGCCATTTTATTTTTGATCAAAACCGCACCAGATCCAAAGGGAAGAAAAAGTGTTTTATGAGGATCCAGAGTTATAGAATCTGCAAGCTCAAGGCCTTTATATTTTGATTTTAATTCCGGGCAAAGTTTAAAAAAACCGCCATACGCAGCGTCTACATGAAACCAAATTTTATGTTTTTCCGCGAGTTTTGAAATCTCCTCTATCGGATCAATCGCACCTGTATTGGTGGTTCCAAAAGATGCGTTTATCATAAATGGGATAAGGCCCGAAGTGAGGTCGTTCTCAATAAATTCCTCAAGTTTTTTGACATCGAGGCGTAAATTCTCATCCAAAGGGATATAGCGCAGAATACTTTCACCTAGTCCAGCAATTCGCAAGGCTTTTTGTACAGAATGGTGAGCTTGAGTGCTCAGATAAACAACCGAATTGGAAAAGTCTTTGGCTTTTAGGCCTTGTGCTTCACGAGCCGTAACTACCGCGATTAAATTAGAGATTGAACCACCTGAAGTCAAATTTCCAACAGCAGATTTTGGATACCCCACAAGTCGACACATCCATGAAATTAGCGCATTTTCCAATTGCACCGCTCCTGGTGACGCATAATATACTCCCGCGTAACTATTGGTTACTGCAGCGATAAAGTCCCCCATTGCGGAAGGATACAAGCCTCCTCCAGGGATATATCCCATATGCCCTCCGGCCGCAGCGTTTATTCCTTGGCTATCTATAAATTTCTCCTGTTCTTCTAACAGGTCTTGCAAGATAATTGGAGCTTCATTTAAATCGAAGGGATGAGACTCGTCATTGGCCCCTCTATAGACCTTACTGCTATCTAATGTCGACAAATAATTTTGAGCATATTCATGAACTTTAGAATTCCAGGCGGCTTTTTGTTCTGGATTAGGGTCTAATTGCAGCGCTTTTTTCTCGAGTTCTTTGATTATCTCAAGTCTTTTCATTTAAAGATTCTTAGGATTCGGAAAGGTGTTTATTGAAAAAAGCCATAGTCCTTTTCCAACTCAGGTCTGCTGAGCTTTTGTCATATCTCGGTGTGGTATTGTTGTGAAAACCGTGATTTACCCCTTCGTAAACATAATATTCATAGGTTTTATTTGCTTTGTCTAGGTCCGTTTTGTATTCAGGCCAACCGGCATTTACGCGTTTGTCCAATCCTGCATATTGCAGGCAAAGTGGAGCTTTGACCTCTGCGGTTTGTTCGGGAGTCAACTGCCTTCCGTAGTATGGAACCGACGCCTTTAAATCTTTACATCTGTAAGCCATCATGTTGGAGATCCATCCCCCAAAACAAAATCCTACCACACCGATATTTCCATCGCAATCTGGATGATTTTTTAAGTATTCAAAAGCCGCAATAAAATCTTCCAACATTTTCAAGGGGTCTCTTTCTCTTTGCATGGCTCTTCCTTCGTCGTCATTTCCCGGATAACCACCAAGAGGGCTGAGCGCATCAGGAGCTATACTAATGTAGTTTTCCAAGGCAGCTCTTCTGCCGACATCTTCTATATAAGGGTTTAGTCCTCTGTTTTCGTGGACAACCACAATTCCAGGTAGCTTAACTTTGTTGTCTTTGGGTTGGGAAAGAAGCGCTTTGATTTCTCCACCGCCGAGAGGGGAGTTGTAATTAATAAAGTCGCTATCCAGTCTGGGGTCATCTTTGAGAATCAATCTATTCGACTCGTATTTGGGCATTACATGACTCATGAGTGCCGCGACCGTTAGACCTCCAATAGCGTATTTACCAAGGCGATCTACAAATTGTCTTCTACTGATTTCGTTGTGTGCATAGTCGTCATATAGGTCAAAGACTCCTTGCTCTATTTCGGGTTTTTTCATTTGTTGGAATTTTGTGAAGCTCTAATATAAGGAAAGATATTTTTCCTTAAAAACAGCCCACTCTTCAGGTGTGTTGAGGTTAGAGTGAATCAAGGCGTCCTCAAAGGGAACTTCCGTTTTTTGAAAGCTCTTCAAAACCTCGTCCAATCGACCTGAGTAGTCTGCTTTTGTACAAGCGTCAATGGCCTGCTTGCGAAGAAGTATGGGATGGCCCGACTTGCTCCGGTAAGTTGGACGAATAACCGAGCCGTCAAACTCAAGTAACAAAGGAACTTGAGAACTAATAGGTATGTCTACAGGACAAATTAATACGCTTGAAGAGGAGGGTAATTTTATATTGTGTAAAACGTGTTTTAGTGTTGAAAAAGGACCTTTATCGGGCTGAGGATTAATTAGAAGCTGGACTTTTTTTCCAAGTTTTGGTTCTAGCTGCAGGTATGCTTTGGAGTGGTATCCAAGGCCTATATAGATTTCAGAGGCAAATTCTAATTTGTCAATTTGATGTTCTATCCAGGTTTTTCCTTTTAAGTCGAGGAGCCCCTTGGGACTTCCCATTCTGCTGGATTTTCCCCCCGCTAGAATAACTGCAATAACATTATTTTCCATAATGTATTTTAAGAAGCTTAGCCGCTATTGATAGGGCAATTTCTTTGGGATGATTTCCTCCTAAATCAATTCCCATTGGGCAATCAACTCTCGTCATTCCCTCTTCCATGCTGAGCTCTCTCTTTAGTTTGCTCTCAAATTTAGCAGCTTTGGTTTTGGAACCAATTAGACCGATATATTTAGTGGACATAGACAAAGCCAAAGCAGTAATCTCAAAGTCGAGTTTGTGGTCATGGGTCAAGATCACAACATAGGTGTTATCTCCCCAGGCCACCTGAGACTTATACAAATCAAAATCCATATCACTCACAGCTATTTGCCGGTCACTTGAAAAAGAATGGATCCAATTTGGTCGCGTATCCATTAGGTTTATTTGAAAAGCAGTGTCCTTCATGATATCACAAAGAGCAAGGCCTATATGGCCAGCGCCGAAAATATAAAGTTTTGGCTCTTGATTCATAGGTTCAATTATTAGTTCTACTACACCTCCACAACATTGCTCAAATTCGGGTCCCAGGGTATAGGAGTATTCTTTTAATTGTTTGTTTGCAATAGCCAATTTAGCTTGAGAAATGACTTCATACTCCAAACGACCACCACCTATAGTTCCCCAAATATTTCCGTCTAGATCTACGATCATTCTGCTGCCAACTTTGCAAGGCGCAGACCCTTTTACTTTGGAAACAGTAACAAGAGCAAATAATCGACCTTGTTGACGTAGACGGATTATGTCTTCAGTCCAGTTCCACATTATACCAGACCGTAATCAGATAGTGGGAGATTGTAATAACGCTTACCTGTAGCTTTGAAAATCGCATTTATTATAGCAGGGGCTACGGGTGGCACTCCTGGTTCACCAACACCAGTTGGTTTCTCCTCGGAATCTATTATCTCCACATCCACAGGAGGTGCTTCACTCATGCGAATCATTGGATAATCGTTAAAGTTTTCTTGACTGATAATTCCGTTTTCGGCCGTTATCTTTCCATAAAAGGCCAAGGACATTCCAAAGATAGCCGCACCTTGCATTTGAGATTCTATAGTACTTTTGTTTATGGGTCTTCCACAGTCAATAACGGAATGAACCTTGTGAACTTTTAGATTTCCATTTAAAACGGAAACCTCAACAACTGTTGCTACATAAGACAAAAAGGAATATTGAAGTGCAATTCCTTGAGCGTGACCTTCTGGAAGCTCTTTGCCCCAGTCTGCATTTTTTGCAGCTTTTCTCAAAACGTGTTTTAGTCGAGCTGTGTCGTATTTATATTCGTTGTTTGTATCTTCAATTCGATCTTCTCCTATTAGATTTAGTCTAAAGTCTAAAGGGTCTTTTCCTGCAGCACTTGCCAGTTCGTCAATAAAAACATTTATCGATAAACCGTGAGGAATATTTATTACAGATCTAAGCCATCCAATTCTAACATGAGCAGGAGCTTTTCCAATACTTACCTTCATATTAGGTAACTTATAAGGTATATCTGTTGCAGAAGCAGATTCCCAACCCATTGGACTAGTTACCAAGGAGGAATAAGTAGACCCAATTGATGGAAAAGCATAGCGGTGATCCCAGCCGGTAACATTACCCTCCTTATCCAAAGAAGCTCGCATATATTGTGCAGCTAAAGTGTGGTAATAGGAATGCTTGATATCATCTTCTCTTGACCAAACTACTTGAACTGGAGCTTTGATCGATTTAGAGATGGCTACTGCTTCAACAATATAATCTGGCTTGGACTTGCGCCCAAAGCCTCCACCTAGAAAAGTTACGTTAATAGTTACATCCTTAATATCTAGACCTAGATAATCTGCCACTTCTTTTCTAGCGGATTGGGGGTCTTGGGTAGGTGCCCAAACCTCGCATTTATTTCGTTGAACATAAGCAACCGCATTGGGTACTTCCATAGGGGCGTGCACCAAATGAGGGGTTCTAAATTCACTTTCGATAATCTTATCTGCTTTTGCGAATGCAGAGTCAACAGAACCTTCATCTTTTATGGTGTCTGGGTTAGTTTTGAGATTTTTCATTAACTCTTCTGTAAAGTCAGAAGTGTTATAGTTTGCGTTTTCTCCCCCTTCCCATTTTGGATTTAGAGCCTCTTTTCCTTTAAAAGCGGCCCAAGTATTGGTCGCAATTGCCGCAACACCTCCGAGACAACCAAAAGGCTTTTGGACCCGCATTACTTGTACTACAGATTCTACTCCAGGAACCGACATTGCTGCCTCTCTGTCAAAGGATTTGACTTTTCCAAAAGTTACAGGAGGTCTAGATATTGCAGCGAATTTCATTCCAGGCAAACGCTTGTCCAAGCCGAACTCTGCAGATCCTGTGACGTATTTATCCAGATCTATAGAAGGCAGGTAGGATCCGATATACTTAAAATCTTTGCTGTCTTTGAGCTTTATTTTTTTTGGTGAGTTTAGTTCAGAGGCTCGGATTGCCAGGTCTCCAAAAGACAAGGTTTTATTGTTTATTTTATTTCGTATTTCGTGATTTTGTGCATAACAGTTTTCCTCGGTTAGCCCCCATTGAATTGCTGCCGCTTGGACGAGCATGGTTCTTGCCATTGCACCCATTTCTCTCATGGTTTCAAAGAGGTAGCGAATAGATCTAGAACCGTCGGTGTTTTGGTCTCCGTATTTTTTGTCTCCTGTAGCTTGACTTATCTCAACCCTGTTCCAATCCGCCTCCATTTCGTCGGCGATTACAGAGGTAAGTGAGGTTCTGACCCCGTTACCCATTTCCGATCGAGAAGCTACTAGAATCAAGGTGCCGTCCTCTTTTAGTTGAACAAATAGATTGGGATTGAACTGACCTTGGGCTATTTTTGCCGGGCTAAAAACTTCTGTATTGCACGCCAATATAAGTCCTCCTGAGGCCAAGCCGATACTTTTGATAAAGCCTCTTCTGCTGATGTTTTTAATTTTCCCCATAGCTAGGCTGTTATTATTGCGTTTTTGATTCTTTGATAGGTACCACATCTACAAATATTTCGGGACATGTTTTGATCGATATCTTCTTCGGAAGGTTTAGGGTTTCGCTTGAGAAGACTTGCTGCGGTTATAAGTTGTCCGGGTTGACAAAACCCACATTGAGGGACGTTGTTTTGTTTCCACGATTCCTGAAGTCTTTTTAGCTCTGGGTCTTTTCCTTCGATCGTTATGATCTCTAGCCCTTCAGCATCGATAGCTTTTAGTTGGCAAGAGTTTACTGCATTACCATCTATCAGGACCATACAAGCTCCGCAAAGACCTTTTCCGCAACCGTATTTTGTACCTGTAAAACCTACCAAATCACGAATTGCCCACAATAGAGGCATGTCGCTATCTAGGGTGACTTTATGTTCTTCCCCATTAATATTTAAAGTTGTCATAGCTGAAAAAAGTTTAACCTCCTAAAACTAAGACTTTTTTTGACCAATTAATATTGGAACTATTCTAAATAAATAAAAAAGGAGTCCTAGAAGGGCTCCTTTGATAAAATTAGGTAGAGGTTCGACAATAAAATCTGTCTTTACGAGCGTGAAGTTACATCAAAATTTTTAATTACACAAATACTTTAAAAACAAACTCAAACGTTTGAGTTCGGGGCCTTGGGGGTTTTTTCGTTTTTTGATGAAAATATTTTTAGCCCTCATTATGGATCAAAGGTAGGGCGCCAATTCGTTATGCTAAGGGATTGAGTTTTGAATTTAAATACCGAAAACTGTCGGTTTTGTTTGGTTTACCAATCCTGGGTGAAGGTCTTTTTTTGAACGAATACCAGCCGTAGCCATAATCTCTAAAAAGGAGTGAATTGTATTTTTATGATATCTGTATACTCTGACCCTTTTTACCTTGGGGACAAGTCCCTCTTGAAGCTTTTTGTTTTGAGTAGCAACTCCTGTTGGGCAAGAGTCTGTATGACAGCGCAGGGCTTGTATGCAGCCTAAGGAAAACATAAATCCCCTTGCGGAATTGCAAACATCAGCTCCGTAACAAAATGCTTTAAACATGGTAAAACCTGTGCAAACCTTTCCTCCGTAAATTAATTTTGTCTGTTCTCTTACTCCTTTTTCCTTCAATAGGCTATCCATGTAGCGCAAAGCATCGTCCCCACGCATTCCTACGTGATTTGAATATTCAATTGGCGCTGCACCAGTTCCTCCTTCAGAGGCGTCTATGGTTATGAAATCGGGCAAGCTGTTTTGTGAGACAAACATATCAATGAGCTCTTCGGTTTCTTGAATAGAACCTATGCATAGTTTTATACCAACGGGTTTGTAGTTGCTCAATTTTCGAACGCGAACGACAAAATCACCAATTCCTTCCAAAGATGTTATTTCGGGATTAACAGGCGGAGACAAGACATCAACACCAGGTTCTACAACTCTAATTTTCGCGATTTCTTCCGTGTTTTTTACAGCTGGGAGAACTCCTCCATGCCCAGGTTTTGCTCCCTGTGAAATTTTTATTTCAATCATCTTTACTTTAGAGCGGTTTGATTTTTCTCTAAAAAGATCGTCATGGAAGCGTCCATTTTCATGTCTAAAACCGAAATTCCCAGTTCCTATTTGCAAAACAATATCTCCTCCTTTTTCGTGATAAGGGGTGAGGCCACCCTCTCCAGTGTTGTGATAAAAATTACCGTGTTCGGCTCCTTCATTCAAAGCAATTATTGCATTCTCGCTCAAAGAACCAAAACTCATAGCAGATATATTGAGAATGGATGCACTATAGATTTGCTTACAATTTGGACCTCCAATATCTTCTCTAGGGAAAACCTCAAGTTTTTTTGCTGGAAAGAGAGAATGAGAGACCCAAGCAAGTCCTTCCTTGTAGAAGTTTTGTTCTGTGCCAAAAGGATGGTAAATTTCTTTATTTTCGCCACGACTTTTAATCAGTTGAATCGTGTTTTTATTAAAGGGCTCTCCTGAGGTATTTGTTTCTATGAAATACTGTTGAAGTTCAGGGGCGATTCCCCTCAGGATATATCTCATATGACCGACTATGGGGTAATCTCTTAAAATATTGTCATAAGGTTGAACAACATCATACCAACCAACACAGAGAAACAACAGAAGTCCTATTGCCAACACCCTTTGGTCTGGAGAATAGATGATAACTGTAGTCAGCAAGACAGTTAAAATACTCGCCAGGATAATAAATATAGTTCTATAGGTCATATCTAAAGTTACAACAATTCCAAGACCTAAAAAAGGGTTTTCAGCTGCTCATCGCTGAAATAAGCTTATCTAAATCCTCCTTTAACTTTATTGCATCGGTCAGAGTTAAGGGACCTTGGTCAAATTCTTGGGTAAGCGCTCTAGGGATGCAAAGTGCTTTTGCTTCTATAGATTTAGCTTTTGTGCTAAGGCTTATAAGCACCTTTCGTTGATCTTTAGAGTCTTTTTTTCTTACGAGCCAGGCTTGTTCCTCCATTCTTTTGAGTAGTGGAGTAACGGTACTTGTTTTTAAATGGAGTTTTTTTGCAATATCATTTACAGGAAGTTCCCCTCGCTCCCAAAGAATCATTAATACGAGATATTGAGGATAGGTGATACCAAGTTCGTCGAGAAAGGGTTGATATGCGCGGGTGATCAGCCTCGAGGCGGCATAAAGAGGAAAGCAAAGTTGATTTTCTAATTTGAGTTCTTCGTAGGCCATAATTAGGATTTAGGGGGTTAAAAAAGCCCAATCTTATTAAAAATTGGGCAAGAGGTTTTAATTTAAGCTAGACTCCAGGTATTTGTCAATTTTTTCAGGCTTTGTGGCTGACCCAAAACGCTTGATAGGGTTTCCTTCTGAATCAATTAAGAACTTTGTGAAATTCCATTTTATTCTACTTCCTAAAAATGTAGAAAGTTCTTTCTTTAAGTATTTGTAAACAGGATGAGCATTTTTACCGTTGACATCTACTTTGGCAAACATAGGAAAACTGACTCCATAATTGATAAGACAGCCTTCTTCTATTGATTTTGCATCTCCTGGCTCTTGATTTCCAAACTGGTTGCAAGGGAATCCCAAGACCACCAATCCTTTATCTTGATATTTTTGATAAAGTTTCTCAAGACCTTCGTATTGAGGGGTAAGACCACATTTACTAGCGGTATTTACAACGAGTATCGTTTTGCCTTTGAAAGACTCCATACTCACCATTTTTCCTTGGAGCGTTTCTGCTTCAAAATTGTAAAAGTTTGTTTTCATTTATTTGTTTTTAGGGGGATTAGCTTATTTAAATTACCTGATACATAAAGCACCCATAGGATTATAAAAGGCTGCAAAAAGAGTCTGGCTAGTCTTTTACCAGGAGTATTTAGTCCAAAAGCATCAATGTCATTGCTGTATTGATAGAGGTTACCGGGAAAGACAAGGATTAAAAAGACAACTAGAATCCAACCGACTATATGGATCTTGCTTCTTAGAAAAATAAAAGCAAGCCCTATGGTTATCTCAATATAGCCCGTAACTATAACCATTGCTTTTGGGCTTATGGGAGACCAGGCAGGAACTAAAAGTTCAATCTCTTCGGCAGCGAGAAACAAATGACCATATCCGGAAACAAACATAAAAACTCCAGTAAATACGGGAAGGAAGATTTCTGAAAAAGTCTTGATGGATTTTAGCATATACTACATGTATCGTTTACGACACAAATATAGCAAAAATATATCGCGCGCGATAGATACACCCTAATTTTCTAACAACATCCTGATCCAGGCTCGCACGACGTCGATTGATTTACTGTGGATACCTGCTCTTTTTCATATGGAATTCCACAGGAATCTTTCGCTAAACAATCCGTCTGGGTTGTCGTTAATAAAAATGATTTTCCGTCAAAATCTAGTCCATATTTCTGTATGGATTCTCCCTGATATTCCACTTCAATCTCAAGATTTTGCAGATCTAGAGTTTTTTCGCTCAATTCGAGTATGCTCAAGAGTTTATCGGGAAATAGGCGATGGTCATAGTCATCGGCATTCCACAATTGAAGGCTAATAGAGTCTTCCTTGCGCAAAGTGCCTCCACAGTCGATAAAGGTTTTACTTACTTTACCTACTTCCGTTACGTGGAAATTTCGTGGGACGAGATCACCATTAGGAAGCTGAAAGGATATTGTTTTTAGTTCTTTTAAGTTTTGTTTTAATTCAGATAATAGCATAATATATATTTTAATTACAAGAGTTTTGATGTAAATCTCGATTGATAAATTCGTAAAGGACAGATTTCATTTTGGTCCAATTTTCCATATTTATACAATAGCAAACAGAGGTTCCTTCTACATTACCTTTTATGAGGCCCAGAGATTTTAATTCTTTTAAATGTTGTGATATCGTTGCCTGAGCAAGACCAATTTCTTGGACTAAGTCCCCGCATACACAGGCGTTTTGTTTAAAGAGTTGCTCTAAAATAGCAACACGAGCTGGATGAGCAAATGCCTTGGCAAGACCTGCGATTTCATTTTGTTTAAAGCTAAATATTTCAGTTTTCGAGATTCCCATAAAGTCTATTTATTGCAATATTACGATTAATATAGATAAGTAAAATAAAAGAAGTGGTTTTTAACTTAATTTTAATTAAACCCTATGTTTTTTAGATTGTTATGGCTGATTTTTACTGCTTCAAGAGGCTTGATTTCAAAGGTCATATCCTGTTCTACCATATAATATAGCATTCCTGAGAGTTCTTTGTACTCTAAGATTTCAGCAAAATCAATATTTCCCTCGCCAACTGGAGCGAAGAGGCCTTGGTCATTCATGTCTTTTACATGCCAGATCTTGAACCTGCCTGGATATTTTTCAAAGTATTCAGCGGGGTTGACTCCTGCACGATGGACCCAAAACAAGTCCATTTGAAAATTCACCCAGTCTGGATTACAATTCTCAAGTAGGTAGTCAATAGGGGCTGAGCCATTCTTGTCCTTGATAAATTCAAAATCGTGATTGTGATATAATAAACTCAAACCTGCTTCGTTACACTTTTCACCGATTTTATTTAGGATTGAGGCTAACTCCTCAATAGTTCCATTCATTCCCATGGACATAGTAGCCTCGTCGAAGTAAAACATTCCCATCGGCGGAACTGGAATTACAAAATATTGAAATCCAGCTTGTTTGACATCCGCTATCATTTCAGTCATGTTGTCTAAGGTAACCGTTCCTTGATGTGTACTAACTGGGATTAAATTATATTCGGACAATAAAGCCTTGAACTGAAGGGGCTCCATTCCATAGAATTTTCCCTTGTCATAACCGGCAGCTTCAATATAGGAGTAGCCAATATTTGATACTTCTTCCAAAGTATTTTGTGGGTTGGTAGACATATCCTCTCGCAGTGTGTAGAGGGCTACACCTCCAAACTGGTCCTGAGAAAAACTGGAAAGAGAAATAAAAAAGGCACAGATGTATAAAACAGTTCTCATAAAGGTTTGATTTTTTCTAAAAGTAATCATAATATATTCTACGGACAAAAAGCGAGGGAATTTAGAATTTAAACATAAAGGAGGATTGTATTCGAGAGTTTTTGCCTCGAACCCCTGTGGTATAATTTAAGTCTCCATATATAAACTCTATTCCGATTTTTACCGTTTTCCAAGGATAATAAATACAGTTTACAGAGCCGTAGTTGCTATTGTCATAGACCTGATAATCATTGTTTGCGGTGTTTAGTAGGTCGAGATATGCCCAGCCAATTGAGGCGCTGAGGTCTTTGGAAAACCAATGGTTGTAGAAGGCCATAAAAGCGAAGGCCTGAAAGGTTGTTAAATTACCTGAAGACGGATCAAAGTAGCCGTCGTATCCAGAGCCTCCCAGATCATTATAGTAGCTAGAAGAGCCATCGCTGAAAGTTATTTGAGTAGAGAAATGGCTATTGTCTTTTGTGTAGAGGTTGGAGGCCACATTGATTCCCCATCCCATTTTATTGTACTTCTCATCCGTTAAGCTTTCGTAGGTTATCGGATGAAGAACCACTGCAGCCTTTACAAAACTCTGATTGAAATCTCGTCGATATGACGCCACTAGATTCGGTGAAATAAACCATTTTTGATAATCCGTATTCTCATAGTTGAGGTCTGGTGTCTGTTGTTCCAAAGATAATACAACTCTATTTTTCTCGGTTTTTAGCGGGATTTTATACCGTATTTGAATGGGGCGGCTAAAAACCATTGCGGACGGTCCCCAATAATCCAAAAGATTTGGGAAAGCCTCAACTTCCATAAAATTCGACCAGTACATTCCAACACCAAAACCATTGATCTCTCCGTAAGCATGTCGAATTTCGGGATAAGCTCCATTGAGGTTGAAAAAGTCCATCTCGAATAGTGTAAAGATTTCACCTTTGTCCAATTTGTATTTTGAAGTAAAGGTCAGACGCGTTTGTTTTGTGCTAAAGGTCAGTTGACCATCCCGACCGCGATTTACCATGTCGATTGCACTATTTTGAAAACCGTAACGATTTGAGGTTCTATGGCTATCGAGAATAAAATCTGTTTGGACAAAACCACCAATGGATAGCTCGACCCCAGAAATATTTCCTTTGATAGATGGTGTGAGGTTGAGCGCTTCGATATTTCCACGAGTGAATTCTTGATAATCAGGCAGATCATCAGTGGTTCTTTCATTAATCTGTTCGACACGTTTTTCGAGCTCCTCTATTTTTTTATATAGAGAGTCCAAGTCTTTTTCTTGACTAAAAGCAGTAAAACTTATAAAAATCAGAACGACTAAAATGAAACTTTTTCTCATGGACTTAGGGTTTAAATACATTGAGATTCAGTTTTTCAGACAAGTCTTTTATTACCATTTGGGCTTTTACACTATTTCCAGCTTTGTCCAAAGGCGGAGAAAAAACAGCGATTCCATATTTTCCTGGAGCGACGGCCATTATTCCACCACCGACACCACTTTTAGCAGGTAAGCCGACATAGTACAGCCATTCTCCAGAGGTGTCGTAGAGGCCTGCTGTCGCCATTACAGCTAACACTTTTGTGACATTTTCGGGCTTTAGTACACGTTTCCCTGTGACGGGGTTTATTCCATTGTTTGCGAGAACGGCCGCCATAATAGCCAAGTCATTTGAAGTTATGGCATAGGAGCATTGTCTTGTGTAGGACCTTGTAGATTCATAGGGGTCCGCATACATTCGATTATAGGATTCAAGTAGAACTGAAATACCGACATTGTGTTGATTGGTTTTCATCTCAGAAAGGAATAATTCCTCAATTATAGAGAGGCGTCTACCGCAGAAATCCTCCATATAGGCATCAATGGTTTGATCTTTTGTCCTCCCTTGAGAGCCCAATACAATGCTATTGGTAGCAATGGCCCCTGCGTTTACAAAAGGGTTTACAGTTCTAGACGGAATAGTTTCCAGGGCTAGAACCGAATTAAAGGGCTGCCCGGTCGCATCGACACCAATAAGTCTTTCAATGGTCTTTGCATCATTTTGTTCAAGAGCAAGTGAAAATAGCATAACCTTGGAAATCGATTCGATACCAAACTCAAAGTCTGAATCCCCAGTGCTGAATAGGTTTCCTTTTAAATCTACTATACTGATAGCAAATAGATTTGGATTAACTTCAGCTAGGTAAGGAATGTAATCTGCATTTTTTCCTTGATCCACCGAGGCATACTTTTCCAAAGTTTCCTCGATTAAAAACTGTAGATTAGGTTTTTTTATCGAGAAAGAGCTAGTGAATATCAGTAGAACAACTACACATAAATATAGCAGAACTGATTTTCTCATAAGTAAGCTTTTAGATTCTAATCACATAAGAATGAGGTATTTTCAACAAAGTAAAATTTATTTACTTGTTAAAGTGCTCCTTTATATCACTTTGAAGATCATTTAGTCGCTTCTCCAAATTTGCACTTAGCGTAGACGGCGATTTGTGAATTTTATATAAAAACGACCCTAAGTAAAGACTCAGTACCCCTGCCCAAAACAGTACAAAACTCATCCAAAACACAAGTGTAAGTCCAGCAAAACCTGGGTTCCAAATTAGTAGAATGGAAAAGAGAAGCCCTAGCACCCCTGCCCACATTAAATTGCGAGTTGCTGGAATTCCATAACCCTTTAAATCCAAGGCTAGGCTGATTGCGTTAACCGATCGAAACATAACAAGAAAACCAATATATAAAGGAAGAGTGGCCATTGATATTTCAGGCCTAACCAACATTATAAATCCAAAAGCTGCGGTGATAACTCCGAACAATAAAGTCCAAATCCAACTATCCATTTCATTTTTATTAGCATAGGAAAAAGTTATTTCTGCCAGACCTGTAAGGATAAAGGAAATGCTAAATAGATAGGTAAGTGCCAAGAATGATTGTTCTGGAGTGACAATACTATAGATTGCTAAGGCTATAAATACAACTCCCACCACAAAAGGGATATACCAATGATTTACTGCATTCTTAATTGATTTCAAAGTTAACTGTGCCATAATTTATGTTTTTAATAAATATACGACATTATTCGTGAAAAAATTTGGAGCAAAAAAAAGACCAATCGAATCGATTGGTCTTTGTTATGTTTATTTGTCTAACCTCCTACCCCTAAAATGTTACAAAATAAACACATTGTAAATATAGCCACAAACAGGGGTTTATATGCTACACAATCATGTAGTAATTGTTTTTATTGGGTTAAATAGATTTTGATAGCTTCAATATTACTTTTTACCTCTAGTTTAGAATAGATGTTTTTTGTGTGGTATCGTATTCCGTCAACTCCAATAAAAAGCTGATCTGCTATTGCTTTTTGACTGAGACCCTCGGAGAGTAGTTTGAGAACACTCATTTCTCGTTCTGTCAAAGATTTTAGTTTTTCAGAAACGGGACGAATCCCCTTTAAATGATTGATTAGCTTCTCGGCTACTCCAGGAGAGAGGGAAGCTCTCTGTCCATCTAAACTATTTTTTAAATCCTCTAGAGAGGAACTTTTGTGAATATATCCATCTGCCCCGAGTTTTAGGGCCTCTAAAATTACTTTGTCATCCTCGATATTACTAAAAATCATTATTTTACTATCGGGCAATAAATGCTTTATTTTTGGTATTGCTTGATGGCCCTTAATACCTGGGAGCTGAATGTCTAAAAGTATGATATCGGGGGAATCGAACTTTACAAAGTCTTTATAAAACTGTTCTACACTAGGAGAACATATGTCACACAGATAACCTTCTAAGCTGTTGAAATAGCTTTTAATAGTGTCTTGAATTAATTTGTGGTCTTCAATTAAAGCAATTCTCATAGTTTATCGATGATTATAGTTGTGGTCCAGTTTTTTGTTTTGTCAATTTTTAAACTAAATCCTGCATTTTTAGCTCTTTCTTTCATAATTGAAATTCCAAAAGCACCATAGCCAACAGTATCTTCTTTTTTATCAATAGAGCTGCCGTCCTGAAAAATTTTCACAATCAACCCTTTACCGGAATTCGCAATAATTACATTAAAGGTGTCGTATGAGGAATACTTGATAAAATTTGAAAGAGTTTCTTTTAGGATTAGATATAGATTTTCTTTGACTTTTGGTTTTAGAATAGCAGATTTATTTAGGTTGCCGGTTTTAATTTTATATTTATACTTTCCTGTTGAAAGCCTTAGTTTCAGCAATTTATCTATGCGCTCCACCATAGCTCCAAGAGTTTGGTTACTCGGTTTTAGTGTCCATATTAGGTCGCTCACATTGATCATAGTACTCTCCGTAATATTTTTGATGGAGAGTAGTTCTCGCTTTTGATCATCTGAGGCTTTTAATGCGAGGAGCTCTGTTTTAAATTTTATCGCGGTCAAATCCCCTCCCATCTCATCGTGAAGATCCGATGCAAATTGAGTTTTTGCCTCTGCAAGTTTAATCTTCACTTGGTTTTGATAATATAGAATTAAAGATATCGAAGAAGATAAAATTAAAACAATTAAGGACATGAACCACCCGGACTTATAAAAGACAGGCATAACTCTAAATTTAATTTTAAGAGTATTTCGCGATTTTTGTTTTCTTTCATTCTCCGCCCTAACATTTAAAGAATAATAATCCTCTGGAAGATAGGGAAACATTAAGGAGTTGGAGTTATCAGATTTGATTGGGGTTTCGGTATCAAATGCATAGATATAATCCGTTTTTTTTGGCGATCTCAAATCATTAGATGCTAGCTCGAAAACAATTTGGTAGCTTTGAGGAGGAAAAACTATTGTTTCGTCCACCTTTGGTTGAACTATTTCCTTTTTTTCTCCAGCACTATTTACATAAGTTATTTTTCTAAGAAAAACATCAAATTGACTTTTTGCTATAAATGAATTATCTGTATTAAGCCGTGTAACTCCATTTTGCGTTCCCATATAAAGTTGGCCTGTACTCTCGTCAAAAAAGTCAGAATAGGAGTTAAATTCCCTATCACTCAAACCTTCATTTTTTGTAATTCGATCTGATATGTTTTTCTTCATATTATATAGTGCAAGACCGTCATTTGTTCCAATGTATACAGTGGAATTAACAATACCCAGGCTGTAGCAAGTCAAATCTTCTAGTCCAAGATTTTTTCCAATTGTAACACTTTTTCCAGAGCCTGGATCTAACTTCTTTACTCCGTGATATAGAGTGGTATAATACAAAGCGCTTTTATGACTTTTTATTGACCGAATAGTGAAGTTGTTTTTAAACTTTTTTGAGTTTGTAAATTCATTGTTTTTAAAACCAAAAGTCTCGACAAAACCCTTTCCTGCCATAGCATACTGCGCTGGCTTTATTTCAATTAAATCTTGACAATTGATGTTTTGTTTTAGTTTGTGATTTCTTGTTTTAGGGTCAAATACTATCACTCCGTGATTTTGACAAACAAACCAAAGAAGACCAGATGAATCTTTAAATATTTTAGTTATCATAAAGCCATTCAAAAAGTCAAAATACTGTGGGGCTTTTTGGATTTTTTCACCAGACATTTGATAAAGTCCTGAATATTCTGTCCCGATATATAGCGTGTCTTTATTCTTATAATATAGGCTGTAGGGCCTTCGCATTTTCTTTATGAGCTTTATCTTTGTTTCAGTTTCTAATGAATTTAGAGAGATGAACCTTTCTGAAGCAAAGGCCAAGGTTCCATCTGGACTTTTTGCCAGACCGCGCATTTTTCCATTTGAAAGCGCGGATACTTTTGGGTTTTTTGGAACGAATTGATAAAGACCGTCTTTCGTTGCCAACCAATAAAAGCCCATTTCATCTTTTAGGACGTCATCTATCGTGGTGAAAAAATCAGCATTGTTTTGAGAATCCCGGATAGGTAGATCATTTTTATGGATTAGGTTTTCTTTTAGGTTAAATTCAAAAAAATCCGTTAAGCTCTTTCGTATTGGCCAAAGCTTGGTTCGCTTTCGAGTCATACCTTTTGGAAAAAGAGAAATGTTTTCTTCTTTTTCTTTGGTAGTAATATTATATCGATTAAACAGATTGTCAGCATCTATTATTTCTCCAATAATCTCTATTTGGTTGTTGTTTTCTCTCAACATGCAAAGACGAATGTTTTCCTTTAGTAAACTTTCATCGAGAACGAGAGGAATTTTTTCACCATTTTTTATGTTCAGCTTAAAGGCTTTTTTGTCGGAGTTAAAGACATATACCCATCCATCTATAACTTTACTTATCAGAACAAAAACTGGTTCTTTTTGATCGATCAGAAGGATCTTGTTTAAGTTATAGTTACTAGTATTAAAAACATACAAACCTCTTTTGGTCCCAAGAAGAACCTCCTCCGGAGATATTTTAGTAATACGAACAAATTCATCGAGTTGAAAATCTTTGTTTTCATAACTGAGAATGTGTTTGGAATGAACACCGTCGTAATGATAAAGCCCATTGTTAGTTCCTAGAAACAGGAAGCCCAGCTCATCCTTAAATAGACTTTGCATCTCAATATTTTGGTCGTTGAGATCGAAGTCAACTTTAGTAAGAATCCCATTCTGACTCCAAGAGGAGCATATAATAAATAAAAAGAAGGCAAATAGTTGGTGACCATTTCTCATATCTCTAAAATACAAATTACTGCAGAAATAGCCGCTTAGATTGTGATAGATTCCCCAAATGTAAAGGGAAAAAAATAAAGGTTATCGAAACGATAACCTTTATTTGGGTTTGGAGGATTCCATTTTTGTCTAATCAAAACGTCCAAATATACAATAAAAAGACGAAAACATTAAACAAAAAAATACTGTTTTGATTTTTTTAAGATTGTTTTTTACCGATAGGCAGGGCTATACTCTATCTTTGAGAAAAATTATTACAATGGCTAGCAAAATCATACTTGACGTAGAGAGATTAGGAGGTACTTGGCAGACCCTAGATCCGTTTTTATTTTCCGTTCACCATTTAGACTATTATCCAGAAGGGAACGAATCACTCGGTCCGAAAGAAGGGGTTTCAGGAAGAAATATTGGTCAAGATTTTGCTAATAAGGACGGTTGGAACATGTATCACGGAAGAAGAGTGCCAGGTTTCCCTTATCATCCTCATAGAGGTTTTGAAACGGTTACCGTTGTGGAACAAGGTTTTGCTGATCACAGTGATTCGCTCGGCTCTACGGGAAGATTTGGACAGGGAGACGTACAATGGATGACAGCTGGAAAAGGAGTCCAACACGCTGAAATGTTTCCCTTACTAAACCCCAATGGGCCAAATACCTTGGAGCTTTTCCAAATTTGGTTGAATTTGCCTGCTGATAAAAAATGGGTAGAACCCGAGTATAAAATGCTTTGGAATGAAAAAATTCCAGTTGTTGAAGAAAAGGATTCCAAAGGCCTTCTCTCCAAAACAAAGATTATTTCTGGAAAATATAAATCCTATAGTTCCTTGAACTCTCCTTTGAATTCTTGGGCGAGTGATCCTGAAAATGAGCTTGCAATTTGGCTTGTAAAGATTGAGGCTGGAGGCAGCTATATACTGCCGAAGTCTATTAGACAAGGCCTGAATAGATCTCTGTATCTTTTTCAAGGCAAGGGGGCGAGTTTCGATGGAACTAATATTTCCAACTACAATAGAGTAGTGGTAAAGTCCGATAGTGATATGGAAATCATTGCCGGAAATAGCGAGGTCTCTATTCTCGTTCTCCAAGCAAAACCAATTGGAGAGCCCGTGGTAAAATACGGTCCCTTTGTTATGAATACTGAGCAAGAAATTCAGGATGCTTATAACAGCTATAGAAAGACCCAATTTGGGGGCTGGCCATGGCCAGAATCTGAATTTGTGCACCCTAGAGAAACGCAGAGATTCGCAAAGTTCGCGGATGGGAAAACAGAGTTTCCAGGTTAATAGCAGTCGCTGTAATACCTCCCGTTTTTCTTGAAATCAGAAAAGCTAGAATTCAATTGATTTTTTAAAATCGAATCCAAAGCGAGACTGACTTCTTGTTCCATAGCCAGTGAGCCACATATCATAATATCGGCGTTTTTCTGAAGTTTATCCGCTAGGTGCTCTGCATGATCAGAAACCAAGTCCTGAACATATTTAAACGGCTCTTCACGAGAATAAGCTAAATGCAAATGGTTTATCCTCTTTTTGTTTAAGCGAGTTGTCATTTTTGTATGGCTGTCTCTATTTGCTATTCCAAAGTATAAAGTGATATCTCGACTCTTTTTTGCCTGCTCTATCATACCTATAAATGGAGCGATACCGGTACCATTCGCTATTAATATTAAGGGGTTGGAAGTTTTTGGCAGGTAAAAATGATCATTTCGAATGATTCTCGCCTTAAATTTTTTATCGGGATCCAAATTGAATAGAAACTCTGATCCGAGCCCTCCATTGTGTTTTTTGACGCTGAGCAGCAGCCCATCTTTTATTTTAGCAATAGAGTAGAGTCGTTCTTGACCTTCTTTAAATTCGATGGACAGCAAATCTCCAGATTGATATGAGGAGGTTATAGGGGGTTTGATCAAAAGATTAAAAAGACCGTCTTCGCCAATATCACCTTTTGAGGTTTCCAGTAATTTAAAAGTTTTTAATCGACTGGGTAGGCGTAACTCACTTTGTTTAAATTCACAAGTGTAATCCTTTGCAGTATTAAACTCTTTGACCCAGTTGAGTATTTCTTGAACAGAAAAGTTATCTATGTATCTCGTCGGTAATAACTCTTGACAAGGACTAGAGACCATTATTTGATCAATGTCTTTCGCGAACTTACAGAACTCGGGATAACTCCTCGATCCGAAACCTAGGACCGCATATTTTTGATCTTCTCGGAAGTTTTTAGAATCGAAGTTTTCTAGAAACTCGTCTGCATTTTCTGGAGCCTCTCCTTGGCCGTAAGTAGCTGTAAAAATATATAAGGTGTCTAGGCTGTCAGAATTCTCAAAGTCGTTTAATTCAACCAAACTACAATTTTCGCCTTGAGCGACAAGTTGCTTTTGGAATATCCTTGCAAACCGTTCCGTACTCCCAGACTCTGAACCGTAAATTATAGCAGAGCTGGGGGATACCGCGACCACTGCTTTTGATTTTTTTATTTTAGGCCTGCGGTTTAAACTAATTTTAAAACCGGTATAAATAAAAAACAAAAGAAATATACAGGTAGTAAACAGCATCAAGTTATAGAGAATTGAAGCTTGTTTACCTGTGTGCAAAAGACCGATATCTCGACCGAGGACTTGCACCCAGTTACCGAGGGAAGCAGAGGCAATTTCACCCGAATATTGATTTACCTCAAGCTCTCGATCCTTGAGTTTAAGAAGATAATAATCCGATTCGTCTGGAGAAAAAGGATATTCTAGACGTTCTAATTCATCTAGCTTGACCTGCTTGAAAACAGAGAGGTTTCCGATATTGTCGTAAGACTCTGTGTTTTCTGCGAGAGAAACTTCTTGAAATTGCTCCTGAATCAGATCAAAACGCAGCAAGGATAGATAGACACCCGAAAGCGCAATAATCAAGATTGGAATTAGACTTAAGCGAGCAAAATATATATGCTTGTCGGAATAGAAGTTATCTTTTACTAGAGGTTTAAAGGCCATTTTTATAGAGCCCTGCCTCTTGATTAAGAGAAGAATTCCACTAATAGTTATTAGGCAGAGAAAAAAGGAACAGACTCCAACAATAAATCTTCCAGTACTCTTGAGGAAAAGGGATCGATGAAAGTTAGTAACAAGATTTATAAAAGCAGAATTCTTTTCCTTTGCTTCCATAAATTCAGCTGTTTTTGGATTAAAATAGCCTTCTAAAAAGTCTCCATTTTCGTCAAAAACACTAGCACAAAAGAAACCGTCTTGGTCAACACTCAATTCGACGATTTCGGGATATTTTGCTTTAAAGGCAGTCATAGACTCTGCCAAAGAAATACTATTTAACTCAGAGGGGTGGGCATTGTGCAACTGCTTGGAACCCGCGTTGATCGCAAGCACAGCTCCAGTTAATGAGGCAAATATTAAAAAAAAGGATGAAAGCAGAGCCAATATAAAATGGCTCAGCCTCCAAATTGATTTATACATAAGTTAGCTTAGTTTGCTATCATTCGCACATATCTTATAAAACCGCTTCCTTCGTGTTTCATCTTCAAATTATCTTGATTCAATACGATTTCCAAATCGGCTTTGTGGTATTCTTGATCTTCGACCGCCGTTTCGAATCTGAGCGTATATCCTTGATCCATATATTCCGAATTCAATTCTAAAACACATAGACTTCTCTCTCCACCAGCAATTGTCTCTCCAGTAATCGCATCAATATTTGTACGTTTTTTACCGTAGAATTTCCACCATTCTGGAATGTCGTGGTACCACTCACTATCTTCTCCTTGAACATACAGGGTTTTAACATATTCGCCCTCTGGACTCATAAGAGAGATTACAACATAAGCGCCTTCTCCACTGTAATTAGTCATTTGAATCATACACTTATAATTCAATGGCTCAGGATTTGTAAAAGAACTTAATGTCAGAGACAAAAATAATAAGGGAAGGAATAAGTATTTCATTTTATTTCGTTTTTAAAAAATTCAAATCGTCTTTGGTCAATTGTTCATTTTCCATAGCTAATTCGTAAACAGATTCACCAAATTCAGTTTTAATCGATGTGTCTGCCCCCATTTGAATCAATTGGTGTAATAATTCGGTATTTGTCGATTTTAAAACTGCCAAATGCAGAGGAGTTTCTCCTGCCATGTTGGTGTGGTTAATATCGATATTTAAGCCCTGAATCCATGACAAAAGGTCGTATTTGTCAAATTCAATCGCCAAGTGGTATAGATTGTCTCCATCACTGGTTGGTTTGTCAAAGTCAAAACCTGCTTTTTTCAAAACCGCATATTTTTCTTCAAAAAGCTTCTCTCTACTTGAGTTGTATGAACCGATAAGGTCATAAGCGATGGATCTTTCTTTTGAATCTAAATTCTGAACATCGGCACCATTGCTGATTAGAAAATTAACGACATCCAAATTATTATAACGAACAGCCTCGTTTAAAGCAACGCGCCCTCTGTTGTTTTTTTGATTTGCAGAAACTCCAGATTCCATAAAAAACGCCAATAAATCCAAGTCATTTGAATTTCTGGATACAATCTGAATTAGATTTGAATCGTCCTCATTTACAACTTGAAAATTTAAACCTTTTCCTTTGAGGAAAGTAAAGAAATCTACTCCGACAACTCCATTTCTAGTTCCTTGAGCAGCAAACAAAAGAGCTCTGTCTGTCGGCTCGCAGCCTTGTTTTTCAAGATCGTTTAGGAGAGATGTGTTTCCGGCTCTACTCGCGTAATCATATACTCCACTACCTAAATTATCTTTGCTAAATAAAGAAACTCCCTCACTTTTGAAATACTTCAAAAGCATTGGGCTTTCCTTCTTGGAGGCAACCAAAAGAATGGCGTTTGCTCCTTTTCTTGTAAAATCGTTTGTCGGATCTATACCGTTTGTAATACACCAATCGTAAATCCTAGTATCTGTTACCCCAGCGTTAGCTGCAAAGTTCAATATGGAATTTCCTTTGTTGTCCTTTAAGTCTGTTCTTGCTCCTTTTTCTAGCAGGTAGTTTAACAGCTCTAAATTACCTTTATAGGCAGCCCAAAAGGCATAGGTTCTAAGGTCATGTGTAAGTTTATTTACATCATTTCCTTCGAAAGTCAGAAGATATTTTATCACATCCATTGAGCTTTGCTCTAAAATAGCGTAAGCAGTGGGATCAAAGGCGTTAGAGTTTAATTCAGAAGGATTAGCTCCTTTTTCAACCGCTGATTTAACCATCTCTAGATCTGGATTTGATTTCCAAAAAGATCGTTCTAAAAGGGTGTTGTTTTGCGCAAATAATGAGCCGATTCCAAAAAGGAAAAAGCTCATCATTAAAATTACTTTATTTACTTTCATATTATTCGATAATAAAAGATTCTATTATTTGGTCAATTTCTTCTTTATTCAAGTCTGTACTATCCGCTGAAAGGTATTTTGTCAAAGGTTTGTTATCCACCTTGTCTCTTAAATGTAAGTTTTGGTCTTTTGCAAAAACAGCATCCCATTTAGATCTTACATTAGACCACATTTGGCTGTGTGCCTTCCAATAGTCTTGACCACCTTTGCATCTGGAGTCTTCCACCTTTTTGTATACATTGTATCCAACCTCTTGAGCGACTAAAACATTTTCTTTATTTTCTTCAACCAAGATTTTGTCATTATTTTGACTGTGAATCCAGCCTTCCTCTACTATTTCGTGACGGCTTGAACGCATGGTCATATTGTAATCGCTTCTCTGCGTATACTCTCTTCTCGGAAGTGGTGCAGGGGTTGTGTCTTCCCAATAACTCTTACCGTCCACATGAACCCATGAAGCGCTTCCTTCGTAACGAGGACTGTCGTCTACTTGGAAAACTTTTTGCGTCCACTGACCTTTGACGTCAGATTTTGGTAAACTAACAAAATTCCACATATTATCGTGGTCAAAAATATAGAAGTCTGTGTTTTGATATTCCCAATCTTGTCTCCAATGTTTTACGATATAAGGAGAAGATTCTGGACCTACCAAAAGAAGGTGTTGCATGGATACAAATCCTTTTTCTTCTTCTACTAGTTGAACCCATTCCAATCCGCCAGTTCTCTTAACTGCAGAACCCATATATTCTGGATCTTCAGAGTATTCAAACGTTTCGGCAAAATTGAAGCTAACTTCATAACAACCACACATTTCTTTAATTGCAGCTTGGTCTTGTTTTAATTTGCGTTGTCCTTGAGTTGAAAAAACGATCAAGGTTAATAGCGCTATACTAAGTGTCGATTTTAAGGTCATAAAACTTGAGTTTACTTTACTTGCGAAATTAATTAAGATTTAATCCAAATAAAAGATTATTCGAATAATTTTTCAAAACGGAATTTAGGGAATCCCAATAAAGCGCCATCCTCAGAATAGAAATCTAGGAATTCTAATTTGTAAAGTACGCCTTGATCTGTTTTGATCACGTAATATTGGTCTTGAACAATTGTGTAGCTAAAGCTAGACATATCAAAACCTTTCCAATCGTGACCGATAGCGTCAACTGCAGTAGAGTAGGTGTAGTTTAACGCTTGGTCTAATGTCATATCTGTATAATTTACAAATGTTTGACCAGCCTCAATCATGTCTGTCTTGTTCAATTTCAGAACTTCTACGTTTCCTTTATTTAAAAGAGCTCCTGTCACGTAATAAGGCATTTCTTGCCCACCAGCTTGAAGCTTACCGTTGTAGTAAGAAAATACGATATCCCATCCTGGAGCTTCTGTTGATTCATCCATGGATGGAGTCCATAGGTCAAACTTGATATAATTTGCGTCATTCCAGTGGTACCCTGTGGTATCTGCATTCTGTTCTGTTGTAGACTCGTCAAAATTCACATACACTTGACGATTGTAGTTTAGTTTCACTTCTTCCATTTCTCCACTGTGATTCCTAGTTTCGATAAAAACATCAGGCTGGCTATAAAGGGCAACTCTCAAGTCGTGAATCGACTCCGTTTCGATTTCAGGTGTAGAATCTTCTTCACAGCTGAATAGTAAAAAAGCAAAGCTAAATAGGTAGATTAAATTTTTCATAATTATTGGGGTTTATTTGTTTTGAGATTAAATTTTAAACTGATAAAATAGCTTCTTCCCCAGTCTATAAGAGTTCCGGATCCGCTATTATGTGCTCCTGTATTTGCGTTGGAATTTACCGCACTTACATCTAAAATATTTTTTACACCTGCCCCGAGAATCCAGCGTCCGTTTTGAAAGGTTTTGTTGATATTCAGATCGAGGTTATCGTAAGGGTCTGTTTCAACCAAATAGATTTGGTCTTCAGAATTTATTCTTGTTTGTTGCCTTTTACCGTTGTGCTTGAAGTCTAGGAGGACATCCAAGTTTTGAGTAGGGAAGATATAGCTCAAGCTAGAGGTGTAATCTAAGCTATAGTCAAAATTAAAATCTTGACTATTCTCCAAATCATAGGCAATCCCGGTGAGATTAACACCGGCACTAAAACGAACTCTTTTTCCCGATTGATAGGAGAAGCTAGTGTTCAGACCTTGGGTTTTCTTTTGGCTAATATTGTTGTAAATAAAACCTTGACTATTTTGATCTTGAACCAATTCAATAACATCGCTAAGATGATTGTAAAAGGTGTTAAAATCTATCTTAATCCCTCTAGAACTATTCAGGTTTAGATATTTAGACAGTCCCAAGCTCAAACTGTGAGAAGTTTCTGGATCGAGTTCAGGATTCCCATATATTTGGTGATTGGAATCTACAAAATCCATGTAGAGCTCTTTTATACTTGGCGTCCTGAATCCTTTGGCATAAGACAATCTTGCGGTCCAGTTATTTTCGTTGAACTTGAAGTGACCAGCGTAAATCAAAGGAGCGTCATAAGTATTGTGAATCATATAGCGCAATCCGGGTTGAAAGGTCAAGGATTCTGATAATCTCCATTGAAGATCTGCCCACAAGGCATTACTCAAGATACCTTTGTTATCGGCTACTTTTTCCCCTTTACCTGTCTCTGAATCCAATTCATAACCCGAGTTTAGCAAAACAGATTCGCTAAAATCGTGCTTATAGGATAGTCGATAGTTTACTTGATCGTAATAATCCTCAGTCGGTTCCCCTGAAAGATTCGAGCTTCCTTCATCTTCTTTTACATAATATCTTTGACTCTCTCGTTTAAATGTGTTGAAGGAGAGTTGACTTTTTAGGTAGTCGTTGTTAGAAAACTCCTTTTCTATATTCAAAACGTAAGTCATTCTCTGCGTTTTGAAATTGGTGTCAAAAGCCCGATTGGCGGAGGTGTAATTTCCTTTGTAGGTTAGATCTTCAAGATTGAATCGGATACGAGAATTTACAATCCATTTGTTTTCTCTAAAGGTATAGCTCAAATTAGCGTTGTAAAGATTTTTTGGAGCCCAATCTAATTGACGTGAGCTCTTGTCCAAGTCAAACCCATCAAAAAAGCGCCCACTAAAATCAACAGCAAACTGATTTTTTTTACCCTGCATGGAGACCAGTCCATTTACAGTAAATAGACCAACGGTTTCGTAATAGGTTCCTAGTTGTGAATCAAAGTTATATGGACTGTCCGTTTTGCTAATAATATTTATCGTGCCTGCTAAGGCATTTGAACCGTATACCACAGACATTGGCCCTTCAATTATTTCTATATGATCTATGGAAGATGCATCGATTTGAGACAAATCAATATTCCCGTTTTGTCTTCCAATAATTGGAACTCCATCAATAAGAATTTTTACATGTTGCCCCTCGAGACCCTGCATTACTATTTGGGTTCCTAGTATAGGATCTTGGCTCAACTGGATTGTGGGCTCAAACTGAAGTGCTTCTTGTACGTTTTGAATATTTCTGCTCTCTAAGACCTCCCTGCTTAAAACACGGATATCGTAGATGGATTTGTCTACTTTTACAGTTCCTAATTGCGCGGTCATTACTACCTCGTCTAGATTGAACAAATCCACAGACAAAATAATTTTTTGAGAAAGGTTGGCACCTAGCTTTTGATCTAAAGTTTTAAAACCGGTATAACTTATGGAGATTTGGTCAGCGTCTTTTCCTTTTAGATTCACCCTACCATTCTCGTCACTCAAATAGTATTTCTTTAGTCCATTCTGATTGGTCTGAATCAAGTGCGCCCCCATAAGACTTTGTCCTGTTGATTCGTCGATCAACTCGAGTGAGTAGCTATTCTGACCAAAGCTACTTTGCATACATATTGTGCAGAATAGCAGGAGTGTAAGTGTCAACTTCATTGGAATCAAACGTCAAATTTTTTGCAAAGATACACTTGTTTATAATTAATCCAAATAAAGATAGATAATTATTTTGCAAAAACATTTCAAAAAAAAAGAGCCCTCAAGGACTCTTATCTTAGTGTTTACTCACTGGATTTATTTTGGAAATCTTCGATCTACTGCCTTTACGCGGTAGTCAAATACTTCTTCTAGTTTTTTGGTGATAAAAAGAGAATTTGCTATTCTTCCAAGAAGGCCTAGGGGAGGGGAGTAGCTGACAATATCAGTCATCAGAACGCCTTGGTCACAAGTCTCAACAATATGTTGGTGATGCCAAATTTTATAGGGTCCGACACGCTGTTCATCAACGAAATAATGTTTGTCTTTTATCTTAGTTATTTCCGTTACCCAAGTAGTTTTTATTCCGAGCAGAGGGCTTACCTTGTAGGCAATAATCATTCCTTCGTACATTTTGTCAGGGAGACCTTCGGAAGTAATATCAAAACCCATATCATCGGGAGTAATTTCCTTTAGATTGCGATGCGAGGAGATAAAATCCCAAACCTCATCGAGTGAGGCATTAATAGTTTGAGTTTTTCGGAATTGGTAAAAGGCCATATTTATTTGAACTTGATATAATCGATTTCGAGTTTAAAAGGATTTGTTTTTTTATCTGCTTTGATAAAGCCAATGCGAATTGCCTTTAGGGGATTGTCTCCTAAAGTTTTTCCAGTCTTATTTCCCATGCGAATTTGTTCGAGATCACTGAGAGATATGGTGATTTCTTGCCAATCCTCAGAAGATTGAAGATTTAAAGCAAAATAGGGATTATAAAAATATCGAGATTGCTCAAACATCATGGAAAATTTGCCACCTTGGGCTTTGAAGCGAATAGTTAAAGTCTCAAATTCACTAAAATCATAGCGATCGAAACGGCTTCGAACCGAGGCAAAACCTCCGTTGTTTTCAAGTGATAAGCTTCCAAAAAATACCAAACTATCCTCTTCTAAACGAGCTTGACCGTCTGAAATACCTCCCATCACCCCATCGTTGATAATCATCCAATCATTTCCGTATTTTCCCTGACCGAAATCTAGGGTAGATTGGCTTAAACTAAACATAAAAAGTATAATTAAAATTCGCATAACTTTTCAATAGACGTTAAATACCTCATTTAATTACATTCCAAATTCCATTACATCTCCATCGAAAGGAATAAAAATATTTCTCGAATCGTGAACAGATCCCAACAAGTTTAGCTCTTCCCTGCTTACTTGGCAATGATCTAGAGCCTCGAGGTGAATGCCCACAAGAAGTTTGGGAGAGATATAATCTGCTAAATCAGCAGTTTGTGTTGCGTCCATCAAAATGGGTGTTTTTTCATATCCAGGCATTACAGCGCCTCCAGAATTTGTCAAAACTACTTCTGGATTGAATCTATCGACAATGTTCTTAATTTCCGGAATCAAAATACTGTCCCCAACAATGTAAATAGTTGGTTCTCCTTCCGCTTGTAAAACATAACCTGAGGCTTTCCCCATAAGTTCCAAAACCCTACCCGATCCGTGCTGGGCTTTAGTACGAGTAATTTGGAGTCCTTGAAAAGTGAAACTTCCGTCAATAGATATTATGATGTTAAAACCCTGAGCTTTTATTTTTTCTACATCTCCTGGCTGGCATAAAATAGTTGTGTCTTTTGGTATGGTTTCCCATGCTTTTTCATCCCAGTGGTCCTGATGTAAATGCGTCAGAAGGACCATATCCACACCCTCTATAGCTTCTTCAATCGAGATGGGAAGATCCACTGTTGGGTTTTTTGATTTACCTCCAAATGAAGGGATGCTGTATTTGTCTCCAAGCATCGGATCCACAAGTATAACTTTGTTGTTAATCCAAATCTTTAAGGAGGCATTTCTAATCAATTGTATTTTCATCGATGGTGGGTTTTGGTAATTGTTTTATCCATTGAAGTACCTAACTCGCTCCAGTTTCATTGCAAAAGGAACTTCTTGATGACTAAAGCTGTATTCTTGATTTAAATTGCTGTCTATATTAGTTTTAAACATGTTTTTTACTTGGACACCCTTGCTTATCAGGATTTGTATATCTCCGTAATAGAGTTCGGTAATCATAAAGACTCTTCTGATTTTTCCGTCATATGCGCTCCAGTTATTCCTTTTTAGTTTCTCTAATAAACTGTCTATTTCGATACGGATTATATCAGGCATTACTCTAGCTTGTAAATTTCCGAATCGAAATTTTCTTATGGAGAGAACCTCTATTTTAGACAGAATAGTATTAATTACAGGATTGTTAAATTCTTGAAGACTATTTGCTTCAACCCCAATATTTTGATCTGCAAAATTAGCTGTTAGTTGAGGTGCTTTCTTTAGGTTAATTCGGAATTTACTCCAGTCACTTTCTGTCAAAAGGCCAGCATCCAAGAATGCATTTAAGATGTGTTTTGGCATTCCTTTATAGTTAAAAGACGGAGGAGATAACAGAGGGTCCCAGACTAAGGTTCCCAGAATGATGCCAACGTGAGAGGCGGGAATGAGACTAAGACCATATTTTTCTCTGAATTTTCTAATATCCATAAAAGAGGCGTTGGTCTGTCTAAGTTACTGAAAATTATATATTCCCTATTTGTCCCTTTCTTTTAGAAGATATTTTAAAGTTCTTTTTAGTTGATTGCTGGTTTGGAAACCAATTTCTTTATAAATAATTTCATTGTTCTTATTGAGAATAACCAATGCAGGGTAGGATATTTGGCCTTTTTCGGCAGCCAATGCTATTGCCAATTCATTCGTCCCAGAGTCTCTTGAACTTGGATAAAAGGAAAATTCTTGATCAGCGAATCGAAAGTCTCTTCTGGATTCTGCATTTAATTTTGCGAAATAGAAGTCCTTATTCAGCACACTTATCAATGATTGGTCATTAAGGGTTTGTTTTTTCATCTGACGACAATAGACACACCAATCCGTGTAAATATAAAACACAATTGGTCTCGCTTCAGAGGCTTGAATGCTATCCAGGTTATTTATCTCATAGTGGTAAAGTCCATTTTCATCAGAGCGATTTTGTGCAGAAAGTCTATTTTCACCTAAAGTAAAAAAGTAGATCATCGCAAAAAACAGCCTCAAGTGGAACTTCATAGGCCTAAGTTATTTAAATAAATTATATCTAATCCCCCCAAAAGCTCGAATTCCTTGATTTGGAGCATAAACATAGGATGGGTCAAAGGTCAATGCATATGGATTGTTGTCTGTAGCAACTGCCATCCCTTCATTATCGAAAGTAACGTCTCTGTCAAAAGGGTCAAAACTCCTCGCGATTATCGGGTAATCCGCGTTTTTCCAAGGAGTCCAATTTAGAAGATTCTTTACACCTGTATAGAATTCGAAATCTCCAGTTTTGTAGGTAAATTGGATGTTTTGAATACTCCACCAAGGAGATTGATCTGGTCTTGGATCTAGAGGACCCAAGGTCGGCAACAGCATTGGACTATAGAGGTTTCCTGTATAGTCGACCGATAGGTTAGTTCTCGGAAATCTATAACTCAAAGCCCAAGTTGCAGAAAACCGTTCTGTTAAAATTTGTCTCGACTTTTGATTGTCCTGGGTGTTTGATACATCCATAAGAGTAGCTCCGATTTGACTCGAGAATCCGTTGGCCATGGTAAGATTCATTTGGAGACTTAGTCCCTTGGAAACGGCAAAACCATTTAGGTTCCTATAGATAATCTGATTTGGATTGGTGTCGTAATCTGGTAAAATCAAATTTGTAAAATAGGTATACCACGCAGAGGCATCCAAGCTTACAAATCCACCGCTTTTCAAGAAAACTCGTTCACTAAAATTTAGATTTACATTATAGGATTGCTCGGGCTCTAGGTCTTCGAGAATTATAACATCTCTGGCACCGGTTAGGGCTGCGTGATCCTCAGTGAATAGGTTTACAACTCTAAAACCAGTTCCTGCGTTTAGTCGAAAAACACGATCTTCGGAGAATTTGTGTTTGTAAGCAACTCTCGGAGTAAAAATACCGCCGTGATCCTCGTGATGATCGTATCTAAGCCCTCCTAGAACTTCATTTTTGTCATCAATTTTATAGACATCTTGAATAAAAATACCCGGTAGTACATTTGAGTCAGCGATCGCGGTTGCGGGGCTGTTATCATCGTAATAGTTGTAGCGAACGGCAGTCCCAAACAATAAGTCGTGCTCGTCGATTTGCTTGTCCCAAGTAAGCTGTCCAAACCCTATTTTCTGATCGGCGATATAGAGTAGGTCACCATATGCAGAGTCTTGGTAATGCCCATTGGCGGAAAAGGAGAACACAAGTCTTTCCTTAAACGGAAGTTGGTATTGTCCTAGTATTTCCCACCTTTTTGTGTCAATAGTTTCACCGTATATTTCATCTCCACCTTTATATTCAGGAGTCCAATCTAATTCACCACCCCATCTGTTTTCTCTATAGTACCTTCCGGCAAGAGTAAACAATCGACCTTCAGGCCTTTTGACGATATATTTTTGGAAAAGACTAAATCGCTCTTGAAGAGTCATGTCTGTAAAATTGTCGTCGTTGTTATCTACTACATTTTGAAAGTTGAAATAATTAATTCCTGTCAAAACGGCTAAGGATTCTCCGATTTGAGCATTATACCCCAAGTCAACATTATACTCTTCCCAAGACGAGGCCATAATGTCCAAGCTCAATTTTGGTGCAGTCAAGGGGTTTTTAGTAATGATGTTGATAAGTCCTCCAATGGCTTCTGAGCCATAAAGTGAGGATGCAGGACCCTTTACGACCTCCATTCTGTCGATTAGACTGTTCGGGATTCCAGACAGTCCATAGACTGTTGCCAAACTTGAAACTACGGGCATTCCGTCAATAAGAACCATGGTATAGGGACCTTCGAGACCATTTATGTGAATATCTCCAGTATTACAGACCTGACAATTTAATTGAGGTCTCACTCCATTGACATTTTGCAGGGCTTCAAAAACATTTGCCGTAGGGTTTTTCTTAAAAAAGGTAGGACTATAAACTTCGACAGGTACAGGACTTTCTAATTTAGAGATTGGTTTTAGGGTTCCAGAAACCACAATTTCATCCATAGTGCTCGGGATTTCCTCAAGTCTAATAGTTAGAGAGGAATGATCTTCTTTAGGATCTAGAGAAATAACCATATTTAAGTAGCCAATAAAGGAAACTTTGAGATTGGATTTTTTTTGAAACTCAAAATTAATTTGAAAATATCCATCTTTATCAGATGTCGTTCCTATTTCAGTATTTTCAACAAGTATATTTGCGAAGGGTAAAGCTTCACCTTCCGAGTCTTGAATATAACCACTTATGTTTTGGGAATGGGATAGAGAACAACACAATACCAAAAGCAGTGATATCAGAATTTTAAATTTCATGAGTTTTTATTAGAGTTGCAAAAATATAAAAGTTAGACAAGTCTAACAAGTAGGTTTAGTATTTTCTTTATATTTGGAGAAATATTCTAAAAATATGGCTACACAGACCAAAGAAAATTATCTCAAAGCAATGTTGACACTTGAAAACAAGGGAAAACAGATCTCCTTTACTGAGTTGAGTAAATTGCTGAATG